>NZ_JBXWOP010000025.1:0-60163 GCF_059610965.1 Ruegeria sp. CDSB136
TGCCGTATTGCCGCGACAGTGCGTTCTTGTCAGCTACGAGACGAACTTCGTCTTCCCTTGCACGTGGCTGATACCGTAGTGTCGAACGATGCTGCCCCGGCAGACAAGCCACCATGATACCGACGTCTCCGTTTTCCAGGAGACACTGGGAGTTGCCAATGCGACCCTTTGCGTGTTTTCGCGCTACAGCGCGCACGTCGATGTGTTAGAGGCGGTTAGTCTTGGTTAATCTGGTGTTAAGTAAGTCTCGATCTTGCCATTGGTTAGCATTTGGCCAAAGGCGACTAAGCTGAATTGCGCAGTAGTGGTTAGGAACGGCGGAAGACTGACATTTGCCGCGTTCTCGCAATACTGCCCTCGTCGCCTGCATCCCAGCCATTCGCAACAAAAGGAAGCTCTAAGATCTGCTCGAACTTACGCTTTCCATTTCGGGGTCTTTGAGCTCTCGCAACATCCAATCGCGAAGCGCGGCAATATTTGGACGTCGAGAATGCGCCTCTGGATAAACAAGGTGAAATGTGGACCCGAGAGGAATTGCCAGATCAAAAAGTTCAACCACGCGCCCGGCCTGGACATCTTTTGCAGAAAGAAACCGCCAACCCAGAACAACGCCAGCGCCATCGATGGCGGCTTGTAGCCCATGATCCGGAAGGCTGAAATGCATCCCACGCGTGGCGTCCACGTCTTGCGTACCGCTGGTGTCCAGCCAAGTCTGCCAAGTTGGCGCGTTGGGATCAAAGTCCATTGAATGATTGTGCAGCAGAACATGTTTCCTCAGATCAGACGGCGTTCTGATCGCATTTGGCCCTTCCAGCAGGCGCGGGCTGCACATCGGGATCACGGATTCATCAAAAAGCTTGATGGCTTCAAGACCGGGCCATTCTCCATGCCCAAGCCGAATGGCGGCGTCAAAATCGTCGCGCTGGAAATCGACAAGACCAAGGCTCGTCGAAATCCGCACGTCGATATCGGGATGCTGAGAATAGAATTTCTGCAGCCTTGGGATCAACCACATGGCGGCAAATGTAGGCGCCACGGTCAACGCCAACGAGCCCCCCTTGTCCGCTTCTGCCACATGCTCCATCGCCTGATCGAGGTTTGCAAACACTGTTTGCAGCTCCTTGGCCAAGAGCTGCCCCGCCTCGACAAGGACCAGGCCTCGCGCTCGCCGTCGAAAAAGAGAAACACCGAGAAACCCTTCCAATTTCTTAATCTGGTGACTGATCGCGGCCGGCGTCACTGACAACTCTTCGGCTGCTGCGACAAAACTGAGATGGCGTGCGGCGGCTTCAAAGGCGCGAAGCGCGTTGAGGGGATAGTTTTTCCGGATCATATCTTTGGCTAAGTTTTTCTAATCCTGCGATAGATATAGTCGTTTGTCAAACCGCCCAGGGGCTCACAAATTTGGCACTACAAACGGCCCACTCGGGCGGATCACTTAAAAAAACTAACTAACGTCCGAAAGGAAAACGCTATGGCACGAGCCTTCGCGACCATCGCCTTTACACCCGCTGTCCGCTTTCAGCAGTCGCGAATGGGTTCGGCGGAGACATACAGCAAATTCTTGGCCAACGACGTGGCATACCCCGATGAGCTCGGCCCCCAAGAGGTCCGCTTCATCGCCGAACGAGACGGGTTTTATCAGGCTTCGGTGTCCCAAACTGGGTGGCCATACGTCCAATTCCGCGGCGGCCCGACCGGCTTTCTGAAGGTGCTGTCATCACAAACGCTCGGCTACGCCGACTTCCTCGGAAACCGACAGTACATCAGCACCGGGAACCTATCGGGCAACGATCGGTTATCGATGATCCTAATGGACTACCCCAACCGCCGCCGACTGAAAATCTGGGGACGTGCTCGCCTGATTGAAGGCGCCGACAATCCCGAAGTTCTGGGTCAGTTTCACGACCAATCCTATCCGGCGCGTCCCGAGCGCGCAGTCCTTATCACCGTTGAGGCCTTCGACTGGAATTGCCCCAGCCACATACCGCGTCGCCTCACGGTTGATGAGGCACATGAAGAGATTGCGGCGTTGCGCCGTGAAAACGAGGCCCTGAGGGCCGAATCCATTGCCATGCGTGCCTTCAAAGCACCCGGCTCTCCAACCAAACCCTGAAAGGAACTGATCAATGACACAACGGTTGCACCCTCCCGCACTTGCGGCGCTTCTTGCTGCTACAACACTTTTGCCAGCGGCCCTGCCCAACAATGCTATCGCGGCTGAAAGCCCATTTGCCGTCAACATGAAGTCGATGGATATCGACGGGCACACCATTGCATATCGCGAGGCCGGAGACCCCTCGAACCCTACAGTCCTGCTTCTTCACGGCTTTCCCACTTCATCGCACATGTTCCGCGAACTGATCCCAATCTTGGCCGAAGAGTACCACGTGGTTGCTCCAGACTATCTTGGCTTCGGTGCATCGGACATGCCTTCCGCCGAAAGCTATGACTATAGCTTTGCCAATGCAGCAAACACAGTCACGCGTTTGATCGACGCAAAAGGGGTCGATAGCTACGCCGTCTATCTGATGGATTACGGCGCGCCCATCGGCTACCGGATGTTTGCCGAACACCCCGAACGTGTTACCGGCTTTATCATTCAGAACGGCAATGCTTACGAAGAGGGATTGCGGGAGTTCTGGGACCCAATCAAGACATATTGGGCCGACCCAAGCGCCGAGAACGGCGATGCATTGCGCGGCTTCCTGACCCTTGATGCTACCAAATGGCAATTTACCCATGGTGTTGGCGACGTCTCGACGGTAAATCCCGACAACTTCTGGCACGTCCAGTATCTGCTTGACCGCCCAGGAAACCAAGAAATCCAGCTTGAGATGTTCTTGGACTACGGTGCCAACGTCGCGGAATACCCAAAGTGGCAGGCCCTGTTCAGAGAGCATCAGCCTCCGGCGCTGATTGTATGGGGAAAGAACGACCACATCTTCCCGGCTGAAGGTGCCCACCCCTACAAGGCTGATCTAGATGACGTGGAGTTCCATCTGCTTGATACAGGGCACTTCGCTCTCGAGGAATATGGCGATGTCATTGCCGTCGAGATGCAAGATTTCCTCGCACGCATCAATGAATGACCGTAACCGGCCCTGGCGTGTCACTACGCCGGGGTTTCAATGCGCACGAGCAGAATTGGCTTCGCGGCTTCTGGCTGACTGTTCCAAGGCTGCAACGGCAGAAAAGGACCAAGATCATGAAAGATAAAACGAACCAGCATGTTTTCCGTGTTGCGGCCTTCTCCGATGGCTCCGAAGGTGGCAATCCCGCGGGTGTCGTGGTCGGAGAATCGCTTCCCTCCGAGTCCGAGATGCAACGTCTTGCAAAGGAAATCGGTTATTCTGAAACTGTATTTGCCGCACCTCAGAATGACGGTTGGCGGGTGCGGTTCTTCTCCCCGGAAGAAGAGGTGGCTTTTTGCGGGCATGCCACGATTGCACTGGGTAGCGTGCTGGCCGAGCACAATGGGCAGGGCTTGATACAGCTCAACATGAACGCGGGCCGCATAACCGTCGAAACAAATGCTGACGGAAGCACCACTCTGACATCGCCCGCCACCCGTAGCGCCGCGGCGGATCCGGCCCTAGTGAAGGCTGCGCTTTGTCTATTCGATCTCAAAGAGACTGATCTTGACCCCGCCCTTCCTTCCGCGCTCGCCAACGCGGGAAACAACCATTTGCTAATTGCGCTTCGAGACAGGCGCACGCTTGCAAAGATGTCTTATGATTTGGCCGAGGGGGCGCGGTTGATGCGGCAGTATGATCTGACCACGATCAACCTTATTTGGTCGGAAACGCCGCGCCGTTTTCACAGCCGCAATGCATTCGCAATCGGTGGCGTGTTCGAAGATCCTGCGACAGGGGCCGCCGCCGCTGCGCTGTCGGGGTACCTTCGGGATATCGGCTGGCCTCATGACGGCGAGATCGAAATCGTGCAGGGCGAGGACATGGGAGCAAGGTCATTGCTTCATTCAATCATAAGCGCCACGCCTGGTGAAGGAATTCGAGTCTCGGGGAGGACCCGGTTCTTGAAATGATAGCACAGCCCAAGCCTTCAAGCCTCCCAGGGCGCTACCCTCAAACATCGCGGGCTTCCCGAAAAAGCCGCCCAAGCTGATGACAAAACGGCTTTGTCCGCACAGCGGTTGTTCGGTTAAACTTGCCCTGGGTCCGCCTTGCAAACGTAAAGGATCAAGGCACCTTGCCGCCAAATTAGATCTGGCAAAATCTAAATGGGCCATCCGACGGCATTGCGTCCGTCTTCTAAAAGTCATCCGTGGAGATATTGAATGCCGAAAAAAGACAGGCCTCCGGTACTTCTATTGACAGGTACAAACGCGGCCGCGTGGACGATGGAGAATGTTCGTACGTCCTATGAGGCATCGGGATATGCCTGCCACAGCATGACCTACCGCTATCATGACCTTCCAACCGGTCCAGAGCGCGATAACAAACTGGTCGGGTTGAGTATCGCGGATTACGTAGATGACGCGAGGCAGTTCATCAAAGAAATCGGCGAGGCTCCGGTTGTCGTAGGTCACTCCCTTGGCGGCGTCGTTGCACAACTGTTGGCGGCTGAACGCGCGGTGAAAGCTGGCGTTCTTCTGAACAGCAGCGTGATGAACGGTGTTTTGGCAACGACTGACGGAGAACGTGATCTGGGGAAACTTTTCATTTCGTCCGGTGCTTTCTGGGAACACGCGCTTGGACAGGACTTAGATCTTCTTTCAAAATACGGTCTGAATACACTGCCGGACGATCTACAGCGCGACATTCACGCACGTCTTGGCACCGAGTCCGGTCGCGTGCTGTTTGAACTTGTCTTCTGGATGTTCGATGCGCGCCAGACGACCCTGATCGATCCTGAAAAGGTAACCTGTCCTTTGCTATTTGTTTCGGGAACCGAAGACAAGGCAGTTGCGACAAGCACGGCAAGGAACATGGCTTCCCTATATGAAACTGCAGATTTTCTGGTCGCAGAGAGGGCTTGTCACTACCTACAGTTCGACGAAACATGGCCCCAGACAGCCCGGAAGACGCTGGAATGGCTTGAACGGGCAGTCTGAAGACACTTCCTTGGACGAGACACGTTGCAGCCGTCAAGTGTGGCTCTGAGAAAGCCCCTGATGTCCTTGCGAAGAATCGAACCCGACCTCCCAGTTTTTGAATGCTCGGCACCAACAAGTTTTCGCGGAACTCAGATTTATTTTGGGTTCCGCGAAACTTCGTTTATTACGTTCCGAATTATTGTTCGATTTCGATTTTTTTGAAACGAGACCCTTTCCAGCTCACATCGGCCATCAAACCCTTTTGGCCAAAAATGAAGGATACAATATCGCTTTTGAGGTTAGTGGTATCCAAGTCGCCTCCAGCGCCGACTTTGGCGACGGCCACTGATGCATCCACACCCAATTCCCACTCGCGGTCATTGCTGGTGAACTTTGCCAACGCGTCGTCTGTATTCAGCGCCAAAATCATGGAATGAGACTGTATTCCGGCGATGAACCCTCCCTTTACGCCGAAGGTGTTGTAGTACAGCTTTTCATTGGCTCCGGTGACCAGCACACATCGACCGCCTTCGGCGCCAAAACCAAGGCCGGCTTTGGTGATGCTCGGACAAACCAAAACACCCTTGGCACTCGCCAGCACCTCGTCGGCACCTTTTGCATCGGCTTTGAACTGGGCTAAAGTTGCGTCTGCTTCAGCGTCGAGCTTTGCAGCGTCTTCTGCCGTGAATTTAGCGGATGCCGTATTCGCAAAGGCAAAGACAAACAAAAAGCTGGCAAAGACGATCATCAAACGATTGTTGAATGCGTACATTTTTTCCTCCCTAAAGGTCAGGAACCGAGAAATCGGTTTGCGCGTGCAAACTGCACAGAAGTATTAATACCAGACCCCAAATGAGTCACCTAGACAGATACTCAATACATGCGTTCCTCAGAATTCCTCCACGTCTATTGGGTTTGGATTGAGTTCAACGCGGTCGTCTGAGCGCTTCTGTCTGATGCCCAAGAAGCGGCTGAAACCGGACGCTCAATTCCAGTCAGCACTGCGGAAACCTCTGCCTTGACGTCCCACTGACCGCTATACGGAAACCGGACATAGGTTTGAACAGGTCCTACATCCGAATTGCGGGCGAACCGGCTTTTGTTCGAGGCGCGTTTGACGGTGCAACTTTACAACCCAACCACGAGGTGCACCCGACCAGCAGTTCTTCCTCCGGACGTCGGGGAGCGAAACGAGATAGTTCACTACGACAAAAACTAGGGCTCTTGTTGCCTATTGGCGCGGTGGCGTTCGATTTCCTGAGCAATAAGCTCGATGTGCAGCCGCGCGTCGTAGGCCTTCTGCCGGTAAGCGAGTGGCAAGTTCAAATTCGCGAGTGTCGCAGATACGTCATCGAGTTTCTTCGCTACAGCTTCAATCTCCTCGGCCGTCGCAGCGTCGTCGATTTCTGCTTCCAGCGATGCAATGTGTTGATAGTGTCGCCAAACTCTTCGGTTTTGGAACCAGATGTAAAGGGCCGGAACGAGACGCAGCAGCGGCGCAAGGAATAAAATCGGCAAGAGAAAAAGCAACACCCGACCAAACTGGGCCGCAACCCAAAATGGAAAGATATCGTGAAGAATGTTGGGCCCAGAGTTGATCATGTGCCAAGCGACGTCATTAATTGGGGCCGGAGGGGAATTGGTGTTTGGAAACTCCTTGGCCGCTCGCAGAACGGTTCGGTCTGCGTGGATTTTGTTTGCGCTATGAACAAGCCTGTCGACAACAGCCGGGTGCAGCTCGTTTGTCGCGATCATCGATGCAGTCAAAGTCAGTATTTTGACATCATGCGCGGGTCGCGGCGGGGCCAAAGAGGTTGACCCGGCTGGAACAACAACGGAATGGCCGCTGACAAATCTGAAAGACAGGGCGTCGATCAAGGCCATTTGGATCAGATCCAGCTTGGGGTCGACTATGGCCTCTGTCAGGTATGGCGCATCCAGAGGCGACACAAACAAGGCTGCATCCGCCTCGCCAGCACGCAACGCGTCTATGGCCTCGAATCCGCCAATTTCCTGCAATTCGATGCCCGAGTCCTGAAGGCCCGCGGCTTCTATGAGTGCCAGTGCTGCGGCACGTGTGCCTGATCCGACTTGTCCAGCAGCCAAACGAATCCCGCGCCAATCTCCGGGATATCGGCCAACTTGCGCGGCGGAACGTCTGAAAATCACCAGCGGTTCAGGGAAGAGAGCCCCGAGTGACTCTAGATTCTCTCCTCTGGGAAGAGGAATGCCGCCCTGCACAAAGGCAACGTCCACATCTCCGTCAATGAGCCTTTGAATGTTCTCGACGGAACCAGCAGTTTCCACCAGCTCTAACGATATGTCGTCCCTGGCAAGCTTGGACTGATACTCGAGGCCAATCCGCCAATACCCGCCGTCTTTTGGCCCAGTGGCAAGCCGAATGTTCTCGGGCGGAACAAGGCTACTGATAAGAAGAATAACCAAAACAACAACGAAGACGGGTACAAGTAGGATATAAAACAGTCGCATCGGTCTTCTTTGAAGTTGACGAGATCTCGACGATGATCTGTTTTGTTACAACTGTTTGTCAATTATTGAGCGCGTGCACCCCGTATCAATCAGGCGCGTGGATCAGGCGTCGGTCATCAAATAGACATTCGACACGATTGTCGTTCACTCCGCTGCCGGCATCTTTCAGCGAAGCCGCAATCCGGCGACAACCGTGGCGGTCTTATTGTCGGGTGAGTTCGATCATGTCGGCAGCCAGCCGGTCTTAAACGGCACGGCCTCTTGGAACCGTGCGCTGCGTCGAACGGTTTTTACGAAACCCTCGACAGGCCCACGCTCTGAGTTGTGGAACTGACTTCGCACATGTTCAATGCAGGCACGACGACGCTAAGGGCTTAGTAGTTTGCCCGCTCGGCCTCCGAAAGGTTCAATTTATCCAGCGTCGGATCGGACACTGCCTGGCACAGACGCTCATTTTCCTTCTGAAGGCGCTTTAGTTCCTTCAGTTGGTCAGTTCCCATACCGCCATATTACTTCCGCCAGCGATAGTCCTTCTGCTTGGTTATTTGCACTTGGCGAATGGCATCTACACGTCGCATCCCTTGACCGCATAGCACCTCAACCTGCCGTAGTTTCCCGACGATCTCTTCCGGTGTGTGCCGCTTGATACCCATATTTGACCCTCCGTTTCCAACAATACGGGCAGACCGCTTCAGTGGCGGAGAATTACTGAAGTCCGGTACGCTACGTTCCCTTTCAAAGATAGCCATCCAGAGTATGGTGACGAAATAAATTTCAAGGACAAAAATTTTTGTCAAAAATTATTGACGCCACCGGTGCATCACCCTTAGACAGGGAGTGTGCAATAAACATCACATATAGAAATTTCTTGCACAGTTGGTGCTGAACGAACAATGCGCCGCAGTCGCAGGAGCATTCTGCAGGGAGGAAACCAATGAACATCAAGAAGGCAAACAGTATTATTGCGTCCGCCGCGTTGGCGGTTGCCGGGGCTTCTGCCGCGCCAGCGCAGGCCGAAAGCATCATGTGCGAACCCGATGAGACATACATCATGAACGTGATGGTCTCGGGTCATCCCTATTGGGTGCCGGTATACCAGGGCTTCAAACAGGCTGCCGAGGCGTTTGGTTGCAAAACCGTGTTCTCAGGCACGCCGGATTACGACATCACCAAGCAGATCGCCTCGTTCGAGCAGGATCTGGTGAAGCAGCCTGCAGGTGTTCTGTTGCACCCGATGCAGTCCGATCCATTTATCGAGCCGATCAATCGCGCTGTCGACAATGGCACCGAGATCGTCACCTTTGCCGCCGACAGTCCAAGCTCAAAGCGCACCGGCTATATCACCTCGGACAACCATGCCGAGGCGAAGTTCGCGGCAGAAGAGATCGTCAAGCAAGTAGGTGACAGCGCCGAATACGCGGTTCTCGAGAATCCGGGACAGTCAAACCACGATCTGCGCGTCACGTCGCTGATTGCATACATGCAAGACAATTATCCGAACATGAAACTGGTCGGACGTCAGGCCACGAACCAGGACAGCAATGCGGCCTATCGCGCGACAGCCTCGATCATTCAGGCCAATCCGAATGTGGCGGCGATCTGGATTCCCGAAGCGGGTTCTGCCGAAGGTGCTGTTGCGGCGAAACTGGAAGCCGGCTCGGACCTTCTGATCATGCACGCGGATGTGACGCCCACCACGTTGGAACACATCCGAGCGGGCAACATCCATATGTCGCTGAACCCAAACCAGGGTGTACAGGGCTTCATGGGCTTCATGGCGGTGCATCTGGCAAACCGGTCGGACATTTTCGATCCGTTCAACGATTGGCGGACCAGCGGTTTCAACCCGGTTCAGATACCGTTCGTGGACAATGGCTTTGCAGTCATCACCAAGGACAACGCGGACAGCTTTGACCTGAACGTCTACATGGAAGGCCGCGATCCGGCCTGATCCGAGAACTCCCCGACGAACCGCCCGCGCAGTTCCAAATCAGTTCGCGGGCGGTTCAGGACATCAACCAAAAAAGAGACACCCGAACAGGTGGTGCAATGCAAGACGATGTGATCCTTCGGATATCGAACCTCAGCAAGTCTTTTGGCCCGGTCAAAGCACTGCGCGGGATCGACTTTGAACTCCGCAAAGGAGAAATCCACGCGATAGCAGGGGAAAACGGTGCAGGAAAATCGACACTGATGAACGTGATTGACGGGATTTTGCAACCGGACAGCGGCCAGATCGTTCTCGATGGCAAGCCGGTCAAAATCTCGTCACCCACGATGGCGCAGCAACTGGGTATCGGCTTTGTCCATCAGGAAATCGCTCTGTGCCCGGATGTGTCGGTGGCCGAGAACATCTTCATGGCCAAAACCAATATCAGCCGGTCATGGCTGATGGATTACAAAAAACTGGAGCGTGATGCGGTCGATGTGTTCCGCCAACTCAGCGACATCGATCCTTCGGTTCTGGTTAAGAACCTTTCGATCTCCAACCAGCAACTGGTCGAGATTGCAAAGGCCCTGACGCTGGATTGCCGCATTCTGATCCTTGACGAGCCCACAGCCGCACTCACGGAATCCGAGGCTCGGACCCTGTTCGGGATCATGCGCAATCTGGCGGATCAGGGGATTTCCATCATCTATATCTCGCATCGAATGGTCGAGATCTTTGACAACTGCGACCGGGTTTCGGTGTTCCGGGATGGCCAGCACATCGTCACGCGGAATGTGGCCGACATACAGCCCGGTGACGTGGTGAATGCAATGGTCGGACGGGTGATCGATGACCTGTACCCCAAGAAACAAGGCACCCCGTCAGACGAGGTGATCCTGGACGTGCGCAACCTTACCGAGGCGACGCGGTTCCGCGATATATCGTTCACCCTGAACAAGGGTGAAATCCTGGGCATTGCAGGACTTATCGGTGCAGGCCGCAGCGAGATCGCAAAGGCAATCTGCAAGCTGGAAGGGGATGCGTCCGGACAGGTTTGGCTGAATGGCGAAGAACTCAGGTTGCGCAACTATCAGGACAGTATCGCCAAGGGGATGGTGTACCTGTCCGAGGACCGCAAAGGCGATGGGGTTTTCCTTGAATTGCCAATCGCCGCCAACGTCTCGGCCCTGAAGCTTGAACAGGTTGCCAACGGACTTGGCCTGATCCAGCCCGCCGCAGAAACGGCCCAGGCCGAAGCGCTCGGGCGCAAGCTGAACCTGAAATGCGGATCGTTGAGCGACCCGGTGTCCTCGCTTTCGGGCGGAAATCAGCAAAAAGTGGCGCTCGCCAAGATGCTTTCGGTCAACCCGCGTCTGATCTTTCTGGATGAACCGACCCGCGGTGTCGACGTTGGCGCAAAGTCTGAAATCCACCGCATTCTGCGTGACCTCGCGAATGAGGGCGTGGGGATCGTCGTGATTTCTTCGGAATTGCCCGAACTGATTGGTGTCTGCGACCGTGTGCTGGTTGTGCGTGAAGGGCGCATCAGCGGGCAGGTCACAGGCGACAAAATGACGGAAGAAAACATCATGCATCTGGCTTCCATTGCGGAAGTGCAGGCTTCGGTCGCATGAGCGGAGGGACGAATATGGACAACACCGTGAACCTGACCCAAGCGGGACCCGCCGAAAGCATACCGCCGCTGAAACGCCTGTTTCAAATGCGCGAAACGGGGTTGATTGTCATCATTCTGGCGTTGTTTTTGATCATGTCCTTCGCCTCACCCTATTTCCTGACCTGGGCCAATATGCGGGCGATGTCGATGGCCTTTGCGGTGGACGGACTGCTGGTGATCGGCATGACAATCCTGCTGATCTCGGGGGGGATCGACCTGTCGGTCGGTTCGGTCACAGCGCTGGCCATGGTGATCGCCGGGTGGCTTTTCCTGAGCGGGGTGAACCCGTGGGTAGCCTCGGCCATGGCGATCGCTCTGTGTACGGCCATCGGGGCCTTCATGGGGTTCTTCGTAACCCGCGTTGGGCTGCATCATTTCATCGTATCGCTGGCGATCATGGTAATTGCGCGGGGGGCTTGCCTGTTGTTCACGGGTGGACGGCCGCTGGGGCTATACACCCTGCCGCCCGAGTTCAAATTCATCGGACAGGGATCTGTCGGACCGATCCCGATAGTGATCATCATCTTCCTTGTCTTCGTGATCGCCTTTGATTTCATGCTGCGGCGCACGACCATGTTCCGGAAAGTGTTCTATACCGGTTCCAACGAAAAGGCCGCGGCCTATTCGGGCATTCGCACGAAGAAGGTGATCTTTCTGACCACCACGTTGTGTTCAACGCTCTGCGGCGTGGCGGGCATCATCTACATGGCCCGGTTCGGCTCGGCGCAGCCGACGTTCGGGTTGGGGCTGGAACTGACCATCATCGCCGCTGCAGTGATCGGCGGGGCCAGTCTGAATGGCGGCTCGGGGTCGATCCTTGGCGCAATCCTCGGCGTCATCCTGTTGTCGCTGGTGTCCAGTTCGCTGGCGCTGCTGGACGTGTCGGTCTACTGGCAGGACATCATCCGTGGGTCGATCCTGCTGGCGGCGGTCACCATCGACCACTACCTGAACAAGAGGCGCGGGTGATGGTGGACAAGAAGAAAGACTTCGAACTGATCCGGCAGATCCACACCGTTCTGGTCCTGCATTACCTGGAAGGTCAGAAGCAGGCCGATATTGCCCGGACGCTGAACCTGTCGAACTCGAAGGTCAACCGTCTGATCACGCAGGGTCGCAATATGGGCATGGTGAAAATCGATATCGAAAGCCCGTTCGAGACGTTGATGGATATCGAACGTGATCTGGCCCGGTCGACCGGTCTGAACGACGCCATCGTCACCCCGTCGGTCGCTGGCAGCGCCGAGACGACGCTACAACAGGTCGGCCGCGCTGCCGCCAATCATCTGGTTGAAACCCTGCGGGATGGGGATGTCATCGCGATCACTGGCGGCAAGGCTGTCAGTGCAACGGTCGAGGCGCTGAAACCCGAGCGTGATTTTGACGTGACCGTTGTACCGCTGACGGGGGGTATTCAGGGCAAGTACTACACGGACGTTAACCATCTGGCGACGCAGATGGCAGACCGGTTGGGCGGCAAAACCATGCTGTTGCACGCACCGCTGTTCGCCGAAAGCCGTGAACAGCGCGACATGCTGGAACAGGTCTCCTCGATCCGCGAGGTACTGGACCTGGCCCGCCGGGCAGATGTCGCTCTGGTCGGGGTCGGATCGATCGAGCCGGAAGGTTCCAGCTATTACGACCTGCACCCTGTGCCCGAGGCGGATCGCAAGATGCTGGTGGGCATGGGCGTGATCGGAGAGCTCCTGGCCCATCTCATCCATATCGACGGGTCGGTGTCGAACTATGCACTGAACTCACGATTGGTGTCGGTTTCACCATCCGATCTGGCGCAGTGCTCGCGCGTGATCGGGGTCAGTGCAGGGGCGCAGAAAGTGCAGCCAATCAAGGCAGTGCTGAACGGAAAGTTTCTCAACTCGCTGATCCTGGACGAAGATACAGCGACCGCAGTCATACAGGAAATGGAAGGAACACGGGATGTCGCATGAGATGCTGACACGGGAAATCGGAACGTCTGGGATCGAAGCGTCGGTCATCGGGCTGGGCACATGGGCCATCGGTGGCTGGATGTGGGGCGGCACGGACGAGGCGAAGTCCATTGCGGCAATTCAGGCCTCGGTCGATGCGGGGGTGACGCTGATCGACACGGCCCCCGCTTATGGTCAGGGCGTCGCTGAAGACATTGTGGGCAAGGCGCTAAAGGGTCGGCGCGACAAGGTCGTGCTGGCCACGAAATGCGGGCTGGTCTGGCATACGCAAAAGGGAAACCACTTCTTCGACTATGACGGCAAGCCGGTGCATCGCTATCTGGGCAAGGACGCGATCATCCATGAGGTTGAGCAGAGCCTGACCCGCCTGGGCACCGACTACATCGACCACTACATCACCCACTGGCAGGACCCGACCACACCCATTGCCGAGACGATGGAGGCGCTGGAAACCCTGAAACAGCAAGGCAAGATCCGCTCGATCGGGGCCAGCAACACCTCGGTCGACGAGGTACGGGCCTATGTGGCCGCGGGGCAGTTGGACGCCATCCAGGAAGAATACTCGATGGTCAAGCGCGATATCGAAGGCACTTTGCTGCCGATGTGCCGTGAGAATGGCGTATCCGTGCTCAGTTATTCCTCGCTGGCACTGGGGTTGCTCAGCGGCAAGATCGGTCCGGATCGTGAGTTTACCGGCGATGATCAACGCAAGGACAACCCGCGCTTTTCCATGGCGAACCGCCAGAAGGTGGCGGACCTGATGGCGACCATCGCACCGATTGCCGAAGGGCATGACGCGACGCTGGCACAGACTGTCATCGCCTGGACGGTACAGCAGCCGGGGATCACCTTCTCACTTTGCGGTGCGCGGGATGCAGCACAGGCAGTCGAGAATGCGAAGGCAGGGCGGCTGCGCCTGACCGAAGCCGAGATCGCCGAGATCGACACCCAAGCCCGCGCGCATCTGAGCGATCTGGACAGCTGAACCATCGAAGCCTTCGCGAAAAACAGGACCATCATGTCAGAACAACGACAACAACACCTGACAAAACTGCGCGAGAACGCCGCGTTTGACGTGGTGGTGATTGGCGGGGGCGTGAACGGAATCGGTGTCTACCGCGATCTTGCCCTGCAGGGACTTCGGGTGCTGCTGGTTGAACGCAACGATTTTGCCTCGGGCTGTAGTGCCGCGCCATCCCGGATGATCCATGGTGGCCTGCGCTATCTGGAAAACGGCGAGTTCGATTTGGTGCGGGAGTCGCTTCAGGAACGTGATGCGCTTTTGGTGAATGCTCCACACATGGTGCGGCCTTTGCCGACGGTGATCCCCGTAACCTCGGTCTTTTCCGGAATGTTCAATGCCGCGGCGAGCTTTGTCGGCCGGCATGGCAAACCCTCCAGCCGCGGGGCGGTGCCGATCAAGCTGGGTCTGTCGCTTTATGACTGGGTGACGCGCAAGCGGCGAATTCTGCCCAGGCATCATTTCAACAGCGTTGGTCGCACACGCAAGGACTGGCCCGCGCTAACGCCAAAAGCCACACGTTCAGCGGTGTACTACGACGCGCAGATCACCCATCCCGAACGTTTATGCGTTGAAATGATCCGCGACGTTCAGATCGCGGTCCCGGAATGCGTTGCCCTTAACTACGCGGAGATGGCAACAGATGGCGATGGCTATTCAGTGATCGACAGGCGCAGCGGCGAGACTCTGCAACTTGATCCAAGGGTAATCGTAAACGCGACCGGCGCTTGGCTGGACGATACCGTGCAAGTCCTGGGTGGCACCTTGGATGAGCAGATGGTCTCGGGCACCAAGGGCTCGCACCTGATCGTCGAAAACCCGGCTCTGTTTCAGGCGCTTGGTGGTCATATGGTCTATTTCGAAAACACGGACGGGCGGGTGTGCATCGTGTTCCCCTATCAGGGCAAGGTGTTGGCCGGATCGACTGACATCCGCGTCGAGAAAGCCGCGCGGGTGCGCTGCGAGCCGGAGGAACTCGACTACATCCTCGGCTCACTTCGGTTGGTTTTTCCCAAGATCAAGGTCACGCCCGACCAGGTGGTGTTCAGCTTTAGCGGCATCCGTCCGTTGCCACGCAGCGATCACGATTTCACCGGTCGAATATCGCGCGGCCATTTCACGCGACGTTTGGACGGAGATGTTCCCCAGTTCTGCATGGTCGGCGGCAAATGGACCACGTTCCGCGCTTTTGGAGAACAGACCGGGGATGAGGTTCTGGCCGAGTTGGGCAAGCCCCGGCAAACTTCGACCCTGGGGCTTGCCATTGGCGGCGGCGCGCAGTTCCCCGATGATCCGCGGACCTTGGAAATCCGGCTGGAAGAAGAATTCCACGTTACACCTGATCGCGCACAACACCTGATCGGGCACTACGGCAGTCAAGCGGATGATGTTGCGCTGTTCTGCCAGTTGGTTGACGACACGCCTCTGGCGGAAGGCTGCTCTTACACCAGGGCCGAGATCATCTGGCTGATGCGCACCGAATTTGTCGAAACCCTGTCCGACATTGTCCTGCGCCGGACCGCGCTGTCCATAACAGGCCAGATTTCCGAAGTACTGTTGGACCGGCTGGGTGGCATCTTTGTCGATGAACGTGGTCTCAGCCAACAAGAGATTACCAATCAGATCCAAGCCCTGATCCACGAATTGTCCGAGTTTCACGGCGTGTCCGCCGAGGCTCTGACCGCACGAAACAAGGAACGGAGAACAGAATGCGTGTAAGCACCAAGGCCCGGATGAACCGGATGTTCACGAACGGGGGATGTCTGGATGTGGCGATCGACCACGGCGTTTGCAACGAGCCCAGCTTTATGGTCGGGCTGGAGGATATGGCGGGTGTTATGGACACGCTGATCGGGGCCAGGCCGGACGCGATCCAATGTGCCTACGGGCAGGCCGATCTGCTGCAATCGCGCCCCGAAAAGGACAAGCCCGCGCTGGTGATGCGGATCGACATGGGCAACCCTTACAACGATCAGCGCCACCGGGTGATGTGGTCGATGCTGCAAAACGCAGACGAACCGATCATCGGCGCGCTGGAAATGGACGCCGCCGCCGTCGTTGTGAACCTGTTCATGCTGCCGGATGAGCCTGAACTGTTCCGCCAATGCGTCGAGAATATCAGCAAGGTGCGCGCAGCCTGCCACAAATACGGGATGCCGCTGATGATCGAGCCCCTGGTCATGCTGCCCAACGATGTGCGCGGAGGCTACCAGGTGGATGGCAATGCCGAGAAGATCGTGACACTGGTGCGTCTGGCCTCGGAAATGGGGGCCGACATCATCAAGGCGGACCCAACCGAGAACCCCGAGGATTTCCACCGCGTGATCGAGGCCGCCCGCGTGCCGGTTCTGGTGCGTGGTGGTGGCAAGGAAGACCTTAAGACCGTTCTGATGAAGTCGGCGGCGCTGATGGCACAGGGCGCGCAGGGCATGGTCTATGGCCGCAATATCTATCAGCATGACAACCCCAAGGCAGTTGTGGCCGCTCTGATGGCGATGATCCACAATAACGCAAGCGGTGAAGAAGCGTGGGATATCTATAACAGTGGCTGAGAACGGGTATATTCTGGGGCTGGATGCAGGAAACACAGTCATCAAGGCTGTGCTTTTTGACCTGCAGGGGCGCCCTGTGGCGATGCAGGCGCTGGACGGGCAGTCCTCGACGCCGCAGCCAGGGCATGTCGAGCGTGACCTGAACGAGTTGTGGTCAAATGCCCGGCAGGTGATCGGCGGATGTATCGACAAGGCCGGGATAACCCCTGACCAGATCATCGGCGTTGGCTGTGCCGGGCATGGCAACGGGCTTTACCTGCTGGACAAGGCGGGCGCGCCGTTGATCGGCATCCAATCGCTGGACACGCGCGCCGCATCTCTGGCTCAGGAGCTTTCCGAGGTGGCCGGCGACGCCTTGCACGCGTTGTGCCTGCAAAAGCCGTGGCCGTCACAGACCCCGGTTCTTCTGGCCTGGATCAAACGGAACCGACCCGAGCTTTATGCGCGAACCGGCACGGTTATGCTGTGCAAGGATTTCATAACCTACCAGCTGACCAGTGAGCGGGTCAGCGAGATTTCGGACATGTCAGGTTGCGGCATGACCCGCATGCCCGACTGCACCTATGACGACGGCCTGCTGGCACTTTATGGCCTGAGTGATGCGCGCCAGATGCTTCCGCGCCTGATCGATCCGGCGGATATTGCCGGAACCGTCAGTCAAAAGGCCGCCGTCGCAACGGGTCTGGCCGAGGGCACACCGGTGATCGGCGGCTATTTCGATGTGGTCTCCAGCGCGATGGGTTCGGGGGTCGTGCGCGCCGGAGAGGCTTCGATCATCGCGGGTACCTGGAGCATCAATCAGGTTTTCTCGGATGCGCCAGCGGTCAATGACGACTTGTTCATGGTGTCGGGTTTTGGTCCGAACCGGTTCGTGAATATCGAGGCCAGTGCCACGTCGGCGGCCAATCTGGAGTGGTATGTGCGCGAGTTCGTCGAACGCGGAGGTCATCATGACGACCCGTTCGGGCACTGCAATGCCAAAGTGGCGGAGGTTGATCCCGCGCCAGACGATCCGTTTTTTCACCCCTTTCTCTACGGCTCGGGACAGGGGGCGTCTTTCCGGGGCGGGTTCTATGGAGTCGCGGGCTGGCATGGCGAAGGCCACATGCTGCGGGCCCTGTTCGAGGGCGTCTTGTTCGAGCATCGCCGCCATATCGAGGTTCTGAAAACCGCAGGCGTCGGATTCGACCAGGCGGTTCTGTCTGGCGGCGGCTCACGCAGCCCGGTCTGGCCGCAGATGTTCGCGGATTGCCTTGGCGTGCCGATCTATGTGGCCGAGGCGCAGGAAACGGGCGCTTTGGGCGCGGCCATCGGAGTAGCGGTGGCGACCGGAATTTATGAAACATACGAAGACGCGATTGGTCAGATGACCCGCTGCGACTCTGAGTTCCAGCCGAATGCGGCGATGCAGCGCCATTACGACACCCGGTACGCCAAGTATCTCGGGTTGATCGAAGCGATGCGCGGGTTCTGGGACGACGCTCAAACGACATTTGAAAGGTAGAAAAATGAAAGCTGTAGGGTTTCTGAAGTCACTGCCGATTGAAGCACAGGACAGCCTGTTGGATGTCGACCTGCCGGAACCGGTCGTGCTGCCAAACGATCTTCTGGTGGAAATCGAGGCGGTCTCGGTAAACCCCGCAGATGCGAAACGGCGCATCCGGACAGCCGCCGATCAGGATCATGCGGAGCCGTTCATTCTTGGATACGACGCGGTTGGGATTGTCCGCGAAATGGGCGCAGAGGTCACTGGTTTTTCCAAAGGCGACCGGGTCTGGTACGCGGGTGATGCCAATCGTCCGGGATCATATGCAGAGTTGCAGGCGGTTGATCATCGGATTGCGTCCGTGGCACCGTCCTCGGTCAGCCCCGAAGCAGCAGCGTCGCTTCCCCTGGTGTCGCTGACCGCGTGGGAAATGCTGTTTGACCGTCTGCAAGTGCCCGCCAATGAGACTCCCGCCAGTCTGCTGGTCATAGGCGGGGCCGGAGGGGTCGGATCGATCACTTTGCAACTGGCGCGGAAGCTGACTGGCCTGCACCTGATCGCAACCGCCTCGCGCCCGGAAACCACCGAGTGGTGCAAGGAAATGGGTGCGCATCAGGTGGTGAACCACCGCGATCTTGTCGCCGATTTCCGGGCCGTCGGGCATGATACCGTGGACTACATCACCCAATACGCCGATACCGCGCAGCATTGGGACGCGATGTGCGAACTGATCGCGCCACAGGGACGGATCGGGACCATCGTCGAGACGGATGAAAAGCTGGACATCTCAGCCCTGCAAGGCAAATCTGCCGCATTGATGTGGGAGCTGATGTTCACGCGATCTCTGTTTGGCACCGCGGATATGGCGCGTCAGGGGCAGATATTGGCGCGGGTTGCCAGACTTGTTGATGACGGGATCATTCGGACAACTGAAACCAAAACGCTGCGGGGCTTGTCGGCGGACACGCTGAAAGAAGCTCATGGGATCATTGAAACCGGCCGCATGATCGGCAAACTTGTCGTCGCGTATTAATCAGAAAGACCAGACATTCATGACAGACGCCCGGCAACTTGATGGGGACTACGACTATATCATCGTCGGCGCAGGCACGGCCGGATGTGTTCTGGCGAACCGATTGACCGAAGACCCCAAAACACGAGTTCTGCTGCTCGAGGCAGGCGGTTCAGACAACTACCACTGGGTGCATATTCCGGTTGGCTATCTCTATTGCATCGGCAATCCACGTACCGACTGGATGATGAAAACCGCGCCCGAACCGGGGCTGAACGGGCGTTCTCTGGCCTATCCGCGCGGTAAGGTGCTGGGGGGATGCACGTCGGTCAACGGCATGATCTACATGCGGGGCCAGGCGGCGGACTACGATCACTGGCGGCAGCTGGGAAATACTGGCTGGGGTTGGGATGACGTGCTGCCCTATTTCCTGAAATCCGAGGATCACCATGCCGGGCGGACCGACATGCATGGGCATGGCGGTGAATGGAAGGTCTCGAAACAGCGTTTGGAATGGGACATCCTTAGAGCCGTGCAGGAAGGCGCCAAGGAGTTCGGCATTCTGCCGCGCGCCGATTTCAACGATGGCAATAACGAAGGTACGGGTTTTTTCGAGGTCAATCAGCGTAAAGGTGTGCGTTGGAACACGACCAAAGGCTTTCTGCGCCCGGCGATGAAACGCCCCAACCTGCGTGTTTTAACCCACGCCGAGACCGAGACGCTGTTGTTCGACGGCAAACAGGTAACGGGCGTGCGCTATCAGCACAAAGGCGAGCGATGCGAAGCTTTTGCCCAGGCCGAGGTGTTGCTGGCGGCCGGAGCGGTCAACTCGCCCAAGATTCTGGAATTGTCGGGTGTCGGGCGAGGCGATGTTCTGGCTGATCACGGAATCGCTCTGCACCACGAAAGCCAAGGTGTCGGCGAGAACCTGCAGGACCATTTGCAGATCCGGACGGTGTTCAAAGTCCAGAACGCAAAAACTCTGAACACGATGGCGAATTCCCTGGTTGGAAAGGCGAAGATCGCTCTTCAATACGGTCTGACGCAATCCGGGCCGATGTCGATGGCTCCCAGCCAGTTCGGCATGTTCACCAAATCCAACCAGGATCTGGCCACGCCAGATCTGGAATACCACGTGCAGCCCCTGTCCACGGACAAGCTGGGCGACCCGTTGCACCCGTTCCCGGCGATCACCGTATCGGTCTGCAACCTGCGCCCTGAAAGCACGGGCACCTGCCATATTCAGGCGGCGGATACCAAGGCGCAGCCTGACATTCGCCTGAACTACCTGTCAACCGATAATGACAAACAGGTCGCCGTGAAATCCGTGCGGCAGGCGCGGATGATTATGACGGCGAACGCTCTGAAACCCTATCAGCCGCAAGAAATCCTGCCCGGTCCGGTGATGGA
This sequence comes from Ruegeria sp. CDSB136, assembly GCF_059610965.1. NCBI lineage: Bacteria > Pseudomonadati > Pseudomonadota > Alphaproteobacteria > Rhodobacterales > Roseobacteraceae > Ruegeria > Ruegeria sp. CDSB136. The sequence continues at coordinate 20,585 of NZ_JBXWOP010000025.1, forward strand.
GTCCGAAGACGACTTGGTGAAAGGCGTCGGGGATATCGCCACCACGATTTTCCACCCCGTCGGCACCTGCAAGATGGGGTCGGACGCCTCAGCCGTGGTGGGCGCGGATCTCAGGGTGCATGGGCTGAAGGGATTGCGGGTGGTCGACGCGTCGATCATGCCGAAAATCGTTTCGGGAAACACCGCGTCACCTGTTGTGATGATCGCGGAAAAGGCGGCGGATATGATCCGCAAGGGAGTCTGACAAGTGTCGGAAGTCGTGATCATCGCGCGGATCGTGCCGGAAGACGGCCAGTGGGAATTGTTGCGCGCTGCCATAGATGATCTGGCCGCTGCCAGCCGCGAAGAGGCGGGAAACAAAGGCTATGACGTGTTTGTTCCAGCCAGCCGACCGGCTGAGTTTCTGATCCATGAAATCTGGTCAGATGCCGAGGCGATTGCCAATCACGGGCGCATGCCGCACATGGCCAGGTTCAAAGAAATCGTAAAGGGAAAGGCCCAGATTTCGGTTCAAAAACTGGCCAAAACCTAAGGGCCAAGGGATTCGTTTTTCTGATTTTTTGCTGAGTTTCCGCAATATTATTTTCTCTGTCATAGTTCTGGTGACAGAGGGGCAATTCGCATGTGGAGTATGCAAGACATGGGTGTAAAAAATATACAATAAAAACAACAATATACGCGAAAAATATACTGGCCGATCTCACGGAACATCTTAGCCGCAGAACCGCCAAAAACGTTGACTGTGCACCTCAGAATGATAATAATAACAATCACTGCAATATATTTCAGTTTCAATTCCTGAGGAGGGGCATTGGCTGAGATCGCGGCTCCGGAGCGCTCTGTCCCGGATCGACCGCACTCTGGAGAAAACAAAAGGGAAGAGAAGAAAATGCAGCGGAGGAATGTATTCAAGGCCGGCCTGCTGGCAACAACACTGACGTTTGTTGGAGGCGCCGGAGCCTTTGCCGATGATAGCAAGCGGATCGCGTTCTTTGTATCTGACTTGTCGAACGTGTTTCACCAGTCTCAGGCCGCCGAGGCCGAGCGTTACGCAAAAGAAAAGTACGGCGCTGAGGTGGTGGTGTTTGATGGCCGGGCGGATTCAGCCGTCATGACTCAGAACGTTGACCAAATTGCAGCAGGTGGATTCGATGCTGCCACACTGCACATCTGGGATGCCGAGGCCGCCACACCCGGTGTCGAGGATGCGCTGGCAGATGATATCGTCATGACCTCGTTCTTCAGCCCGATCACGGATACCGGCATTCCGACCGCACGAAGCGATGAAGCCGCCGTGTCGTTCGAGATGGGCGCGCAAATGGCCAAGGCCTGGAAAGAGGCACATCCCGATAAACCTATCGTCATGGTGCAACTGGGTTGGCCAAACCATACCGAAGTCAACTCGGGCCGGACCGCGCCATTTGCCGAAGGTGTCCTGTCGGTTGATCCCGACGCCGAAAATCTGGGCGCGCTGGATTCCAGCAAGGGCCAGGAAGCAGCCAAGCAGATCATCGTCGACCTGCTGACACAGCGCCCCGAAGTGAACCTGATCTATTCCGAAGCATCGAACCTGACCGTGGGAACGATGGCCGGGCTGGCGCAGCTGGGGCGCGGCAAGTTCGACAATGGCAAGCCGCTGACCGAGATTGTGGCCAGTGTCGACTTTGACTCGGTCGAGTTCGAACAGGTTTATGATCCTGCTTCCAGCCTAAAAGTTTCGATGGGTCTGCCGCCTGTGGAAACCGCGCAGGGCCGGATTGACCTGATCATGGATGTGCTGGACGGCAAGATCGAACGGACCTCGGACACGGCGGAAGAGTTTTTCTACAAGGCCTACACTGTTTCCTACTGGTCCATGCCAAAGGAAGAGGCCGAGCAGTGGCTGAAGGACCAGTTCGGTGGCTGAAGGGCGTTGACTGAACCAGGCTTTGGCAAACAGGTCCGTTGGTCGACAACGGGCCTGATCTGCCCAGCCGGTTCTTGCAATGCTGCCTGCTCAAACACCGCAAACCCGCACGGGGTTCCGGCGCTGGTGGCAACGCATCCAAACTCGGATAAGCTTGATCCAGGGACGCGGCCCTTTGCGCCGGTCGGAGGCTTGCGGATTAAAAGGGGATGATCGTGCAGATTGCTTTTGCCGAAAAAGCGCTGTCCGTCAGGGATTTGACCAAGGACTACCCCGGCGTGAGGGCCGTGGACACCGTGTCATTCGACATTGATCGCAACACGGTGCATTGCCTGGTCGGAGAGAACGGTGCCGGAAAATCGACCATCGTGAAGATGTTGACCGGGGCACTGGCCCCGACCAGCGGAACGATGGCCATCCAGGGCCAGGCCTATGAGCCAAACAACACCCAGGATGCCCGTGAAAGCGGTGTAGGGACGCTGTTTCAGGAATTGCATGTGGTTGATCAACTGACCGTCGAGGAAAACCTGACACTGGGGATGGAAGCCAGTCGCTTTGGTTTTCTGGTCAAGTCAGACCTTGAAGACCGCGTGATCAAAACTCTAGCAGCGATTGAGCCGACAATTGACCCCAAAGCGCGTGTGTCCTCGCTGAGCGTCGCGCAGAAACAAATCGTCGAGATCGCCCGTGCCGCGTCCTCGGGTGCGAGCATCATCATCATGGACGAACCGACCGCAGCGCTGTCGGAGCGTGAAGTGGAGCGCCTGTTCGGCGTGATCAGGCGGCTGCGGGACGCGGACGTGACGGTCATTTATATCTCGCACAAGCTGGATGAGATTTTTGAACTGGGTGACAATGTTACCGTCATGCGCGATGGCAAACACATCGCCACCAAACCACTGACCGAAGTAAACGGCCGCCCTGAACTGATCGAGATGATGGTGGGACGCGCGATCACTCATGATTATGAGCCGCGCGGCGAAATTGCGGATAGTCCGGTGCTGACAGTCAAAGGTCTGAGCAATCACCTGCTGAAAGACGTGTCTTTTCATGTAAATGAGGGAGAGATCGTTGGCTTTTACGGTCTGGTCGGTGCAGGCAAGACCGAGGTCGCACGGGCGATATATGGGGCTGACAAGGCCGAAGGGCAGATAGATTTCAAGAACCGCAAACGCGCGGCCTCGCCCAAGGAAGCCATCGCGGCAGGGATCGCCCTGGTTCCCGAGGAACGGCGCACGCAGGGCCTGTTCACCGAACTTACGATCCGTCGCAATATTCCGATCATGAACATCCGCAAGCTGGCCCGGTTCGGCATCTTTCAGGATGAGCGCGAAAAAGAAGTCGCTCGCGAGTATGTCGGCAAGTTGGGGATCGCGACGAATTCCATCGAGAAATACGCCGAGAAATTATCGGGCGGAAACCAGCAAAAGGTTGTTCTGTCCAAATGTCTGTTCGCTGATGCGGATCTGTTGTTGCTGGATGAACCCACGCGCGGCGTCGACGTGGGCGCAAAATCCGAAATCTACGATCTGATCCGCGACCTGGCGAACAACGGCCGCGCGATCTGCATCTTTTCGTCAGAACTGGAAGAGGTGCTGGGCATCTGCGACCGGGTCTTTCTGATGTATGACGGCCGCATCGAGGCCGAGATCAAAAACGGGGCAGAGGTCGACATTCCGCGTATCCTGAATGTCGTTACCGGTGGGGGCGGTGAAAACTCATGACCGATCAGGCAATTCAGGGCCGAAGGCTGGCTGAGCGGGACAACAGTCTGAGTGACGAGATGTTCATCACCTCTCTGGTAGCGGGGGCCGCCATGGCACTTTTCGCGCTCGCCTCCGTTTTGGTGCCCAACTTCTTCCAGTTTCAGAACGTTGTGAATCTGGTGACAAATAACTGGGCGGTGATTTCGCTGGGCGTTGGGGTCACGTTCTTGCTGGTTTCGGGAAACTTCGACCTGTCGGTGGGCGGTATCGTGGCGCTTTCGGGCGTATTGGCGGTGTGGTTCGCGCAGTCTACGGATGGGGCGAATGCACTTTCTTCAGGCTGGGGGATGCCGACGTCGCTGGCAATGGTCTGCGCGCTGATCGGGGCAATGCTGATCGGGGCCATCAACGCGGTCTTCGTGGTTGTGCTGCGTGTGCCGTCAATCATCGTCACGTTGGGCACCATGATGCTGGCGCGCGGAATTGCACAGGTGATTACCCAAGGTTCGCAGCGCAACACCAACCTGCCCTCGGATTTCGGAACGCTGGGGAACATGACCATGTTCGGCACCTCGATCAAACTGCCGGTGGTGCTGATGGTGATTCTGATCCTCGTGGCCGTTTTTGTTGAGCGTAAGACGGTGTTCGGACGGCTGACCTATCTGATCGGCGCGAACCCGGTGGCCTCACGTTTGTCTGGCGTCGACAACGCGCGGCATGTGGTGAAGCTTTACCTGTTCAGCGCCTTTGTTGCCGGGGCCGTGGGGATTCTGCTGGCATCCGAGTTCAAATCGGGCTTTTCCAACCGCGGCACACTGATGGAATTCGACGCGCTTGTCATCTCTCTTCTGGGCGGGGTTGCGATTGCCGGCGGGTTCGGGTCGATTATCGGCATGTTCTTTGGGGCGATCGTTCTGGCCACCGTGACCTCGGCCGCGACGGGGTTGGTGCTGTCACCGGACTGGCAGTTCACCCTCAAGGCCATCGCGGTGTTCATCGCGATCATGGCCCAGACATGGGCTTTGGCGCGGAGGCACGCGTGATGACCGACCTTACCCAAAACCCCAGAGCCGGAGACCGTGTGAAACGGTTCCTGAAAGACTACTACATCTATCTGGTCCTCATCCTCGTCGTCGTGCTGCTGAGCACCGCCAACCTGGACAAGTTCCCGCTGTTCGAGCGCGGCAACTTTCTGAGCGAGCGAAATATCATCAACATCCTGCGCATCTCGGCCCCGATCCTGACACTGGCAGGAGCTTTCACACTGCTGATGATCTCGGGTTATATCGACCTGTCCGTGGGCAGCGCCATGAGCCTGAGCGCGGTCGTCTACGCCCTTCTGGCCATCAACGGGATACCCTTCCTGCCCGCCTTTCTTGCGACGGTTCTGGTGGGGGTTCTGTTGGGCGCGATCAACGGGTTTCTGGTAATCCGGCTGAAGATCACACCGGTCATTGCAACGCTGATCACACTGAGCCTCTATAAGGGCATTGCGCTGCTGCTGGTCGAAGATGGCGTCTCGGCCATCAAATCCGGCGGCGGGCTGAAAATGCCGAGTTGGTTCAACGACTACGGGCGCGATGGCGTTCTGTTTGGCCTGCCCTGGGCCTTCTGGGTGGCCGTTCTGGTGACGATTGCGATGATCATTGCGCAGGATCGGATGAAGCTGGGTAAATACGCGGCGGCAACTGGAGGCAACCCAACAGCGGCGAAACTCTCGGGCATCAATACGGCTCGCACGGTGATCATCCTTTACGTGCTGGTCGGCATCTGCGCTGCGCTGGCCGGGATTGCCCGGTCCAGCTTTATGTCGCTGGGTGATCCGCTGTCAGGCGATGGCATGGAATTAACCGCTATACTTGTGGTTCTGTTGGGTGGTACAGCCTTCAGCGGCGGTGAGGGGCGTGTTTTGAAATCCTTCATCGGCGCGTTGATCATCATGTCCCTGACAGTTGGCATGTTGACACTTGTGCCCGCCTATTTCCAAACTCTGGTCGTGGGCACCGTGTTGTTGCTGGCGGCCGCGTCGAACCATTTGGTGAGCAGAAAGGACAACGAGAGTTGAACGCCAGCGGACCCGATCCCGATACCCTGCGCCTGATTGCCCGCGTCCTGACCTTGCATTTTCAGGAAGGTCAGCTGCAAGCCGAGATTGCGAAGAACCTTAGGCTATCGACCGCCAAGGTGAACCGACTCATCAAGCAAGGCCGCGAGATGGGTATGGTCGAGTTTCGGATCCACAGCCCATTCCAACGGTTATTTGATCTGGAAAACCAACTGAAGCAGCGATGGTCCGGTGTCGAATTTCTGGTCGTCGATACGGTCACCGAAAATGCAGGCACCACACTGGATCTGGTCGGCAAAGCCGCAGCCCAATACTTTCAGGAAATCGTGCAAGAAGACGACGTCATCGCAATCTCGGGCGGCAAGGCGCTGAGCGTCGTGGCCAACCACCTGCGGCCCAAGAGGTCCACATCAAACAGGGTCATTCCAATGACCGGCGGCGTTCAGGGGCAACACTATACGGATGTAAACCATATTGCGACGCGCATTGCGGACGGGCTTGGCGGTGTGGCTACCCTCATACACATCCCCCTGCACGCCGATACCAAAGAAGAGCGTGACATGCTTATGTCGGTCCGAGCGGTACGGGATGTGCTGAATCAGGCGCGAAACGCAAATGTCTCGCTTTTGGGATTGGGCGCCGTGACCGGAGAGGATGCAACCTACTACCAAGCTCACCCCCTGTCAGAAGAGGACAGGATTCAGCTGTATGACAGCGGCGTCAGGGCCGAGCTGCTGGGGCATCTGGTCAATTCCGCAGGCGAGCTATGCAGCAGTGAACTAAATTCCAGACTGGTCAGCCTGCCGCTTTCAGATGCCAAGTTGGTTCCCATCCGTATTGGCGTGGCAAGTGGAAAAGAAAAGGTTGAGCCAATCCTGGCGGCATTGAATGGCGAACACGTCAATACCTTGGTGGTTGATGACATAACCGCTCAGTCAGTATTGGATAGTTCAGCGAAAGAATAATGTTTCTGCTTCGGTCGGAATCAGCTTGTCTATCGTCAAAAGAACTGCCCTTTTTGGCGGTTCGTTTTCGTTCCGGAAGCGCTGAGGTTCCTTCAAGTCATCAACGCCCATTCCGCCGCATTTCTTCTTCCAGCGATTACAGGTTTGCTCCACAATACTGTTTGGCCGGATCGCTTCCAGACGAGACATTCCTTAACCATCAGAAACTCAACTGTTGCTGTTGGTGACTGAAAATACGGCTGAGACGGACGCAACCAGCCGCCGTAATTCGAACCTCGCATCACACCGCCGATGCGGTTGATGTCCCCCTGAGCCCGAGCCGACCTTCTTGAGCCGGAAAGCTGCTAGCCTTCGGTAAGAGGACGCTCCATGAAATAGACGTACGGCTGCCATTCGCTAGGAAATCCCTCGGAATGTGGTGCGTCCACGAAGCCGGCAGCTTCATACATTGATCGGGCGTGCGTGAGAAACTTCGCTGAAGAAAAGCGCACACGTTGATATCCGTCTTTGATCAATTGCTCGAACATGTGGCTCAATAGCTGACGACCAATTCCAAAGCCACGACCATTGTCGTTCACGAACATGCGGTTAAACTCGGCAACTCCGGGACGCGCCTCGTTGTACATCACGCATCCAACCGGCTGATCATCGAGCAACGCGAGAAGAATGCCGCCATGTGGTCTGGCATGTAGAGAGGGGAGATCGTCCAGTATCGCCTGAAACCGGACCGGGTCCATTGGGTTTCCTTTGGTTGGCCAGTCGGTTGGGTAGTTTTTCCAATGCCAGTCCAACCACTGTTGGCACAAGTCGCGGACTTGTTCGAATTCGGCCTCAGTCGATGCCATTCGTATCAAGACTTCCATTGTTTCAGCCTGCCCACTTCAATCTGTTGGAACACGGTCAATATGATTCAGGCGTTCTCGCAAAGATCCCCTGCATCGATCAGGAGTAGGGGTTTCTGGCCGAGCGGTCTGCGGACAGGCTCTGCTGATCCCTTCGCACCAGAAGCTCAATGGCGTCAGCAAGATGTTCCTTGTCGATATGGTGATCTCCGCGAGCCACCCGGATGCGGTGCGCTTCTATCATAACGTCGGCGTGCCGGCAGCCTTCGGGTGGCTCAAATCGGTACGAGGCCAATTCGATCCGCAGCCCGAGCGGATCACGAAAGTAAATCGAATCCATGAATCCGCGATCGACAGGACCGGTATGCACGACGCCGCGTGCATCAAGCCTGGCCGGGACCTGCCAGAATGTCGCTTGGCTGACGTTCAGGGCAAGGTGGTGCAGTGACCCGGTGTCTTCGGGAACAACGGTTGGGTCAGGCTTGCGGTCCTCATTTGTGAAGACGGTAATCAATCGACCGTCACCGGGATCGAAGTAAAGATGCCCCTCATTCGGATTGTCGAGGTTCGGTTGATCGAAGACAAACGGCATACCCAACACACCTTCCCAAAAGTCGATCGAGGTTTGCCGATCCGCTCCGACAAGCGTGACATGGTGAACTCCCTGGGTTTGGATTTTTCGCAGTTCGTCGCTCTTTTCCATTTCCGTTACCACCCTGTTTGTCTCTTGGTAGCACAGATCGGCAAAACGCGCGAACGAACCGTTGGCTTCGACTGCTTTGCGGACCATCTCACTTGGCGGATTGCCCTGGAAAAAACTCAGCAATGTCCTCCGCAAAGTTAAGTCCGAGCCTATTTGCAGAGTTATGACTCGTTGACTTTCAACGCCGTTAGATGATGGTTGCCGCGAGGGCGATGGTGGAAATGTAGACTTTCGGTTGACTGCCGGATCGGGTCGCGACGCGTCGCGTGTTATTGAGCCAGCCGAACATGGTCCGGAAACTGTTGCGCCGAGTACATCGATGCTTGTCAAGTTTCACGGCTTACTTGCCTTACTTTGGTCCAAGGATGAACCTCCGTATCCCTTGGCCTTTCAAACCTTCTTGGAACCGGCCGATTTAATGGCCCTATTTATCAAGTGGTCAGTCGATGTTGGGCGCGCTGTTCGGGAATGCCTTCGCGCAGACTTGTCCAGCGGACATGAACTGGTCGAGTGGGTGTTGCTTGCTTCTGTAAAAGGTACGTTGATCATTGCGGTTTCCACTTCGCCGGTGAATCGCGCTGTTTTGCCTTGGCACCATCGAAGGTCTTTCCACTCCAGACCCGCCTTTCACTGAAGTGAGGCATTCCATGAGATGTGGGGAAGCAATCCTTAAAATCCACGATCTTGGCACCCGCCAGACGGAATAGATCAGACATCTCCAATGCTCGTTTTGAACCGTGGATCATGAGGTCAAACCGGAATCAACGGGTTCCGATTTTAATGCCCACCTTTGTCATACAGATTGACATGTTACTATTAATTCAATATTTCATGAAATATGATAGAAAGAATCACAGAACAGTTGTCAATCCTGGGGCACCCGCAGCGGATAACCGTTTTCCGCATGTTGATGCGGCGGTTTCCCGATACTGTGCCCGCAGGAGAGCTGGCAACCGAACTGGGCATCAAGCCCAGCACGATGTCCAACTACCTCAACGCTCTGCAGCGGTCGGGCCTGGTGTCGCAGACGCGGTCCGGAACCTCTTTGCTCTATTCGGTTGAAATGACGAACGTGCAGCGCATGCTCGACTTTTTGATCGTCGATTGCTGCCGTGGCCGGCCGGATATCTGCATGCCCTTCACAAAAGGAGATGGTGCCAAGACCGAGCGCAAGTACAACGTATTGTTTCTGTGTGTCGGCAATTCCGCCCGCTCGATATTTGCGGAGTCGTTGCTGCGGTCCCTTGGACCGGATCGTTTCAATGTCTATTCCGCAGGAACCCAGCCCACCTCTGAACTGAACCCGTTTGCCGTTCAGGTTCTGAAGGACAAGGGACATGACGTTTCGGTCCTGCGTTCCAAACATATGTCCGAGTTCTTCGAGGCCGGCGCTCCGGAAATGGATTTTGTCTTTACCGTCTGCAATCAGGCAGCCAACGAGGAATGCCCGGCCTGGGAGGGCCAGCCGATCAGCGGCCATTGGGGCATGGTCGACCCTGTCAAGGCGCAGGGCACCAACGCGGAGAAAGCGCTGGCCTTTCAGAACGCTTACGGCGCGCTCAAACGGCGCATCGAAACCTTTATATCGTTGCCGGTCGAAAGCCTCGACCGGATCGCATTGCAATCTGCTGTCGATGACATCGGCAGGAATGTCGCCGGGGACATGAAATGACGACATATGCTGTGAACGGCCTGGGCCGGATGGGAAAACTGGCGCTGAAGCCTTTGCTGGACAAGGGCGCCAAGATCGCCTGGATCAATGACGCAGTTGGCGACCCGGCGATGCATGCGCATCTGCTGGAGTTCGACACTGTGCACGGGCGCTGGGACGCAACATTTGCGCATGATGCGGACAGCGTCACGGTTAACGGGACGCGCCTGCCCTTCATCGGAACCAAAGACCTGAACGCCTTGCCACTGGACGGTGTCGATGTGGTGATCGACTGCACCGGCGTATTCAAAACCGAAGCCAAGCTGGCTCCGTATTTTGAGGCGGGCGTGAAGAAGGTCGTTGTTTCGGCCCCGGTCAAGGACGGCCCCACCGCCAATATCGTGATGGGCGTGAACGAAGACACCTATGACCCCGCCACGCATCACATCGTGACGGCGGCCTCCTGCACCACCAATTGTCTGGCGCCAGTTGTGAAGGTCATTCACGAAAACCTCGGCATCCGCCACGGTTCAATGACAACAATCCATGACGTGACCAACACACAGACCATTGTAGACCGCCCCGCCAAAGACCTGCGCCGCGCCCGGTCCGCGCTGAACTCGCTGATTCCAACCACCACCGGATCGGCCACGGCGATCACGCTGATCTATCCGGAACTGAAAGGGCGGCTGAACGGCCATGCAGTGCGGGTGCCGCTGCTGAACGCCTCGCTTACCGATTGCGTGTTCGAAGTGGAACGTGAAACCACCGCCGAGGAGGTCAACGCCTTCTTCAAATCTGCAGCCGAAGGTGAGCTGAAAGGTATTCTGGGTTATGAAACCCGGCCGCTGGTTTCGACCGACTACACCAATGACGAACGGTCTTCGATCATCGATGCGCCGTCGACCATGGTGGTGAACGGGACGCAGGTGAAGGTCTACGCGTGGTACGACAATGAAATGGGTTACGCACACCGTCTGGTGGACGTCGCAATGATGGTTGGAAACGCGCTGTGACCCAGCGGCCCGAAGGACTGTCGGCCTATATCGCGGTCACGGCGGCCTATTGGGCCTTTATGCTGACCGACGGAGCCTTGCGTATGCTGGTGTTGCTGCACTTTCATACCATGGGGTTCTCGCCGGTGCAGTTGGCATATCTGTTCGTCCTGTATGAAGTCGCCGGGATGGGCACGAACCTGGCGGCCGGCTGGTTCGCGGCGCGGTTCGGGTTGGCATCAACGCTTTACGCGGGGCTTTGCTTGCAGGTCGCGGCGCTGCTTGCCCTGACGCAATTAGATCCTAACTGGGACATTCCGGCCAAAGTAGCCTTTGTGATGATCGTTCAGGGGGCGAGCGGGATCGCCAAGGATCTGGCCAAAATGTCTTCAAAATCCGCAGTGAAGCTGCTGGCCCCGGCCGAAGGCGACGGGCTGTTTCGTTGGGTCGCCATCCTCACCGGATCGAAGAATGCGGTGAAGGGGTTGGGTTTTCTGCTGGGGGCCGGGTTGCTGGCGACGCTGGGCTTTATGTGGGCCACGCTGGCCATGGCCATTGTGCTTGCAATCATTCTGATCGCAGTCTTCGTTCTGATGCCGCCCGGCCTGCCCAAAGGACGCAAAGGCGCAAAATTCTCCGAGGTCTTCTCGAAATCCACCAATGTGAACTGGCTGTCGTTGGCACGCGTCTTTCTGTTCGGCGCGCGGGACGTCTGGTTTGTGGTCGGTATCCCGATCTATTTCTATGCCGTTCTGTCGGACGGAACTGACGAAGGCAACCGCGCAGCGTTCTTCATGATCGGAACCTTCATGGCTTTGTGGGTGATCCTGTACGGGGCAGTACAGGCCAGTGCGCCGAAAATCCTGCACGCGGCAGAGCGCAGCGAGGGCGACCTGATCCAGGCCGCACGCAATTGGGCTGCGGCCCTGTTCTGCGTTCCTGCGGCTCTAACGCTGGCGGTTCTGCTGTCCTCGGGTCCCGAGACATGGCTGACCGCAACGCTGGTTCTGGGCTTGCTGGCGTTCGGCGCGATCTTCGCCGTCAATTCTGCATTGCACTCCTACCTCATCCTGGCCTTCACCCAATCGGAGCGGGTAACGATGGATGTGGGGTTTTATTACATGGCCAACGCGACGGGCCGCCTGATCGGCACCGTCCTGTCCGGCCTCACCTATCAGGTCGGGGGCCTGCCGCTGGTTCTGGGAACGGCGGCGGTGATGGTCGCCGCTGCTGCTCTGACATCCGGCAAACTCATCGACCAGACGTCCGAGGCCCTCTCATGACTGTTTTTGAACGCTACCTGTCCGTCTGGGTCGCCCTTGCCATGGTCGCAGGTGTTTTGATTGGCCTTGCCGCGCCTGGACTGGTCGGGCTGATTGCCTCGGCCGAGGTGGCCAGTGTCAACCTTGTGGTGGCTGTACTGATCTGGGCGATGGTTTATCCGATGATGGTCGGCGTCGATTTCGGCGCGGTGGCGGGCGTGGCACGCCAGCCCCGCGGTCTGATCGTTACCCTGACGGTCAACTGGCTGATTAAACCCTTTACCATGGCGCTGCTGGCGGTCCTGTTCTTCGATTACGTTTTTGCCCCGTGGATCGAACCCGAGGATGCTGCCCAATACACAGCGGGCCTTATCCTGCTTGGCGCGGCGCCCTGCACGGCGATGGTGTTCGTCTGGTCTCAACTGACTCGGGGCGATGCGACCTATACGCTGGTTCAGGTGTCGGTAAATGACCTCATCATGGTCGTGGCTTTCGCGCCAATTGTTGCCTTTCTGCTGGGCGTAACGGACATCTCGGTGCCGTGGCAAACCCTGGTTCTGGCAACCGTGCTGTACGTGGTCCTGCCCCTGATCGCCGGGCTGATCACCCGTCGCAAACTGGGCTCGCAAGCGGCGATTGACGCCTTTTCAGCGCGTGTCAAGCCGTGGTCGGTCATGGGCCTGATCGCAACCGTCGTCATCCTTTTCGGCCTGCAAGGAGAGACAATCCTCTCGAAACCGCTTGTCATCTTGCTGATCGCGGTTCCGATCCTGATTCAGAGCTATGGTATCTTCGCGCTTGCCTATGGCGCGGCCTATGCGCTGAAAGTTCCGCATCGCATCGCCGCACCCTGCGCCATGATCGGAACCTCGAATTTTTTCGAACTGGCGGTTGCCGTCGCCATCAGCCTGTTCGGCCTCAATTCCGGTGCCGCTCTGGCGACTGTGGTCGGGGTTCTGGTCGAAGTTCCGGTGATGCTGTCACTGGTTGCTTTTGCCAACAGGACGCGCGTTTCGGTTCAACAGCGCGCAGAAAGCTGAAGTCGCAGTATTGAACAGGTGCACAAAAAAAGCGCCGGATGACAAATAATATAAGCAGGCCAGTCTTCGGACACAACGCGGTTGACCAAGTCGATGAAAGACAAGGTAATTCCTGAAAACTAGGTAGTTCCAGGGCTCTCGGATACCGGGTTCAGAACGTGCGATTCAATCCCACATCGTTTGGAGGTTCTGGACTTAACGATTTGTTCAGATATTTTTGAATCCGCAATCTTCAGTTGCCATGAAAATGACAATTTGAAACTGAATTCAGCTTTGAAACGAATTTTCTTTGAGGTCCTCAGATGCTTACGTTCCCGCCGCAACCCCCGTCATCCTCTCCCCTCAGCGCAATTCAAGGTGACAGAGCTTACGGTGATGGCAACCCGGCGACCGTCACGACGATTACTTATCATTTTGGGGATTTCTACGATAAATTCGGCACTTCGTTTTGGACAGACGCATATAAGAACGAGTTCAAGCAGGCCCTTGCGGTCATAGAATCGGTCGCAAATATCCGATTCGTTGAAACAGCCAACGTCTTTGCCGCCGATCTTGTCGAGTATATCGCCCCGAGCAGTTTCTTTACTGGCCAGGGGTTTTCCCCCTATACGCTGGGATATCATTACTTCCCCAACTACGGCCCGTCTGAAGGTGCCTTCAACACCAACTGGTGGGCGGCCGGGCCGGGGGGCAACGGAACACCCGGGGCGTATTTTTTCACGACGATCCTGCATGAAATCGGTCATGCGCTTGGTCTTGGGCATCCGCATGACACGGGGTTGTCCACAACTGTCATGAGCGGGGTGACGTCGCCCTTCAATGACTACGGTGCAAACAATCTGAATCAGGGCGTTTACACCGTCATGTCCTACAATGACGGCTGGACGCAAGTGAACGGCAATCTGTCCCCATACGCGCAGTTTGGCGGATCGACCGGGTTGGGCGCGTTGGATATTGCGGCCCTGCAAGCCCTTTATGGTGCGAATACAACGCACAATTCGGGTAACACCGTTTATACTCTGCCATCAGCCAACGTCAGCGGGACAGGCTATCAGTCGATCTGGGACACAGGTGGCATCGATACGATCCAGCATCTCGGTAGCACAGGCGCGCTGATCGATCTGCGTGCAGCTACGATAGACTACTCAGCGACCGGTGGCGGGATTGTCTCCAACGTCGGTGGCGTTATGGGCGGTTTCACAATTGCTCAGGGCACCGTGATCGAAAACGCCACGGGCGGATGGGGCAACGATACGCTTATCGGGAACAGTGCGAACAATGTTCTGATTGGTACAGGCGGCAACAACACGATTATCGGCGGCGGCGGTAACGATGCTATTTTTGTCGCCCCCGGAACCGGAACAGACACCGTCCAGGGCGGCGATGGAAATGATATGGCCATCGTCACCAGCAACAACGGCACGTTCTCAGGAGGGGCGGGTACCGATACCGTTCGATTTGTCAGCGCAACAAGCGGTTATCTGCTAATTCAGAACGGCAGCACCTACCAATTCAAAAGCGTCGCGAACGGAGCAACATTCTCTGTTTCGTCGGACGTGGAACAGTTTCAATTTTCGGATGGCGCGCAATCGTTTGATAGCGCCGGGGTTGTAGCGGCCATGGGTGTCGTGAACGTTGAAACGGTCGGCACGGTGCTTCAGCATGCAAATCAAGGGATATACGTGTTGGACGGTGGATCGTCGAATGTCGCGCTGACTTACAACGGACAAGCGGTCGGCCAGAACACGCTGGGCGGCTGGCAGGCCATTCACGCCGAGGCCAGCGGTGGTGGCTATCGCGTACTTTGGCAGAACACAGACGGCAGTTACGCCGAATGGATCACCAACGGACAGGGGCATTTTCTCAATGGGTCGATAGTCAGCAACATCTACAGTCTTGAGATCGTATATGGGGCCGATATCAACGGTGATGGCACCACAGGACACGTGGCGATACCTATTGAGAGTAACGGGTCGACAACACTGTCCCTCTGGACCCAGGGCTCTTACCTTATCAATGGAAGTATCCCGGTATCCCTGAACGGCACGACAATTGCACCTGGTAGTCTGGCTGGCTGGGATGCCGTTCAGGTCGAAGCGTCAACTGGCGGGTATCGTTTGCTGTGGAAGAATAGCGACGGCAGTTACGCCGAATGGACATTGGACAGTGCGGGCCAGTTCACCGGCGGTGCCGCGGTAGGCAACGTCGTTGACCTTGAGACCTTCTATGGGGCTGACATTAACGGTGATGGCACCACAGGGCACACGATAAACTCCATCGAAACAGCCGGTTCGACGGATTTGGGGGCTTCGACACACGGTATGTACATGATCAACGGAACCATTGCGGTGTCGTTGAACGGCGCGAATATCGGCCCCGGCAGCTTGAGCGGATGGAACGCCATTCATGTCGAAGCCTCTGGTGGCGGTTACAGGCTTTTGTGGAAAAACACCGATGGCAGCTATGCAGAATGGTATCTGGATGGTTCAGGTCAATATGCGGGCGGTGCCCTGGTTCCTGATGTTGTCGCCGTCGAACTCTTTTATCAGTGGGATATCGATGGCAGCGGAACGGTCGGATTTGCCCAACCGAAACTGGCCCACCCCGATGCTCTGGAGCCTGTTGCAAACCAATTTGTCGCCGATCTGCTTCTGGCCGTCGATGAGGAAGATACGGACAATCTGATCTTCGTCGCGGAACTGGAAGACGCCGAAGAAACGGAGCCCTTCTTCGAGACAGATGGCGAACTTGCCGCACGAAACATTTCGGAAACTCAGCCAGAGCACGGTGATAGCCTCGAACACCATTCGGAGGATGAGCTGGAAGTCTTTGACCCTCTGGAAGAAGATGCATTCCTGATCTGATCAGAGATCTGATTGCAAAACAAAAAAGAATGGCCGCCGTCAAACAGATGACTGCGGCCATTTTGCAGTAAGCGTAAAAAACCCGGGATCTGGCCTAAAAACCGCCCACTGAAATCAGGCGCGTTTTTCGCCGATTGTCGCGATACCCAGCACATCCAGTACTTTTGCTTCGATATGCTCGGCATTCATTCCGGCCTCGGCATACATATCCGCCGGGTTGGCCTGATCGATGAACGTGTCAGGCAAAACCATCGAGCGATACCTGAGGCCGAGGTCGAACACCCCTTCGTCCGAAAGCAGTTGCGCAACGTGGCTGCCGAACCCGCCGACTGCGCCTTCTTCGATGGTTATCAGGGCCTCGTGATCCTCAGCCAGCGACAGGATCAGGTCCCGATCCAGCGGTTTGGCAAAGCGGGCATCGGCAATGGTCGGCGAAATCCCCTTGGCTGTCAGGGATTCTGCAGCCTTCTCTACCTCGGCCAGGCGCGTGCCAAATGACAGCAACGCCACGCGCGCGCCCTTCCGGATCATGCGTCCCTTGCCGATTTCCAGAATTTCACCGCGTTCCGGCAGTTCAACGCCAACACCTTCGCCACGCGGATAGCGGAACGCGATGGGGCCGTCGTCATGGGCTGCGGCAGTCGCAACCATATGCATCAGTTCTGCCTCGTCAGCGGCGGCCATCACCACCATGCCCGGCAGATTGGCCAGATAAGCGATGTCAAACGAACCGGCATGTGTCGCGCCATCCGCGCCCACCAGCCCGGCGCGATCGATTGCAAATCGCACCGGCAACCGCTGTATGGCAACATCATGAACAACCTGATCATACCCGCGCTGCAAAAAGGTCGAGTACATCGCGCAGAACGGCTTCATCCCACCGGCCGCCAGCGCAGCGGCGAAGGTTACGCCGTGCTGTTCGGCAATCGCCACGTCAAAACAGCGCGATGGGTAGCGTTCGGCAAACAGGTTCAGGCCCGTACCGTCGGGCATTGCAGCTGTGACCGCGACGATCTTGTCGTCACGCGCAGCCTCTTCCACAAGCGTTTTGCCGAAAACCGAAGTGTAAGACGGCGCGTTGGATGGTGCTTTTTTCTGTTCGCCCGTCACCACGTCGAATTTCGCCGTCGCGTGCCCCCTGTCGCGGGCTTGTTCGGCCGGGGCGAAACCTTTGCCCTTCTTGGTCAACACATGGATCAGGATCGGCCCGGTTGCCCGCGCCTTGACGGTGCGCAGCACCGGCAGCAACTGGTCCATGTCATGCCCGTCGATCGGTCCCACATAGGAAAAGCCCAGTTCTTCGAACAGCGTGCCCCCTACGGCCATCCCCTTCAGCATCTCCTTGGCGCGCTTTGCGCCTTCACGGAACGGTTCCGGCAGCAGCGAGACCGCGCCTTTGGCGGCAGCTTTCAGATCATGGAAAGGTTCTTCGGCGTAAATTCGCGACAGATAGTTGGAGAGCGCACCAACCGGTGGCGCAATGCTCATCTCATTGTCGTTCAGAATGACGATCAGGCGTTTCTTCAGATGGCCGGCGTTGTTCATCGCCTCAAAGGCCATGCCCGCCGACATCGACCCGTCGCCGATCACGGCAATCGCGTCACCCAGACCTTCGGGTGTTACTCCGCCCAGATCGCGCGCCACGGCAAAGCCCAGCGCCGCACTGATCGATGTACTGGAATGCGCCGCGCCAAAGGGGTCATATGGGCTTTCGCTGCGCTTGGTGAACCCGCTCAGGCCATCTTTCTGGCGCAGGGTCCGGATTCGGTCGCGGCGTTCGGTCAAAATCTTGTGCGGATAGCACTGATGGCCGACGTCCCAGATGATCTTGTCGCGCGGTGTTTCGAAAACCGCATGCAACGCCGTGGTCAGTTCGACCACGCCCAATCCCGCACCCAGATGCCCGCCGGTGACGGAAACCGCCGAAATCGTCTCGGCCCGCAGCTCTTGCGCCACCTGATTCAACTGCGCGTCCGAGAACCGCCTGAGATCCGCAGGGCGGTTCACAAGGTCCAGCAGGGGCGTATTCGGGCGGTCAGACATTTGGCGCGTTCCTGGCTTAGCTGTCCCGGGCAATAACGAAGCGGGCGGCGTCCTTCAAGGTTTCTGCCTGCGGACCATACCCATCCAGCGCGGCACAGGCCTGATTTGCCAGGTCCACGGCACGAGCCTTGGCCGCGTCCAGACCCAGCAGCGAGACAAAGGTCGCCTTTCCGGCCGCCGCATCCTTTTGCAGGCGCTTACCGGCTTTTTCGGCGTCACCTTCTACATCCAAGATGTCATCAGCAATCTGGAAGGCAAGTCCAAGGGCACGGGCATATTGGCGCATCGGCTCTGGGTCGATCTGCGCCAGGCGCGCACCCGCACAGGCGGACCATTCGATCAGTGCGCCGGTTTTGCCCGCCTGCAGGCGCGTGATTTCATCCAGTGTCAGCGGCGTTTCCGCCGTTTCCGCCGCAATATCCAGCGCCTGACCCAGCACCATCCCCTGCGCGCCACTCGCCTTGGCCAATGTCACGGCCAGTTCCGCGCGCACTTCGGCGGTTCCGACCTCGGGTAGGGAGCACAACTCAAATGCCAGCGTCTGCAAGGCATCGCCGGTCAAAAGGGCAGTGCCTTCGTCCCATTTCACGTGCGCTGTCGGGCGACCTCGGCGCATATCATCGTTGTCCATGCAAGGCAGATCGTCATGGACGAGCGAATAAGCGTGCAACGCCTCGATCCCCGTTGCGGGCCAGATCGCCTGCGCGGCATCAATTCCATGTAACCGCGCGCTTTCCAGTACCAGGAATCCGCGCAGGCGCTTTCCGCCCTCGGTGGCATAGGCCATCGCCCGGGTCACATCCAGATCGTCCAGCGCCCCCAGCACCAGATCGAACTGGTGCTGAATCCGCGCGGCATCCTGCGCCAGAATGTCCTGAAACATCTACTGACCTTCGACAGGGGTCGTCCCGGTCGGCTGCCCGTCGGCGTCCAAAGTGATCGCAGCCACTTTTTCCTCGGCCCGCTTCAGCTCGTCCTCGCAGCGCTTCTTCAGCTGCGCGCCACGCTCATACAGCGCGATGGATTGGTCCAGCGCCACATCGCCGCGCTCCAGTTGGCCGACCACGGCCTCAAGCTCTTTCATCGCCTGTTCGAAAGTCATTTGCTCAACTGGGGTATCGGTCATCGTGCTGCCTTCATCAGTTCTTCCACATGGGCGCGTGTCGCCTCGGCCAGTGCGTTCAGATCATATCCGCCTTCCAGAGTCGAGACGATGCGGCCACCGCAAACCTCATCGGCGATCCTGCACAGTTCGGCCGTGATCCAGGCGAAGTCGGCGGTCGACCAGTTGAGATTGGCCAGGGGATCGTTTTGATGCGCGTCGAACCCGGCCGAGATAATGATCAGTTCCGGCTTGAATGCACGCAAACGCGGAAAGGCCTGCGTTTCGTAGACCCTGCGCATTTCAGGGCCGCCCGTACCGGGCGCCAGCGGAATATTCAGGATTGTCTCGAAGGCGCCGGTCTCATCCGGACGACCCGATCCGGGCCACAATGGCATCTGTTGGCTGGTGATCAGCAACGCGCGCCGCTCGTCCCAAAGCAATTCCTGCGTACCGTTGCCGTGATGTACATCAAAATCCACCACCGCCACCCGGCCAAGGCCATGATGGTCCAGCGCATGTTTGGCCGCCAGCGCAGCGTTGCCGAACAGGCAGAACCCCATGGCCGTGTCAGTTTCGGCATGATGCCCCGGGGGCCGGATGGCGCAGAAGGCGTTTCCGGCGTCTCCCTCCAAAACCATGTCCACGGCCCGAACAACCGCACCGGCGGCGCGATAGGCAGCGTCGATCGAACCCGGAGACAGAAACGTGTCCCCGTCAATCTGGGCAAACCCGTCGACGGGGCGCATTTTGCGCAGGTCGCTGATGTAGCTTTGCGGGTGTATGCGCAAAAGATCGTCATCCGCCGCCAAGGGGGCGGTCACCCGATTCAGGTCCAGGGGTTCAAGCGCATGCAGAATATGCTCCAGCCGTGCGACACGTTCGGGGTGCCCGTCGGGTGTTACATGCCCAAGGCAATCCGCGTGGGTCAAAAGGGCTGTTTTCATGGGGATCCCTTCTTCATCTGGCTACAAATACCCTCGCCGAAGGCTTCAAGTCGCCGCGCAGCGGCACTTCTTAGTCCGGCGCCAGCATGTACCCGGCCCCGCGCACCGTCTGAAGATAGCGCGGTTGTTTCGGGTCCTGTTCGATCTTGCGGCGCAGGCGGGTGATCTGCACATCCACCGCCCGCTCCTGTGCCTGGCCTTTGTCCCTGCCCAAATCCTCGACAAGTTTGGCGCGGCTGATCGGTTCACCCGGCTGGGCCGAAAAAATCTTCATCAACTGGCTTTCCGTCGCCGTCAGCCGTACCGGGTTCTCGCCCTGCCACATCTCTCCGCGCTCAATATCGTACCGAATGGGTCCAAGTTGCAAAATCTTGGCTGCGCTGTCCTGTGCAGGCGTGTCTGGCATCCGTCTCAGGATCGCATTGATCCGCAGCAGCAGTTCCTTGGGCTCAAAGGGTTTGGACAGGTAGTCGTCCGCGCCCGCTTCCAGCCCGGAAATCCGATGCTCGGTCTCACCCTTTGCCGTCAACAGCAGGATTGGTGTCGCATGAGTTTCGCGCAGGGACCGCGTCAGGCTGACGCCGTCCTCGCCGGGCATCATCACATCCAGAACGATCAGGTCAAAGTCCAGTCCGGACAGCACCCGCCGGGCGTGCGCCGCATCCCGGGCCGCTGTGACCAGAAATCCGTTACGCATCAGGAATTTCTTGAGGAGATCACGAATGCGCTCGTCATCATCGACGATCAGCAGATGGGCGTCCATTTCGCTCATGAAGTCGTATCCCGCAATTTCGTATATGCATGACGCATATCAGCATCCATCATCGCTTCAAGCACTTTGCGAAAGCCCGAGACCGCCTCGGGTCCGGCTTCCTTGTAAGCCGCGCGCATCCGAACGCGCTGCGCCTCGGACAGCGTCGCCTCCAGTGCCCTGCCATTCTCTGTCAGAAATAGGTGTCGTTCCCGTTTGTCCACTGTTCCGACCCGGCTTTCCACCAAACCGTCTTCGATCAAAGTGCGTAAGACCCTGTTCAGAGACTGTTTTGTCACCCCTAGTATGGCCAGCAGATTATTGACCGTTGTCCCCGGCGCGCGGTTGATGAAATGGATGGCCCTGTGATGCGCACGGCCATAGGCCATCTGCGCCAGAATGCGATCCGGATCGGCGGTAAAGCCGCGATACGCAAAGAACATCGCCTCGATCCCCTGCCGCAACTGCTCGTCAGTCAGAAACAGCAGGCTTTCTCCACCAAAGACCTGAGTCGGGCGGGTGTCGGACATATTGCGCCTCATTCGTTACTCGGGTTGACTTTATGTCAGTGATATTGACATTCCAAGTGCACACAGGAATCGATTCCCAGTTTTTGCGCAATTTCATGTCCATTTCAGGCAAAACTTGCGCAACAATCGGAAACAATTACCGGCTCAGGAGGTTCGCATGGCGGGATATGACGATCGTGACGGTGTCATCTGGTTGGATGGCAAACTTGTACCCTGGCGCGAGGCCAATGTGCATATTCTGACCCACGCAATGCATTATGCCTCGTCCGTATTCGAAGGCGAACGGGCGTATAACGGCAAAATTTTCAAAAGTCGCGAGCATTCGAAACGTCTGATCGCCTCGGCCGAGGCGCTGGATATGCCCATGCCTTATGACGTCGATCAAATCGAAGCCGCCAAGGAAGAGGCGCTGAAAGCCAGCGGTCTTCAGGATGCCTATGTACGCGCACTGGTCTGGCGCGGTTCGGGTGACGATATGGGTGTGGCTTCGGCCAGAAACCCGGTGCGGATGGCTGTCGCGGTCTGGCCCTGGGGCGCATATTATGGTGACGCCAAGATGCAGGGCGCCAAGCTGGACATCGCCGAATGGAAGCGGCCCAGCCCGGAAACCATACCGGTTCACGCCAAGGCGGCGGGCCTCTACATGATCTGCACGATCTCGAAACACAAAGCCGAAGCCAAAGGCTGCTCGGACGCCCTGTTCATGGATTGGCGTGGGTTTGTGGCCGAGGCAACCGGCGCCAACGTGTTCTTCGTCAAGGATGGCGAGGTCCACACTCCGTTGGCCGACTGCTTCCTGAACGGCATCACCCGCCAAACGGTCATTCAGATGCTGAAGGACAAAGGCATCACCGTGCATGAGCGGCGGATCAAACCCGAAGAGATGGCCGATTTCGAGCAATGCTGGCTGACCGGCACCGCTGCTGAGGTCACCCCGGTTGGGCAGATCGGCGACTATACGTTCGAAGTTGGCGATCTTACCCGTGAAATCGCGGCAGACTACGAAGCCCTCGTCCGCGCCTAATCCCGAGCCCGAGAACCATTGAAACCCTCGCTTTTGGCGGGGGTTTTTCTTTGCAGGTTGTCCGGATTTCCTTGCTGAACGTTCAGCCGGATGGACGATTGCGCAAGGACGTGTACAGTGCTGTCATGTTGGACCTGCTCAGCGATATCCTCACGCGCCTGTCCCTGCGCGGGACGTTCTATTTCCGCACATCCTTTACGCCCCCCTTTGGAATTCAGGTTCCGGCCTTTGAAAACGTGGCTCGGTTCCATTTCGTGCAACGCGGGGAATTGAAGGTTCATGTGTCCTCAACCGGAGACACATTGCGTCTCAAACAAGGGGATCTGATCCTTGTTCCGCATGGGGCGGCCCATGCATTGTTGTGCAACGAGGTCAGGCCATTCGATGCGCTGCCACTGGAGCAGGTGCTGCAGCAGTCCGGCTATCAGGGTGACGGTGTTCTGGTCTATGGGGGCGAGGACAAGGATCGCGACACGCAGCTGATCTGCGGGCATTTCTCTTTCACCGGGCCACCGGGGCGACGCGGAACAGGACATATGCTGATCGATCGGCTGCCGCCCTACATTCTGATCGAAAATTACGGCGAAGAGGCGGGCGCCTGGATCGAGGCTACCCTGCGCATGATCGGGTCAGAAGTGAGCGGGGCCCGGATCGGGGGCGACCTGATCGCGCTGAAACTGTCCGAGGTCCTGTTTGCACAGGCAATCCGTGCCTATCTGGAACACCAAAGCCCCAGTAACGCCGCTCTGGCGGGATTTGCCGACCAGCGGGTTTCGCGCGCGCTTACCGCGTTTCACCGCGCCCCCGCACAGGAGTGGAGCGTGGAGACACTGGCCCGCGAGGCAGGAATGTCGCGTACGGCATTCGCGCAGTTGTTTGCCGAGAAGATGGGAACGACACCCATGCAGTATCTGACCAACTGGCGCATGCAGATTGCCTGCCACGGCCTGACCGAAAGCCGCTGGAACGTCGCTGATGCCGCCGCCGAAGTGGGTTACGCCTCGGAGGCTGCGTTTTCCCGCGTTTTCAAAAAACAGATCGGCCTGTCTCCCGCGGCTTATCGGGCGATGAACTAATACCTCGATCTGTTGAACGATCTGCAAAGAAATGCGAACGCCAAGAGCTAATACGTCCAGACTTGCGCCCTTATCTTGGGGCCACTCCAAGCAAGGAAAGGAAACATCATGTCTCTTCGTTTCGTAACGCGCACCGTACACGCCTATCTTGATTACCCGGTCGCCCTGGCCCTTATGATCCTGCCTTTTGTTCTGGGATTGGGTCAATCAAACCCGATGGCCTTGTGGCTGTCCGTCACAACGGGCGTCGCCGCATTTGTTCTGACCGTTCTGACCGATCATCACCTTGGGATCTGGCGGGTCCTGCCCTACAAGCTCCATCTCACGGTGGACCTGATTGTCGGGATCACCTTTCTGCTGGCACCCAGCCTTTTTGGTTTCACCGGGCTGGACGCGGTCTGTTACTGGCTGAACGGTGCGGCCGTGGTTGTTGTCATTTCACTCAGCGCGCCCGAGCAAGGCGTCACCGCCTGAGTGCAAATTCAGACTTGAGTATTCCGACTAAAACAGTCAGATTATTAAGAAGCGCCGGATGCATCTGTTTCGGCATCAGGTTTCGGGGCGGTCTGCGAGCTTAGCGCAGCACAAGGTGACGGCACGCCACCGCCCCGAAAACGACTATGAGAGGTTTGGGATGTGTCGCCCGTTTGATGAACTCATGTCCAAACACGAGGCCGCGACCTCCTGCGGGTGTGGCTGCAATGAAGATTATGCCGCCTATCTCGATCAGAACGGGCCAATCAGTAAAGATACAGACACCCGAATTTCCGAAGAAGAGTCAGCCCGTCTACGCGAGTCAGTGCGCCGTGTGTTTGAAGCCCGAGCCGCACGAAGCGGCCCGGTGAATGATTGACCAAACCGACCCCGTATCAGAAATCGACGCCGCGCTGGGCTTTGATACCGGCCTGAAACGGGTGTTTTTCCACGTTCATTTCGGTGACCAGATCGGCATAGTCCCGCAGCGCTTGAGGCGCGTCGCGACCTGTCAGAAAGACGCTGGTACGCTCTGACCGGTTCTTCAGCCCGTCGATCACCTGTTCGACCGAAAGGTACTCGTAGCGCAATGCGATGTTGATCTCGTCCAGCACGACCAGATCATAATCTCCGCTGCTCATCAGCTTGCACGCTTTGTCGAAAGCGGCGTTTGCGGCGGCGATATCGCGTTCCTTATCCTGTGTATCCCATGTAAAACCTTCGCCCATGGTGTGCCACGTCACCAGATCGCGCTCTTCGAAAAAGCGCCGTTCACCGGTTTTCCATTTGCCCTTGATGAACTGTACAACGGCAACCTGCTGACCCCAGCCCAGCGCCCTGATCACGACACCAAATGCGGCCGAGGATTTGCCTTTGCCCTTGCCTGTGTTGATCAGAACCAGGCCGCGTTCGGGATCGACCGCCTCGGAAACCTTCTTACGGTGCTCAGCCTGCACCTTTTGCATCTTTTCCTTGTGATCATGTGCGTCACTCATCGGGAAACCTCGTTGTTTGTCGCGCCCAAACTAGGGAAAGATGGCGAAAGGTAAAGTCACGCTTTGGGGTCCGTGACAGATCTGGCCTTGCCGCGCTCCAGCCCCAGCTGATGCTCGCGCCAGATCACCACCGCATTGCCGGCGATGACCAGAACAGCCCCAAGCAAAATGGCCAGCGTTGGCAGCTCATCAAACCAGACATAGCCGATGCCGATGGCAAACAGCATGGTGGTATAGTCATATGGGGCCAGCATCGAGGCCTGGCCAAACCGGTACGAGGACGTCACCAGGATTTGCGCGACCCCCCCGGTCAGTCCCATCGCAATCAGTATCGCCAGCTGCTCCCATGTCGGCACAGCCCAGCCCCAGAATACCGTCAGCCCGGACAGGGCGGTCGCCGTAACCGAAAA
This sequence comes from Ruegeria sp. CDSB136, assembly GCF_059610965.1. Taxonomy (NCBI): domain Bacteria; kingdom Pseudomonadati; phylum Pseudomonadota; class Alphaproteobacteria; order Rhodobacterales; family Roseobacteraceae; genus Ruegeria; species Ruegeria sp. CDSB136. The sequence goes on from NZ_JBXWOP010000025.1 coordinate 45,936, forward strand.
GTAGAAAACGATCGCAGCCGGATGGTCGACCTGAACCAATTGCCGGATGTGAATCTGCACAAAGGCCCGCGCGATTGTTGCGCCCAGCACGCAAAGCGCACCAATTGTGGCTGCCAGTTCCAGTTCGGTGCTGCCAAGCCGCGGCCACAGCATGATCAGAACACCCAAAAGGCCCAGAACGACGGCACCAATACGGATCAAACGGATACGTTCGCCCAACATGACCGCTGCGAGAACGAGGGTGAAGATCGGGGTCGCGTAGCCAATGGCAGTCACTTCGGGCAGCGGCAGCAGGCTGAGCCCGGTGAAAGTCAAACCCATTGCGGTCGTGCCCAGAACACCGCGCCAGAAATGACCCATCGGCTTTTTGACCACGAAGCCCTGCGCCAGTTCCCCACGCGATACCAGCCAGATGATGATGACCGGAATGGCAAAGAGCGACCGAAAAAAAACCAGCTCACCCGGAGGAAAATCTTCGGACAATGCCTTGACCAGCGCCGACATCGAGGTGAACAGAAAAAGGGCGCTGAGTTTCAGCGCCACGGCCAGTACGGGTCGATGCGATGTTAAAGGTTTTGCCATCGGCGCGACCCTGCGCCTTTGCGGCGCAAAGATCAACGGCTGGAATCAGCGGTCTGTCCAGCTTGGCGGCAAGGTACTGCCGATCTCTTCCGCGAATTCTTCAAGAAAACGGATCATCCGGCCGATCCGCTGCTGCGCGATCTGTTTTCCGGTCTCGGTCAGCATGTCATTCGGCAGGCTGAGAAGCTTGACTTTCCAATGGTCGACCGAGAAGTGCAGGTCATCCAGAGGCCGGTGTTCTGCAAACGGGTCGGCCGGATCATAAAGCGACCGCCCCAATGCGCCGGAAACAGAAAAGTTGCGGGCTACGCCGATCGCGCCCAACGCATCCAGCCGGTCGGCATCCCGCAGAATACGGGCCTCATCCGTTTCAGGCGTGATGTTGGCCGAAAAGCTGTGGGATTCAATTGCGTGCTGAATGGCGCGGATCTGATCCGGGCGATAGCCCAATTCCCTCAGAACAGTCTCTGATTCCGTCGCGGACCGGCGCGAGGCCAGATGCCGGCAAGGGTCATCTTTTGGCAGGTTCACCAGATCATGCAGATAGCTTGCGGCCAGAAGCACGCCCATATCCGTTTCGCGATCCGCGATGGCCTGCGCATTCACCCAGACCCGGTCTAGGTGGGCCAGATCATGGGCAGGGTCGGTCTCCATACGCTGCGCAACGATGCCGCGCAGGCGCGTACGCAGATCAGCCGATCCGTCCACGGTTCTCTCCGATCTGGCCGCGGTGCAGCAGCAGGTGGTCGAGGATCACGCATGCCATCATCGCCTCGCCTACCGGGACAGCGCGAATGCCGACGCAGGGGTCATGGCGGCCTTTTGTGATGATTTCGGTCTCTTTCCCGGATTTGGTGATCGTTTTGCGAGTGGTCAGGATGGACGAGGTCGGCTTGACCGCGAAACGGACCACAATGTCCTGTCCGGTCGAGATACCGCCGAGAATACCGCCCGCGTGGTTCGAACTGTATTGCGGGCCGTTCTGGCCCATGAAGATCTCATCGGCATTGGCCTCTCCGGTCAGTTCCGCCGCGGCCATACCCTCGCCGATCTCGACGCCCTTGACCGCATTGATCGACATCATCGCGGCGGCCAGATCAGTGTCTAACTTGGCATAAACCGGCGCACCAAGACCGGCAGGAACGCCGCGCGCCACCACTTCGACCACGGCACCAACCGAGTTTCCGGATTTGCGCAGATCGTCCAGAAAAGCCGCCCAACCCTCGGCCGCGTGCGCATCCGGGGTCCAAAACGGATTTTGTTCGATCTGGGACCAGTCGAAATTGTCGCGATTAATCTTGTGGGGTCCGATCTGCGTCATGTAACCGGTGATCTGAACATTGGGGGCAATCTGTTTGATCGCCTCACGCGCTAGACCTCCGGCCGCAACACGAGAAGCCGTTTCGCGGGCCGAACTGCGCCCGCCACCGCGATAATCGCGGATACCGTATTTCTGCCAGTAGGTGATATCGGCGTGGCCCGGGCGGAACTTGTCCATGATATCGCCGTAATCTTTCGAGCGCTGATCGGTGTTTTCGATCATCAGCTGCACGGGGGTCCCGGTGGTCTGGCCTTCGAACACACCCGAGAGGATTTTCACCTGATCCGGTTCACGCCGCTGAGTGGTGAACTTGTTCTGCCCCGGTTTGCGCTTGTCCAGCCAGTGCTGGATCATTCCCTCGTCGATCGCGACGCCCGGCGGGCAGCCATCGACGGTCGCACCCAAAGCGGGTCCGTGGCTTTCACCCCAGGTGGTGACGCGGAAAAGATGGCCAAAGCTGTTCATCGACATGAGGCGTGCTCCTTTGCGCGATGTGATTAGCGGTCGCGGGGCCCGGCCTCAAGCGGATTTGCTGATTGGTCCGGGGGGCGCTGCCCGATGGGCAGCGCGTTTTGAGTATTTTTGAAAAGATGAAGTTCAGGCGACTTGCGCAATCTCTGCACGGGATTCGGTGATCTTGAGAGCGGCCTGTGCGGCTTCGCGCCCTTTTTGAACGAAATGCGCACGATAGATGGCGTTGTGGTGGTCGGTTTCCTGATACTGGTGCGGCGTGAGCGAGACCGACAGGACCGGAACGCCCGTGTCCATTCCGGCGCGCATCAGCCCGTCGACCACGGCCTGTGCCACGAAATCATGCCGGTAGATGCCGCCATCCACGACAAAGGCGGCGCAGGCAACAGCGGCGTAGCGCCCGGTTTGGGCCAGATCGCGGGCCAGCAGAGGCATCTCGAACGCGCCCGGCACGTCGAAAACATCGACCTGATCGGCAGGGATCAGTTCCAGAAACCCGTCGAGCGCCCGGTCAACGATGTCCGAATGCCAGTTGGCTTTGACGAATGCATAGCGGGTGTGTGTCATCAAGATCTACTTTCGGTTTGGTTGCCAACTGGCTGTCGCGAGAACCGGTTCCCACTTTTCGCTGCCAGCCCGGCATGACACGTCACCCAAGGCGATCACGAGCCGCCGCGCCGTTTGGCGGCGCGCCAGCACGTTCTCTTTCATCCGGACTGTAACCGTCGGCTCTGGCCTCTCACCAGATCTGCTGACACCCCGGTCGCCGGGGCCGCTCGCGGGCTTGCGGGTCGTGACCCGCATACCGCCGGTGGGGAATTCCGCCCCGCCCTGAGAACGCGCGGACCTTGCCAAGGTGCGGGCGGTTCTGCAAGAGATTTCGCAGGAGGATAGACATGCACCCGAACCCTGCCTTCCGCGCTGAAGACACTGCGCGCCATATCGCCTTTGCCCGAGAACGGGCGTTCGGGGTTCTGACCCTTTCCACGGATCAGGCGCCGTTGCTCAGCCATGTGCCTTTCTTAATTAGCGAAGATGGGGCCGTTGCCGACCTGCATCTGGTGCGATCGAACCCGATTGTGCACGCACTGAAACAGCCGCGTGTTGCCCGGATCGCCGTGTCCGGGCCGGACGGGTACATCTCACCCGATTGGTACGGGGCCGAGGACCAGGTGCCGACATGGAACTATGTCGCCGTGCACCTGACAGGCCGGATCAGGGTACTGCCACATTCTGAATTGCGGGATTTGCTGGATCGCCAATCCGCTTTCTACGAAGAGCGCCTGCGGCCCAAGCCGCCCTGGACCGCCGGAAAGATGAACTCGGACGCGTTGGAGCGCATGATGCGGGTGATTGTCCCGTGCAGACTGCAGGTGGACGACATTCAGGGCACCTGGAAGCTGAATCAGAACAAAACCGACAAGATGCGGCATTCTGCGGCCGATTACGTTGAGGCGGATGGTTTTGGCAGCGAGACCGGATTGCTGGCCACATTGATGCGGGGAACATGACCAGCCGGATCGGTCATTCGCTGAAGGTCGCCAGATAGGCCGCGATATCGTCGGCGCCCTTTTTCAGCCTGACGCTCATATTCGGACGCGCGGTTTCGTCATTAAGGTACTCCCTGATAAAGCCAATCGGATCTTGGGAGTAGGCAGAAATGTTCTCTTCGGTCCAAACCAGCCCTTCCTCGCCCGCCCGTATCATGTCGTCGGTAAACATGCCAATTGGCAGACGCTCGCTGCCATAGCGATAATCATTTTCGGCTCCGGCAACGCGACCTACGACACCAAAGAGATTCGGACCGGTTATGCCGCCTTTGACCAAAACCTCGCCATCTTTGATGATTGCGTGGCAGGAAGAACAGCGGTTGTAGAGTTTTTCGCCTTTTTCCGGATCGCCGGCGGCAGTGGCCTGAGATGCAGCGGCCAGCGCCAGGGTCACGACGGTTGCAAAGAGCTTTGACATAGAGAACGTCCTGTTGCGGGTGAGGTTTCCCCCGCCCTTCCGGGATTCCCGTTAAAAGTGCAACCGAAAACAGTCACAACTATGTTATTGAAAAATATGTATTTTCAACTCAAAATTTACGTGACGGTGGAGGCCCTTAAAGTGGAAATTTGTGCGGCGAAATCTGGTCAGGAGTATGCAGACCGGGGACCTTGTGGCACGTCCGGTGTCAGCATCAGGACAGGTTCCCCGTTTCGATATGTGACCCCGAATCACGTTGCGCCCGATCTGCGGTGATCGGCAAATTTCCCCGCTTAACCCCACCGCTATCTTGAAAAAATGCCCCTTCGTTGTGACATGAATGCCCAGATGCGGCGTAGTGCGCGCCTATGACCGCTGGACGAACCGTTTTCTCCCGGATAGATAGCCGCGATGAGACGCCGTATTTGATGCGGTGCTGATGCATGTTTGCCCGGTCCACCCGGGCGTCGGAATCGGAGAAAACCTCGTGTCCCACGCAGAAGACCACGAAGGCACCCGCAGAGATTTCCTCTACTACGTCGCTGGCGGCGCAGGTGTCGTTGCAACGGGGGCGGCCGTCTGGCCCCTGGTCAACCAAATGAACCCATCGGCAGACGTTCAGGCGCTGTCCTCGATCCGCGTGGATGTCAGCGGGGTTGAGCCGGGTACGCAGCTGACAGTCAAGTGGCTGGGCAAGCCCGTGTTCATCCGTCACCGCACCGGTGCCGAGATCCAGGAAGCGCAGGAGCAGGACGCCGAAGGCGTTGACGCACTGCCGGATCCGCTGGCCCGCAACTTCAACCTGAACGCTGATGCGCCGGCAACCGACGCCAACCGCGTTATGCCTTCGCCTGAAGGCGAAGCACCGGGCGCATGGATCGTTCAGATGGGCGTCTGCACCCATCTGGGTTGCGTGCCTTTGGGTGATGCCGGCGATTTTGGCGGCTGGTTCTGCCCCTGCCACGGTTCGCACTATGATCTTGCCGGTCGTATCCGCAAAGGCCCCGCGCCTGAAAACCTGCCCGTTCCGCCTGCGGAGTGGACGGATAACTCCACCATCAGACTCGGCTAAGGGAGACCCAGATGTCCGGAATTCCCCACGATCATTACGAGCCGAAGACAAACGGCGAAAAGTGGCTGAACAGCCGCCTTCCCATCGTCGGCCTGCTGTATGACACCCTCATGATCCCGACCCCCAAGAACCTGAACTGGTGGTGGATCTGGGGCATCGTTCTGGCGTTCTGCCTGGCGCTGCAAATCGTCACCGGCATCATCCTGGTGATGCACTATACTCCGCATGTCGATCTGGCCTTTGCCAGCGTCGAACACATCATGCGCAACGTGAATGGCGGCTACTTTATCCGCTATCTGCACATGAACGGCGCGTCGCTGTTCTTTGTTGCGGTCTATATTCACATGTTCCGCGGCCTGTTCTACGGCTCGTACAAAGCCCCGCGTGAGATCACGTGGATCATCGGTATGCTGATCTACCTGATGATGATGGGCACTGCCTTCATGGGCTACGTTCTGCCCTGGGGTCAGATGTCTTTCTGGGGTGCGACCGTGATCACCGGTCTGTTTGGCGCGATCCCGTTCGTTGGCGATGCGATCCAGACCTGGCTGCTGGGCGGACCCGCCGTGGACAACGCCACGCTGAACCGCTTCTTCTCGTTGCACTACCTGCTGCCATTCATCATCGCGGCGCTGGTCATCGTGCACATCTGGGCCTTCCACACCACCGGAAACAACAACCCCACGGGTGTTGAGGTGCGTCGTGGCTCGAAGGCCGAGGCCGAGAAAGACACGCTGCCGTTCTGGCCCTACTTCGTGATCAAGGACCTGTTTGCGCTGGCCGTGATCCTGGTAATCTTCTGGGCGATTGTCGGTTTCATGCCGAACTACCTGGGCCACCCGGACAACTACATCGAAGCCAACCCGCTGGTTACGCCTGCGCACATCGTTCCCGAATGGTACTTCCTGCCGTTCTACGCGATCCTGCGTGCGTTCACTGGTGAGGTCTGGGTTGTTCAGTTCGCCAGCTTCATCACCGGCGGTATCGTCGACGCCAAGTTCTTTGGTGTGATTGCGATGTTCGGTGCGATCCTGGCAATGGCTCTGGCACCCTGGCTGGACACGTCGACCGTGCGTTCGGGCAAGTACCGCCCGATGTTCAAATGGTGGTTCTACCTGCTGATCATCGACTTCTTCGCCCTGATGTGGCTGGGTGCGATGCCCGCGGAAGAGCCTTACGCAACCTTCTCGCTGATCGCGTCCGCCTACTGGTTCGCCTATTTCTTCGTGATCCTGCCGATCCTGGGTGTTATCGAAAAACCCGAGGCGCAGCCGGAAACCATCGAAGAAGACTTCAACGCGCATTATGGCAAGGCAGACGCCGACGCCACGCCGGCCGAGTAAGAAGAGGGACCGGAAACATGTTCAAGAAACTTGCAATCGGTGCCGCGTTTGCCATCGCCCTTACCCCTGCTGCGTCCCTCGCGGCAGGTGGCGGCGAGCAGCACATCGAAGACTTCGACTTCTCGTTCGAAGGCCCCTTTGGCACCTGGGATCAAAACCAGCTGCAGCGTGGTCTTCAGGTCTACACTGAAGTCTGTGCGGCCTGCCACGGCCTAAGATACGTACCCCTGCGCGACCTTGAGGCGCTGGGATATTCGGAAGAAGAAGTCATCGCCTATGCGGCTGGCAACTTTGAAGTGTTCGATCCCGAGCTTGACGATTTCCGTCCGGCGATCCCGACTGACCACTTCCCGGCCAATGACGGCGTTGGCGCTCCGGACCTGAGCCTGATGGCCAAGGCCCGTGCCGGCTTCCACGGCCCTTATGGTCTGGGCATCAACCAGCTGTTCAAAGGCATGGGCGGCGCGGAATACATCGCCTCGCTGCTGGATGGCTATACCGGTAAGGAAAAGGAAGAGGCAGGTGCGGTTCTGTACGAAAACACCGCCTTCCCGGGTGGCTGGATTTCGATGGCACCGCCGCTGGCCGAAGATCAGGTGGAGTTCGCCGATGGCCACCCTGCCACCGTCGAAGCCATGTCCGAGGACATCGCCGCCTTCCTGATGTGGACCGCCGAACCGAAGATGATGGATCGCAAGAATGCCGGTTTCGTTGGCGTTCTGTTCCTGTCGGTGCTGTCGGTTCTGCTGTATCTGGTCAACAAGCGCCTTTGGGCACCCCACAAAGGCAAGAAGCTGCACTAAGCACTGACCCGCAAAGAACGAAGAAACCCCCGCGCCATTGGCAGCGGGGGTTTTTTGTTGTGATCGGAGTGAAGGGGCCAGCCCCTTCTTGGCCTGCGGCCAATTCAACCCCGGGATATTTCTGGCCAGATGAAAAGCGGATCAGGCTGTCAGTTGAGTGTCCGTGTTGCCCCTAATGGTGGCGGTCACGATCTTGCCTTCGGTTTGCGGTGTGGAAAACGTCACTTCGGTGAACTGCTCGGTCCGGCCCATGTTCGGGTTCTCCATCAGGATGTGATGGGTTCTGCCGATCTGGGCGGTCAGGTGTTTGGAGACCTGAACCGCTCCTGCCGCGCGTAAACGGGCGGCGCGGTCTTTGATGACATTGCCGTTGATCTGCTGCGGTATATGGGCCGCCGGAGTGCCATCGCGTTTGGAATACGGGAAGACGTGCAGCCAGGTCAGGTCGCAATCTTTGACCAGCTTCAGCGAGTTCTCGAAATGCGCTTCGGATTCGGTTGGGAAACCCGCGATTATATCGGCGCCAAAAGTCATATCGGGGCGCAGTTTGCGGGCCTCTTCCGTGAAGCGAATTGCATCATCGCGCAGGTGGCGGCGTTTCATGCGTTTGAGAATCAGATCGTCGCCATGCTGCAACGACAGGTGCAGATGTGGCATCAGGCGTGGCTCGGTCGCGATCGCTTGCATCAGGTTTTCATCCACCTCGATGGAATCAATCGAACTGATCCGCAGGCGCGGCAGGTCCGGTACCAGCTTCAGGATGCGCATCACCAGATCGCCCAGCTTGGGCTGCGCCGGCAGGTCTGCCCCCCACGAGGTCAGGTCAACACCCGTCAAGACAACTTCGTTATACCCCCGCTCCACCAGCCGTTTGATCTGATCGACTACAACGCCGGCTGGCACGCTACGCGAATTGCCACGGCCATAAGGGATGATGCAGAAGGTGCACCGATGGTCACAGCCATTCTGGACCTGCACATATGCGCGCGAGCGCGTGCCGAACCCGTCGATCAGGTGCCCCGCGGTTTCGGTCACGGACATGATGTCGTCGACCTGCACGGATTCGGTCTCGCCGATGAAGTCGGCAGCCATGCTTTTCCATGTCGCGGGCTGCATTTTTTCGGTATTCCCGATCACCGCGTCGACCTCGTCCATACTGGCAAATGTCTCGGGCTCGGTCTGGGCCGCACAACCGGTGACAATCAGACGCGCATTGGGGTTTTCCCGCCGAAGCTTGCGGATTTCCTGCCGGGCCTTGCGCACCGCCTCGGCCGTGACAGCACATGTGTTCACGACAACAGCATCTGTCAGTCCCGCCTCCCGCGACAGTTCTTTCATCGCCTCGGTTTCATAGGCGTTCAGGCGGCAGCCCAGCGTGGTGAATTTGGGCGGGTTCATCCCAGCGCCCTCAGGAATTCAGGCGTCAACGTACCCGAGAAGACGTGGCAGGTCGGCCCGGTCATCCAGACGCCATCCTCGCGCCAGTCGATCCAGATTGTTCCGCCGTCCAGTTCGATCTGAACCTTGCGCCCCGTAAGGCCCCGGCGCGCGGCCGAAACCGCCGTCGCACAAGAGGACGAGCCCGAAGCCAAGGTAATGCCCACGCCACGCTCCCACACGCGCATACGCAAGTGATCCGGTCCGATGACCTGCACCACCTGTACATTGGTGCGTTCGGGGTAAAGGGGGTGATGCTCGTATCGCGCGCCGAACTCCGTCAGGGGAATCGCCTCGGCGTCCTCGACAAAGAAGGTGCAATGCGGGTTGCCCATACCGGTGGCGCTCGGGCTGCCCTCGATCGGCAGTTCCAGCGTATCGACATCTTCTGCGAGCGGGATCTCGTGCCAGTCCAACTGCGGAGGCCCCATGTTCACTGCAGTCAGCCCGTCGCCCACATCCCGCGCAACAAGCGTACCGCGTTCTGTTGTCAGGGTCAGGTTGGATTTTCCGGTCTCCTCCATCAGAAACCGGGCAATGCAGCGGGTGGCATTCCCGCAAGCCGCAGACGTCGACCCATCTGCATTGTAAAACACCAGATGCGCGTCTTCTTCGCCTTGCTGAATGACGGCAAGCTGGTCGAAACCCACACCCATCTGACGATGCCCGATTCCCCGCGCCAGGGCGGGCGTCATCTCCACCGACGCCGCACGTGCGTCGAGAATGACGAAGTCATTTCCCAGCCCGTGCATCTTCATGAAGGGCAATCCGGTATCGAGTCTCAGCTGCATGGCGCGCATATAACCCTGCGCAGGACATGAATCCAGTCTGACAGGGAGATTCGTAAAAAAAGGGGTTGACCCCCCTGCGCCACCTGCCTAATTAGGCCGCCTATCGGGTCGCCTGAAACACTGATTTTTCAAGCGGAACGAGGTGCAAAAAAGGTCTTGAACCCAACCGGGAACTTGCCTTAAAGAGCGCCACGGATCGACGAGATCCAAAAAAGAGTGGGCCGTTAGCTCAGTTGGTAGAGCAACTGACTTTTAATCAGTGGGTCGCAGGTTCGAATCCTGCACGGCTCACCACTTTTTTTGACATTAATATCAATAAACTATGCTACTGGTGTTTAAGGTGGCTGTCTGACCGCCTGTATGCTTTGTTTTGCTTGGGGGACAAATAGGGGACATTTCAGTCAGACTTACTACGCACTGACCGTCCATTGACCCCCATTCGAGTTTCGAATTATCTTTATTGAATTCGTCATTCCGAACGATGCAACAAAAGCATGATGTACGCTGAGGACCTCTTCCTGCAGATTCTGGTCGTCCTCCAGTGAAACAACCTTCAGTCCCATGTCGTTGCATTTGTCAATCATGAAGTGGTGTGCGTGCTCTGTCGTGCCCTTGTAATCCATTAAGTTCTCAACAATTGCCTCTGCTGCCTCGGTCGGGTTTCCCTCGTTTTTAAGCATGTTTCCGGCCAGCCAACGCGAGACCATGTCTCTCGTACCCGCGACGCCCCGCTCGCAATCTAGGATAAAGGCAGGTGGATATTTTGCAAAAACTTGCTCGTAGACCAATTTTTTTAGTGGTTCCTTTTTGATTTCTTCAATTGCCTGATCGACCTCGGCCAAAACCCCCATAGCGGGATGGCCTTTGATCTGTGGATCAGTTGGGCCAAGTGATGTGTGTTTACCCATCACTATTTCGGTGCACGCGCAGGCAATCATGGTGCCCGCTGACATAGCCATGTGAGGGATGATTGCGCGAATGTCTGTTCCAAACATTCTATAAAGATACTCAACGATAGCCCGAGTGGCTTCAGCGCTACCACCAGGAGTATGAAGAATTAGGTCTAGGCCTTTGTCTCTTGGCACATTGTGCACAACTGCCATCAGGCCATTCATGTCTAGATCAGTTATTGCGGCTTCTGGGTGAATACGCCCGTCGGGCGACTTCTTTTGTAGCCAGCCGGAATAATACGCGATGACCGGTCTTCCAACTCTGGCCTCGAGTGCACTTAGGTATTTGGTTGTGACAAGGTCGCAGGCATTAGCTTGCCCCAGACCGCTAATCTCTTGAACTATTTCGTTCCATGTTGGCATGGCAAATTTCGGTTCCGCCTGTTACAGAAATTGGAGTGAACTCACCGTAACCAGAAAAACCATAAGAAATCAAAGCAGTGTTTTGCTTGGTGTCATGGGAGAAATGTTCGTCGGCAGCAAGCGCAACACCTAGGTCTGCCAATGCATCAGTTCTTTCTGACATCAAATCCTCCACTATCAAAAGTGATTCGTTTTAATCTAGCACGGGCGAGTCAACATTCAGAAACTGTAACCTTAAAAGTGAATCAAATTGTCACATCATCGCGTTTTCAGAAGGCACGATGAGCGACGGCTCCTTCGAAAAGGACTGAATATCGAACCATTTGAAGCAAGTGCCATCACCGTTTTGTTTGTCTCCCAGTGTGGCCATATGCGGCCAGACAGACCTCAGTGTAAGGAATTGACCGTTTAAATGTGCCTTAGGAGCATATTTGAATGTGGATTTCGGCAGTAACTGTCGATTTTTGCACGACTGCGCTGAAGGCTAGATGTATCCGCAGTCCAACTTGTCATCAACTCGCACCACCAGTGAATCGGTATTGTAGCCTTCGTTGCGCACAGTTCCAGAAAGACTCTCAGTTTCACCCGGCGAAAGTACAAACTCGTGTAGATTGATTTCGCCAATGTCATACATTTCTCGACTACCACGATAACCCCGCCCGCCCCTAATTCTAAGGACGCAAGTCACAGTGGCGTCAGAAATGTTCTTGTAGCTTCGACGATAGTCCGCTGTGATGTCGTATTTTGATAAGACACCCAAACGGTCGAAGTCATTCTGGTAGACTATGCGTTCAACGGCTTCAGTCGCATCACCCGGGACAAACCGGATACTATCGAAATTGGATTCAATGCAATCCAGATATGCATCGTAGATTAGAAGTTTTTCTTCAGTAGAGAACTCGGGATCGCTAAAGATGATTCCTCTCAGTTCTTCCTTTTTCAGAGAACTCAGCTCTGCTTGCCCCGGCTCAATGGCAGCCTTAAGTTCCTTTTCGACCTGCGTTGACATGCCCGTACTACACACTGCGATTAGATCACCGGCCCTGTCTCTAGGATTCCCATCTATTGGTTCGCCAATTTGTTGCTGAATACAACCACAAAGCCCAAACGGGATCGCAAACAGCCCGGACAAGAAGTTCTTCACGCGAATGCTCCTGCCTCGCGTAAGCAGCCGACAAAGGAGTTATAAGCTTCCACCTTGTTCGCCTCAGTGATGTCGCTCGATGTCAGAATCGTCGACTCGAACTCCCGCTCGGTGCCCACTCCTATTTTGCCGCTCTGTCCGGAATTTCTTTCATAAATAGCTTCAAGGGTGGCTTTGTCTTTGCTTGAAAAACCACCACCACATAGTGCGATAAAACGGTTAGTATCAGCTTGACTTCTAGGAGTTGTCGGCTCGTTTGAACTAGAACAAGCTGCCAATACTGAAAACGCTAGTAGATACCGAAACACCACTACCTCCACAAAGGAAATCCAAAAAAATTTGTGCTCGCCCGTATAGTTTTCTTATTGGGCTAAAAATTGAAGCGTGTAATACAAGGTTCAATATACCGAAGATGTAGCAAAAAATCTACGGCTGTGAGCACACCAGATATGATCCAAACACCCTTCGCCGCTTCCGCGCAGCCATCTTGCCACAACCTTCCTTGCAATACCTGGCATCTATCCGCTTCCATACCCGCATTAAATTGAAGCAGAAAGCACTACCCGACCCTTAGGGTCAGGACCCATTGATTTCCGCGTGGCTGCGTGATTCACGGTTCGAAAAACGAGCGGTGAACATGTCTGATCTGTTTTGGCTGACCGACGCCCAGATGGCGCGTCTTGAGCCCTTCTTCCCAAAGTCTCATGGCAAACCCCGCGTCAATGACCGGCGGGTGTTGAGCGGGATAGTCTTCATTAATCGCAATGGTTTGCGCTGGCGCGATGCGCCGAAGGCATACGGCCCGCACAAGACGCTCTACAACCGCTGGAAACGTTGGAGCGACAAGGGCATCTTCGCCCGGATGATGGCCGGAATGGCCGCTGAGCACGGCGAAAATAAGACCTTGATGATAGATGCGACCTACCTGAAGGCGCACCGCACAGCGACCAGTTTGGGCGTCAAAAAGGGGGGGTGGACGCCTGATCGGTCGGACCAAGGGCGGCATGAAAACGAAGCTACACGCTATCTGCGACAGCAAGGGACGCCCACTCAACTTGTTTGTGACGGCTGGGCAGGTCAGCGATTACATCGGCGCACGGGCATTGTTGAGCAGCCTGCCAGATGTCGAATGGCTGCTTGGGGATCGCGGATATGACGCTGATTGGTTCCGGGAAGCGTTGAAAGATAAAGGCATACGCGCGTGCATCCCAGGCGGGAAGCAGCGGAAGAAAGCGGTGAAGTACGACCAGCGCCGTTACAAACGCCGCAACCGGATCGAGATCATGTTCGGCAGGCTGAAGGATTGGCGACGCGTTGCAACCCGATACGATAGATGACCGAAGGTTTTCCTGTCAGCCATCGCCCTTGCCGCAATCGTCATTTATTGGCTATGAGTCCTGACCCTAGTTAGCGCTCATGTTGAGTTTCGAGCGCGGAATTTCTTCTCCCAAGGATAGGGCGCGCCCTTTCTTCCGAGCGTTGAACCCCTCGAAACTGCCCAAAGTTGTATTGTAGCCTGTGGATCTATTCGAAAGCGGTCCCAACCTTCCAAGTTGCAAGCGGGTTACAGGAAAAATAACTTAGCAAGAATTAACTTAGCAAGTACTATCGAAACAGCGTTTTAGAGGAAGACGAATTTACACTATTGGTGGAGCGCAATGAAGAAAAATACTTTTATCGTATTCGAAGGTGGCGGAGCAAAGGGAATATCACACATAGGGGTACTTAGTGCCATAGAAGGCAGGAGTGAACTAAAGGTTGTTGGCGCTGCCGGCACCTCAGCAGGTTCTATTTTCGCAGCACTAGTGGCAGCAGGTTTTAACTCTGATGAGATGCTATCACTCAGCAAAAGCGAAAGCGGGGACAAGTACAGTTCATTGTTCGATGCGATGAGCGACCAATATAATAGCCCACATTCCCCAAGTAAGTCGCTGTTTCCGCTGTCGTGATCGTGTTATTTCCGATATAAATCATGGTGTTGGT
>NZ_JBXWOP010000026.1:0-55145 GCF_059610965.1 Ruegeria sp. CDSB136
CCGTCACGGGAGCTGTGGGATAAGTCCGTTCGGGGAAAGGGGAACCTCGGCGTTCAGCCGATTTGTGCAACAGAGCCACGCCAGAGTATTTTACCCCAGTTAGCTTCTCCAGTTTTGATTACTTTGTCGATGAGGTGGCGCAGGTCGATATCGTCTCCAAGCTTTACGAATATGGGTAGTGTCTCGTCTTCAATACGTTCAACCCCTGTCAGGATTTGCTGTCTGTCGATAAACTGTATCCGAAGAATCTGGGGGGTAGCTGAAACCGCGCCAAGCAAAAGGCTAACGAACTCTTCAGAACCCTCCGGTTCAACTTCCCCCGAGGAAATCCTGCCCGCAATGAAGTCGATTTGATCTGCAGCTGCAGACAGATAACGCTCGACCTGTTGTCGTTGTGTGCCAATAATAAGTTGAGCCTTCTGGGTCAGCAGCTCTGAGGTATTTCGATAGCCAACAAGCAGCCCCACACCCAATACGCCTGCAACTGAAGTGAGAACGAAGAAACCAAGCCCAAGCGCCAAGGCGACCGACATTGAAGCATGCCATTCGCCGGCATTCTCGTGAGAATTATTTCCTTTTGGCCCCCCCATGACACGCCCCGTGAACGAGACCATCGATTGGTACAATGCAGCAGATTATATGCAATTTCTTAAGCTTTTTAAAGTTTGGCTTGTTTGAGGGGCCGTGGTATGGGCCTTCAACGACCTCTGGGGTCCCACCCTCAACACCCGTAACACCCGAAACCACTGGGGCATAAACGGGGGCATTTCTCGGAGGGTTTGGCCCCAAGTGCCTAGTCTCGTTCCATGTTCCGATGAACTGGCTGGGGTGGTAGGAATCCTTGCCGACCGATGAAACCTATCAACTTTTCCAGCCGGTGGCCGGAACTGGGGCGGTTTCGGGGGCATTTTACTGAGTGAAGCGACGGGCGGAATGGAGCGTCAGCGGGTCAGCACGGGGCATTTTTGACCGCTGGAGAGGCCGCTGACGGCCCAGCTTACGAGACCGCTCACTGGCGCTGAGACGACCGCTGACGAGTCGTGCCGGGGGGCTGACGGGGGTCGCTGGTGCTGGCGGCTTACACTATAAAAAAACCGACTTTTCCTCTCTCACCTGCAGGCCAAGCTATCCTTTTTCGTCAGAACTTGGGCAGACCACAGTTTTTTCCCATAAGCAGCTACCTTGCTCACCTCATAAAAAGCACCCTAACTTGTATCTTGCAACGGACGAAAAGCAATCACCGTCAAATCATCCATGCGCTCTTCATTCTTTCTGTAATCTTGGAAAGCATCTTCGATGGCCGCCAAAAGCTCTTCCGAGTTCGACCAACTGTCTTGCTTAACTATCGACATTAATCTTTGAACTCCAAAGGCTAAGCGCTTTTCGCCACCCAATTGGTCGATCAGGCCATCGGTAGAGATAATCAGATCAACAATTTGATCTAAGTGGATTACGTGCTCGATAAATTTTGGCCCTCTTGGGGTGTCCGCATAACCAATACTTTGTTTATCGCCTCGGATGCGATCAACGTTGGCCACCGACTTAACCAACAAAGACATGTGTGCCCCTGCGAACTTGGCTATCCCTTTGCTTGAGTCGATCTGGCAAATTGCTGCGTCCATACCGTCGTTTGAAGTCGAGTTTTCAGTGTCCTGGTTTAGGAGGGTGCGAGTTAAATCGCTCAGTTTCGATAAGGCCGAAGCGGGGCTGAGCCTGTCGTTTTCATAGTAAAGCCGCTCGAGAGTAGCGATCGCCAGCATGGTCATGAAGCCTCCTGGTACACCGTGACCCGTACAGTCAATTACGGCAAGCGTCGAAATCTGTCCTTCCGACCTGATCCAGTAGATGTCCCCACCGACCAAGTCGCGAGGCTCCCATTTGACCGCAAAATCGGCGAAGGCGCTCTGACACTGACTTGCAGTAGGCAACAACCCCTGCTGAATTCGCGTGGCATAGTTTACACTGTCGACGATCTGATGGTGCGCTTCACGGATCGCGTTGACGCGTTCGACCTCCCGCTCCAGCATTGAGTTGTAGCTTTGAACAACTTTACCAATCTCATCTTCTGATTGGTACGGGACCCTCTGTGGATCATCGTATAGTTCGAACTTTTCAATAGCTTTCAACATTTGACCGAGAGGTCTGTTGATAAGCCATAGAAATGCAGCAGCACCTGCTAATATCAGCGCAAAGCCTCCGAGAATTCCCAAAAGAACCACAACTCCAACTTCAGTCTGCAACTCATTATTCAGAATCTCCTGATCAATTCGTGCCAACATCATTGTCGACCCTGCTGCTGTCGGGACGGAAACGACGATATCCAAACCGGTTTTTTTTATCCTGTCACAACCTATGGCAGGCCAGGAGGCCAAGGTTTTGGAGCTTTCCTCCAGCTTCTGTTCGGCGCAAATCACATAAGGAAAACCAGAATAGACGGCCAGCAGGCTCGTCGCTTGTGTAAAGTTTCGTGCTTCAACCAACTCAGCCAGCGGCCTCGCAATACGGTTTGCAATCGTTGCCATTTCCGCTGCGACCTGGTCCGTTTGAGCTTGTCTTTTGAAGTCATAATAAAAAAGAAGCACTACGGCATTCAATACACCCCCAATCAAGAGGGTCGCGAGAATGTGCTTTAGGAAGATGCGGCGACTTAAGAAGGCCCTGAGATTACGCACTAAACGCCTCTACAGTGTTTGGCATCTAGTTCCCGATGTTCTTCATCGCGGCCTGAAGAGCACCACGATTATTGACGATCATCTGAACAACCTTGTAGTCCCCGGAAATTTCCCGCACCAGAAAGTCTGCGGTCACGGTGTCGCCACCTTCGGTTATCATTTCAGAGCAGACGAAGTAATCGCTTCCTGCCGGAATAACCATGGGGTGAACATTTGCAGGGTATACAGTTTCAATCGCATTGGTTGTTGTGTCCAGATAAGTGTAAGCACCATCGACCATCACGCCATCGACATGCGCAATCATGGCGGATTGGAGCTTTGCTTTCACCTCGGTCGGAATGTCGGCCGCTACAGCCGGTCCTGACGAAAGTATAAGGGCGACCACACATATTAGCCTAATCATGCTAACCTCCCCGCTGATAAGCCTGCACAATTGATACCCTAAAAATGCATAAATGTGTATCTTATGATATCAAGACCTGGATTGAACTTGGTGCCGTCCAAGCATGATCAAGGAGAACAGATGCTTGCCAGCGAAGTCTACGAACTACGTGCTAACCTGCGAAAACAGGGCGTTGTTTTCGCCTACAGCGGTTATGTAACCGAGAGCATTCTTAGCGGCGTCGGCGATGCGTTAAAGCAGAAGTTGGTATCTGAAGATGCGGACACCAAAACGCTTCGCAGTGTATTCGCAGTTTTTGTAGAGCAGATGCAGAATATCATCAGATATTCCGTTGAAAGGTTGCCTGCTGACGGTGAAACAGCGGTACTGGACATAAGTTACGGCATACTGACCATCGGAAACGAAGCTGGCAGCTATGTCGTTCACGCGGGAAACCTGATCCTGTTGAACGATGTCGACACCATGCGGAACCGGCTATCAGAGCTCCGCGATATGAACCGAGAAGAGCTAAAGGTCGCGTACAAGGACCAACTACGAGCCGAAGCCGATAGTGTCAGCAACAGTGCGGGTATCGGGTTAATTGAAATTGCGCGTCGAGCGTCAAAGCCAATCGAGTTCGATTTTATGCGAGTTGATGACCAGCACGCATTCTTCGCGCTCAAAGCCACGGTTTAAGAGGGTAGAATGCAGAACATTAAAATCCCGGCGACAAACCGCACTCCGGCCGTGGCATTTGATTTTGATGCTGGTCACCTCAGGCTTATTGGAGAATCCTATCCAGAGGATGTTACGACCTTTTTCAATCCATTGTTTGATTCCCTAAAAAACTGGCTTTCCGAAGGTTCAAATACCACCTGTCGTTTTGACTTTGAACTTATCTATTTCAACTCCTCCAGCGCTAAAGCCATCATGATGATAATGGAGCTTTTGGATTCCGCTGCAGAAATGGGAAAGAAAGTCGAAGTTTACTGGTTTCATGATCCTGAAGACGAAACCATGGAAGAGCTTGGCGAGGAGTTCGGAGAAGATCTTAAACACGCCAAGTTTTCGCTAAAAAAGTTGTCTGATCAATGACTATCGACGATCTTTTTGCCAAGGAGAGAGAAGCGTTGGAAGTCGCGGAAGCAACTTTGAGCAGCGGACAATTCCCAAATGAAGAGACGCGAAACTCAATAAAGAACCTCGTTGAAGAATACAGGAAACTGCTTCGGACGACACGACGAATGATGCGGTTGAGTGATCGCAATGAGCGGGAACTGAATGCATTGGCTGAAAAGCAGCGCATTGCGGCCGAAGAGGTAAACCGAAAAAACCTAGAGCTTGAAGCGTTGTCAGGGAAGCTTGCTAAGTACTTATCACCGCAAGTTTACAAATCGATCTTTTCCGGGCGCCAGGAAGTCAAACTCGCCAGCAAACGAAAAAAGCTGAGTGTGTTCTTCTCGGATGTGGCTGGTTTCACGGAACTTACGGATCAGATGGAGTCTGAAGACTTAACGGAACTTCTAAACAGTTACCTGACCGAAATGGCAGCAGTCGCTTTGAGCTACGGCGCGACGATAGACAAGTTTATCGGTGACGCGATCCTTGTCTTCTTTGGTGACCCGGAGAGTAAAGGAGTGCGCGAAGATGCTTTGGCTTGCGTGAGAATGGCAATTGCGATGCGAGACAAGTTGGCTGAGTTGCAGGCTGAATGGAGGAGGCAAGGAATAAGACAACAACTACAATGCCGTATTGGCATCAATACAGGCTTCTGCACGGTTGGAAATTTTGGAAGTGACGACCGTATGGATTACACCATCATTGGTGGTGCCGTGAACGTAGCCTCAAGGCTAGAGCATCAGGCAGAGGAAGGAGAGATTTACATCTCTTACGAAACCAGGGCGCACGTAAACCACGAAATAGAAACCGAAGAGGTCGGTGCAATCCAAGTCAAGGGCGTGGCTCAACCCGTTATGACCTACCGCGTCCTGGGTCAAAAAAGATCGAGACCCCACCTAGAAAAAGTCTCTCATGAAAAGCCAAACTTTCGATTGGTTTTCGACCCGAACTTAATGACGTCAGAAGAACGGTCTGAGAACTCAGAAATCCTAAAGTCAGCGCTTGAATCTCTCCGTAAAAAAACTTGAGATTTGAAGGGCCGATGACTAGTGAACTTGGTTAACTGACCACAATTGATCAGGGACTTGGCTATTTATTAGACCCTGTTACCTGGGTCCGCATTACGTTCCTTCCGCCACCTACGACCAACGTCCACTTTGGAAAAAGAAAGCAAAGCAGTGATCCCCCGGCAACCCGCTATGGGCCGCCGAGGGCTCTGTCTATGAAGGTGGTCTTCGGTTGACGACATAGTCAGCCAACCACTGCCAGTAGGCTTCGGCATCCCGGAAGGCATTCCGCACGCTCAACGTCATCGATGAGTACAGCCGGGAGTGCTTGGCGATCCGTGTGGACCGCAAGCTGAACTCCAGCGATGTCATCGACGTGCTGAGTGACCTGTTTATCATGCGCGGTGTGCCAAGCTGCATTCGCTCCGACAATGGCCCTGAGTTCATTGCCGTGGCGGTGCAAGACTGGATCAATGCAGTTGGAGCAAAGACCGCATACATCGAGCCAGGCAGCCCATGGGAGAACGGTTACTGTGAAAGTTTCAATGCGCGGTACAGAGATGAGTTCCTGAATGGAGAAGTCTTCTACAATCTAAAAGAAGCGCAGATTTTGATCGAAGAATGGAGGAAACACTACAACACAAAACGCCCGCACAGTGCTCTGGGACATAAACCGCCGGCCCCGGCAACCATCGTTCAATTGGACCAAAGGCCGGTCACGCACTAACAATCAACTTGGACCACACAAGTGGGGCTGATCACTACTTCAAATGCCGATGCCAGACGAAAGACTTGCAAGAAACCTTTGAAGAACCGATTGGCTGTAGGTTCGTTGACAATGCAAATTACCTGGCACCACTGCACACCCATTTTGCCCAATGCATCAAAAAATATCTGAAAATTGCGATAGCTTTTCGCTGTTTGGACCGTGCGTGCTAATTCTCAGGCGTTGTTAGCGTATGAGTTGAACATGGTAAGTTTAAGTAAATGGAAGCTGTTTCCGACCGAGAGGAGCCTCTGCCGGTATTTCTCCCTTGGCAATGTCTCGCCAACATCTATCCGAGCGTTTTTGGAAATAGCGGGACCAATATGCGCATTGGCAGCTTTGGTTGCCTTCAGCCTTTATAGGGCTTCCCCCGGGAACTATGCATCGGTCCTTATGTGAAACAATGTCTGACGTCAGCGCCTCCAATCCCGATGAAGAACCGGTAAAAGCCACACTTGGCACTTCCAACGACGGAAGCATTTATGCCGACGGCCGGGAGGACGATGATGCTGATGGAGAATCGGAGGGCGTAGATCAAACCCCTGATGGAGAAGCGTCCATCTGATATGTCGGACGAAGGCAGACGCGCTTGTCCGGTACTATGGCGGAAGCTACAGTCAAGGGACGGAGTGCAAATGGGAAAGCTCGGATGTCTGTTCAGGCCGGTTACCTGCTAATCGCCGATATTACTGGTTATACTGGGTATCTGACCCGGTCAGAGTTGGAACATGCCAACCCAATCATCCGTTCGTTGCTTGAGGCAATTGTAATAGAACTGAAGGACCCAATGAAGTTGGGGGGTCTCGAAGGTGACGCCGTTCTCGCTTATTCGAGTGGGCCGTTCCCCTCCGGCGAGACTTTCCTGAATATATGCGAAAGCCTTTATCGGGGGTTCGCCGAACGCCGTCGGAATATTGTGCAGAACACGACTTGTCCCTGCAATGCTTGTCGCAATGTAGCCGATCTCGATCTGAAGATCCTTGCGCATCACGGAAAATTTGAAGAACTTTCGATCGGGCCGGTGAAAGATATCTCCGGTGCTGACGTCATACTTGTGCATCGCATGGCGAAGACCGATGTGAAGGATGATACTGGTATCCGCAGTTACGCCCTATTCTCAGAAGACGCATTTCAGGCAATGGGCATCAAGTCTGAACTTATGCAGTATAGCGCTCAGTTCGAGCACTTTGGTGACGTACCCATGCGGGTCTATGATCTTGCTGCTGCTTGGCGACAATACCGGGAGATCGCCGGGCCCGTCCGCGTTACAGACGAGGATGCCGTTTTCACAACCCGGCACTTACTGAAGGCGCCTCCGGTAGTGGCCTGGGAAATGCTCACAGATCCCCAGCTCAAGATGCGCTGGATGATGTTGAAGGATGCCTATCGGGAAGGGGATGCGTCTCGAACGTCAGCTGGCGTCCGCCTGCACTGCATTCATGAAGCCGCTCATTTTCAGATGCTGATCGTCGATTGGAATCCGTTCGAATACGTGACTGATATCCTCCACAATTCATCCATCGAGGGTCTGACAAACCTGGAAACCTACGAGTTGGTCCCGGCAGAAGAAGGCACTGAGGTCGTGTTTCGGATGGGGCGGCTGACTGACGCCGACGGCCAACATCATCCCGCAGAGGAATCTGCAGTAATCGATCTGTTCGAGAATTTTTATCCGGTGGCCTTCGGTATTCTGGACGAAATGGCTTTGGAGCTTCATCAAAAGAAACAAGAGTAACGAAAATGGCTCCTAGGCAAATGTTAATGGGAGCCATCATTGTGAGGCGGCCGGACACTGTGCCCCCCGCTGAGTTGCCCGTCACCTGGCAGATCAGGAACAAGTTGCTATAAGAACTATTAAAATTGGCTTATGAATACACCCCCGATACGGGCCTCGAGTATCATGAGGGGGCCGACAATGGCGAGTTCCGGGCGCCAGCAGTGCCGAACGGATCATAGGCATTCGCAACCGGCATTTTGAGCTGCTTCATCTACAACGATCCGAATTGGAGTTACGCCGGATATGATTTCTCTGATTTTGGCTCCGGCGCGGGCCGGGTTGCCCCGACGTTGAACGCCAATGATCCGGACCTGTCCGAATTCAGAGCGCGAGGTGGCAAACTTATTATTGACAACGGCTGAACGACTGGTCCCGGTTCACCCGGTGCTGGATGAGATGTTCCGGCAGCTACCATCATCTGGTCCTCTGTTCCCCGACCTGACCGTGGCACATGTCACTAAGGGCTTCGCGAGACTGAGACGGCGGCTGGGTCTGGAGCGACCGGGACTGGTGGTTCACTCGACCAGGAAGTGGTTCATTACCCAGAACACCCGAAACCACTGGGGCATAAACGGGGGCATTTCTCGGAGGGTTTAGCCCCAAGTTCCTAGTCTCGTTCCATGTTCTGATGAACTGGCTGGGGTGGTAGGATTTTTTGTCAACATGTTGAAAATTAACAAAATAAATGAAATGGGGTCAATGGGTAGTGTTCGGAAATTGGTTTAAGTCCAGTATTGTGCCTCACTTTTCTGCTTTTGACTTTGTGTTTGCACTTTGTATGTCCGGAACGGACCGAGCGAGTAGCCTTAGATTGGAGGTACGGCACGTACGGTGACCAGCTGTCTGGCCGCCACCCTTTCGCGATGTATCATATACAGCCCTGCACTGATGATGATCGCAATGCCAAGCAGGCTAAGCGTGTTCGGGAAGTCATTGAAGACAAGATAGCCGAACAAGGTCGCGACCGGCAGCTCGAAATACTGCAGCGGTGCCAGCGTGACGGAAGGTGCAAAAGACAGCGCATAGGTCATCATCATGTGGCTCACCGTCGCAAAAAAGCCAGCGCCCAAAAGCCACAACAAAGCGATGTCTGTCGGCCATACGGGATCAAACAAATCAGAGCCGGAACCTTGCGCAACAATTAGAGCTGGAATGCAAAACAGACTGGCGATCAGGCCGGTGTGGAATTGCAGAGTCACAGGGTGCAACCGACGCGACAACCCCCGGGTCAAAAGAATGTAGAAAGCGAAGGCAACTGCCGTGCCAAGCGGAATAATAGCAACCGCGCCGAAAGCTGCGAAACTTGGCTGGATGACGAACAACACCCCGACAAACCCCACAAGCGCTGCGCCAACGCGACGCGGGCCGACGGCTTCTCCAAGATAGAACTTGCCGACCAACAAGACGATGAACGGGGCCACGAACACGATTGCCAGCGCATCGGCAAGGGGCATCACCCGGATCGCGGCAATAAAGCAAAATGTTGCAAACACCAACAGCAATGAGCGGAAAACCAGCACCATCACCTGACCTTTCGCCACGCGCAACGACAGTCCCATTATCCAGATGAAAGGTGCCATCAACGCGCATTGCACCACAAACCGAGCCGCCGTAATCTGCCCAACCGGCACACTGGTCGACGCGAGTTTCGCAGACACATCCAGCAAAGGAGCGGTTAGGCAAAACCCCAGCATCAGCGCAACGCCAACAAGGGTGCGATCCGGAGATTGAGGTATGGGTTCGGCGGAGGTCATCGTTTCATTTAGAGATGTCGCCAAATGCTTGTCTGTTCTCAATACGACGACAGGCAAAAGTCCCGCAATCCACGAATTCGGGCTGAATTGGATACAGCGCTCGCGGCGAATGTCTCCTCTGACGGTCCGTACAGCCGCATCAGGTGGCCGGATCAAGGGCAGCTAAGGGCCGTTCACAAACTTCTCGATTTAGATGTAGAATTTTGAGATATCTCCTGCCAAATCGACCTGAAGACGTCGAAGCACGCAATCAGCATGCCGCCTTACATAGCCTCCAACGTGTGGTTGAGGCCGTTTCGGATGTGATCTTCCAACAGTTTCTTGGCCATATTCGCGTCTCTGGCCAATGCGGCATCGAACATGTGTTTGTGTTCTTTGGCTGCTATCTCACCTCGATAGGTCAGTACGAGCATCTGGTAGCGAAGATATTTGTCATAGATGATTGAGTGAAGGGATAGAAGATTCTTGGAGTTGCAGGCTGCTATCATTGCTTGATGAAACTCCGAGTCGTACCTCTTCCAGGTTTCTTTCTCAGAGTCATCTCCTTTGAGAAGCCGTTGCTCCATCAAATGCAGCTTATGATGCGCGGCGACGAGGTTCCCCTCCCAATCCGTGTCACCATTCTCGATGGATAACTCCAACGCGTGGCATTCCAACAGGACACGCAGCTCTGATATCTCGATCAGGTCTTCTTGTGAAACCGGCGTGACCAGGAAACCTCGTTGCTCAGGAGCTTCGACAAATCCGTCGCTGGCGAGCCTGTTCAGCGTTTCACGAAGTGTCGAAAGGCTTGCCGAGTAGCGTTCTTTCAAGGCGTCCAGCTTCAGTTTAGAGCCGGGCTGCAGTTCCCCGAAGATGATGTCCCGCTTGATGCGCTGATAGGTGCTTGCACCTATCGTAGACGGCTGTTTCGCCATGCGTTTCACCCGATATTATCAGTTTCCTCGTTCAATTAGCATTTTTCAGAGACATCAGCAATCCAAACATATATATGGTAAAAATTAAAATATCATACATTATTGCGGAATCGCGAAAACCCCAATACGGTCGTGGCCAAGTTGGGCAAAGCAGCCCGATCGCAATCATCGGTTTCGGGATTTTCCGGACCCTCCGGAAGGAAGCAAAGTGTCTAAGAATTTTCGCATTGCCATTGTCGGCATTGGTCTTGTTGGGCGCCGCCACGCAGACGCTATCCGAGCGTTGCGCCATGTTGATCTCGTCGCGGTGGTCGACCCCAGCGATGAAGGTCGTGCCTACGCCGTTGAGCACGGGGTCGCATGTTACGCGTCCCTCGAAGAAATGTTTGCAAATCAAACTCCGGACGGAGCTGTTCTTGCGACCCCGACCACGCTTCATGTCGAACAAGGCCTCACGTGTGTTCGAAATGGTTGTCCCGTTCTTGTCGAAAAACCGATCGCCGTAGAAGCCACCGCTGCACTTGAGCTTGTTCAAGCAGCGGAGAAGGCCAATGTGCCACTGATGGTCGGACATCATCGTCGACACAATCCTCTGATCCGGTCGGCTAAGGAAGCCATTGCCGATGGGACGATTGGAGATGTGCGCGCTGTCCATGCGAATTGCTGGTTCTATAAGCCAGACGAGTATTTTGATGCTGCGCCTTGGAGAAAGAAACCCGGTGCAGGGCCCATCTCGGTCAATCTTGTCCACGATGTGGATCTGCTGCGGTACCTGGCCGGAGAAGTCATGACCGTACAGGCTCAGTCGGCTGCATCGCAGCGGGGTTACGACAACGAAGATGTTGCCGGTGCTCTGTTGACGTTCGAAAGCGGAGCGATAGGAACCATAAGTGTGTCCGACAGCATCGTTGCTCCATGGAGCTGGGAGATGACGTCTCAGGAATATCCCATCTATCCTGCAACCACTGAGAGTAGCTACATGATAGGTGGCTCTCATGGTTCGTTGTCCGTTCCCGATCTTCGATTGTGGAGTTACCAGAGTGAGCAAAGGGACTGGTGGACGCCAATCTCATCAACCGCGCTGAAGAAGGGTGCGTCTGACCCTCTGGTCAATCAGCTCAGGCACTTTGTTGAAGTAGCTCGGCACGAAGCAGTGCCGATTGTGTCTGGATGGGAAGGGTTCAGAACGCTTCAAGTTATTGAAGCTATTCAGAATTCTTGCAGAACTGGCGAGACTGTCAGGATACGAAACCTTCAGGAAACGCAGCAACAGAGATTGCAGGTAATAAAAATATCTGATATTTTGTAAAACATCTTGCAAAATGTCCAAAATAGGTCAAAACTCTAAATCGCAAAAAAGAAGCATCATGATGTCTCAGGGAGGAGCAAAGTGATTACCAAACTTACCCGCCGGGCTGCTGTATCAGCCCTGGTCGCAACCGGTGTTCTGTTTAGCGCAACAAGTGGTGCGCTGGCGGAAGACAAAGTGCAACTTCGCCTCGCAACATCAGGATCGGAGACCGATCAGCGCTCGGTCGCAATGGCCGAGGTTTTCGCACCCATGGTCGCTGAATTTGCGACTTATGAGCCCAGCTATAACGGCACAATCTTCGCCCAAGGTACGGAGTTGGACGCCATCAGCCGGGGCAACCTGGAAATGTCGATCACCTCGGCGCAGGAACTGGCACAGTTCTTCCCAGAGTTTTCGATCTTTACCGCAGGCTATGTCCACCAGGATGCCGCGCATCAGGTGGCTGTCTTCAATGATCCCTTGATGGATGCATTCAAACAAAAGGCCGAAGAAGAACTGGGCGTCAAACTGCTGTCGGTCATGTATCTGGGCCGTCGTCAGGTGAACCTGCGCCAACCCAAGGATGAACTGACCGTCAGCACTCCGGCTGATCTGGAGGGTGTGAACCTGCGGATGCCGGGCACAGATGCGTGGCAATTCCTTGGCAAAGCGCTGGGTGCTGCCCCGACACCAATGGCGTTCTCAGAGGTTTACACAGCTCTGTCGACCGGTGCCGTTGACGGTCAGGACAACCCATTGCCAACCGTGGTTGATGCCAAATTCTACGAAGTGACCAATCAGATCATCCTGACATCGCACTTGGTCGACTTGAACTATATCGCCATTGGCAAAGAAGTTTGGGACGGGTTGACGCCGGAACAGCAAGCCAAGGTTCAGGAAGCTGCGGACGCAGCAGCTGAATCAGGCCGTCAGAAGCAACTTCAGAAAGAAGAGGATCTTGTCAGTTTCCTGAAAGAGCAAGGAATGGAGATCTACGAACCCGATCTCGCTGCGTTCCGCGATCAGGTACAGTCTATGTATCTGGACAGCGAATTCGCTGGCTCATGGCCCGAAGGCGTTCTGGATCAGATCAACGCTTTGGGCAACTGAGCCCAGTAAGACAAGGGAGGGAGAACCATAATGAAAGCCTTTATGAAGGGGTTCTCCCGACTGACCGAAGCGATTGCCGGCGGGATGCTGGCGGCAATCTTCCTGATCTTCCTATTGCAAATACTCTTGCGCTACTTCTTTACTCCCGCCGGATGGACGCTTGAACTCATCGGCATTCTGTGGGTCTGGGTGATCTTTTTCAGTTGCGCTTTCATAGTGCGCGAACGGGATCACGTGAAGTTCGACATCATCTACCTTTCTGTGCCGATGCGCGTGCGGCAGGTCTTTGCGATGCTGGCGGCCGCAGCGATCGTGGTCGGTATGCTCTACAGCTTCCTTCCGACGTGGGACTACATCGATTGGATGAAAATCCGCAAGACATCGACTGTCCGCAATCCGTTTTCCGGCGAGAAGATACCATTGCGCACAGTATTCTCGATTTACGCGGTATTCATGCTGGTCGTAGCAGCGCGCTACGCGTGGCTATTTTTCGACGTCATGCGCAATGGGCCCCCAAAGACAGAGTTGGAACTGGTTGTTGGGTACAACGTGGTTGACGACCATCCCCGTGTCGACGTCGAAGAGGACGAGGAAGTTAAGAAATGAGTTTTGAACTTCTTTCCTGCCTGCTCGCTCTCTTTCTTTTGGCAAGCATCGGGACACCTATCGGCTATTCCATCCTCTTGGCCTCATTAGTGTACTTGGGCACGGCCGGACTGGACGTCGCCCTCGCGGGCGAGAAGATCCTGCAAGGCTTCTACAAAAGCACGATCCTGCTTGCCGTGCCGTTGTTCATCGTCGCTGCGAATATCATGAATGCTGGTTCGATCACGGACCGTCTGCTGAACTTCTGCGTAGCCGCTGTCGGTCGTTTCAAGGGCGGCCTCGGGCACGTCAATGTGGTAGCGTCTCTGATCTTTTCCGGTATGTCCGGCTCGGCTGTCGCGGATGCCGCGGGGATCGGCAAGATAATCATTGAAATGATGACCAAAGATGGCCGCTACAGCCGAGGTTACGCAGCCGCAATCACGGCGGCGTCGGCGACGATTGGCCCGATCATTCCGCCCTCGATCCCGATGGTTTTGTACGCGCTCGTTTCCAAGGCCTCTATCGGGTCGCTGTTCCTGGCCGGTATTCTTCCGGGCCTAATCATGGGCGTCGTCCTCATGGCGATGAACTATTATCTGGCCGGAAAGCGGAACTTTGCATTGGAAGAACCTGTTCCTCTGCGCGAATTGCCGGCTAAAACCGCCAACGCGTTTCCGGCACTGCTGATGCCCGCAATCCTGCTGTACGGCATATATGGCGGCGTCACCACTCCGACCGAGGCTGCAGCAGTGGCTGCATTCTACGCCCTGCTTCTGGCAGCGTTGTTCTACCGCGCGCTGACCTTCCGTGGCCTATATCAAGTGTTCGTCGACAGCGCGCGCTCTTCCGCAGCCGTCGGGGTGGTCATTGGGGGCGCGTTCATTCTGAACTTCATCGTTATTCAGGAGCAAATACCGCAGTCTATCTCGGCGCTGCTGGAGGGTTCTGATGTCAGCCCGATTGTGTTCCTGATCCTCGTAAACCTGCTGATCCTCGCGCTGGGATGCGTGTTAGACGCAACAACGATCATCCTGGTGATCGTGCCTCTGTTCATTCCAACCTGCGAAGCGCTTGGAATTGATCTGGTGCATTTCGGGATGCTGGTCGTCGTGAACTCGATGATTGGTCTGATCACGCCTCCCTATGGCATTCTACTCTTTGTGATCAACGCTGTGACGGACATTCCGCTGCGTGAAATCATCTCGGAAATCTGGGCCTTCCTCGCGGTTCTCATCTTCGCCTTGGTGATCATGATGCTGATGCCGGATCTGGTCCTGTGGTTGCCGCGTATGTTTGGATATCAGGGATAATGTGCCTCTCGGTTTCGACAACGTCGATCCCCGGTGATCTGGCTGAAAAGCTGAGTGCTATCGCTGACGCGGGATTCAGGGGTGTCGAATTACACGAACCGGATTTGACCGCTTTTGACGGATCGCCATCGCAAGTCCGCGAAATTGCATCGGACCTCGGCCTGAAGATTTGCCTGCTACAACCCTTCCATAACCTTGAAGGCCAGCCCGATGCCAGACGTGAGCGCTCCTTTGATCGACTGAAGCGCAAACTCGACCTGATGAGCGAGTTGGGAACGGAATTGCTGCTTATCGGATCTGCCTTCGAGGTCGATGTCGCCGCGACCGAAGAACAGGTAATCGCAGATCTTGGCGAGGCGGTCCAAATCGCTAAAGAAATGGGGATGCGCCTGGCCTATATGGGCTTGCCATGGTCGGATCTTATTCACTCGGATGAGCAGGCGTTACGCGTCGTCGAAGCAATTGACAGCCCTCATTTTGGGTTGGCCTTGAATTCCTTCTTCTCGCTTGCCGACGGGTCCAAACCAGCCCGCCTTCGGGACATTCCCGGCGATTGGCTGTTCCATGTGCAACTGTCCGATGCACCCCGGCTTGAGATGGACATACGTCGGCTCAAACGGCACTTTGGGCTTCTGCCGGGGCTTGGGTCGCTGAACCTTGCGGGCTTTGTGCGCGTGCTTGCCCGCGCCGGGTACAAGGGGCCTTGGTCGATTGCACGCGTCAACGAGGCAGCTCCTCAACCCGGTGGCCGGACACTGGCCCGAGACAGCTACAGGTCGCTGGTGAACCTCCTGGATGAGGTGTCCCGGACCGAGCCAGGAACCGATTTCGGCATCCCGGACCTACCGGAACGCGTCTATGCGTCAGGCTTCGAATTCGTCGAATTTACAGCCGACGAAACAAGCGGCGCGCAGCTGGCAGATATGCTGTCAGCAATGTGTTTTCGAATGGAGCGAAAACACGTGTCCAAGTCCGTCGAGCTGTGGCGGCAGGGCGCGATAAACATCGTCGTGAATACCGAAAAGGAAGGATTTGCCCATTCGGCGTTCTTGGGTCACGGCCCCTCAGTTTGTGACATGGGCTTGCGTGTCAAAGATGCGGATCAGACGGTTCAGCGTGCGACCGCGTTGGGCGCGCCGAATTTCTCGCAGCCAGTAGGGACCGGGGAACTGGACATCCCGGCCATCCGAGGTGTTGGTGGCAATGTTGTCCATTTCATAGATGAGAAATCCGATCTGCATCGGGTTTGGGACATCGAGTTCGAGCCAGTCGCCAAGACCAAAGCGATCCAGCCCGCCGGTCTGCGCCGCATCGACCATCTGGCACAGACGATGCGTAACGATGAGATGCAAAGCTGGCTGCTTTATTACATTTCGACTTTTGAGATGGCGAAATCCCCGATCGTGAACGTTGCCGACCCGTCGGGTGTTGTGCAAAGCCAAGCCATCGAAAGCCCCGAAGGCGAAGTGCGTTTAAACCTGAATGGTGCAGTTGGGCGTCGAACACTGGCGGCTTCATTCCTTGAAGACGGTTTTGGTGCCGGTGTTCAGCACATCGCCTTCCAGTCGGACGACATATTTGAAACCTCAGCCCAATTGCGGAAGTCCGGTTTTCCCAGCCTTTCCATCCCAGAAAACTACTACGCTGATCTGCAAGCGACATTCGGGTTAAGTGAAGACCTGATCGCCCAAATGCGCAGGGATAACATACTCTACGATCAGGCGGCGGGTGCCGAGTACTTTCAGATCTACAGTCGCCCTATCTTTAACGGCTTTTTCTTTGAAATTGTTGAGCGCCGAACTGGTTACGCCGGCTATGGCGCGCGTAACGCTGCGTTTCGATTAGCGGCGCAAACGCGACACCACGTGGCGGAAGGAACAACCTAATATGAAGGCCGCACTAATCGGACAAGGGATTTCTGGCTCCATGACGCCTGAGATGCACGAGGCGGAGGGCCGGGCGCAGGGTATCGATCTGAGCTACGGTAGGATCGACACGGCAAAAGAGCCATTTCGTGGAATGTCGGTCGCTGATTTACTGCATTATTCCATTGAATTAGGCTGTGCGGCGGTCAACGTGACACACCCCTACAAAGCGTCGGTCATTGATCATCTTGATGAGCTTTCCAAGACTGCTGAGGAGCTTCAAGCTGTCAACGCGGTGGTTTTTCGTGACGACCGAATGGTTGGCCACAACACCGATTACATAGGTTTCCACAGTGCCTTCGGAGATTTTTTGGGATCATCGAAGACTGAAACGGTTCTCATGTTTGGTGCTGGTGGCGCGGGCAGTGCAGTCTCTTTGGCTTTGCTTGATTCAGGTGTTCGAGATCTGGAGATCATCGATCCTGACTTCCAACGATCGCAGGCACTGGTCAGTCGACTAAAAGTCTTGCGCCCTCGTGTAAAGCTTCAGGGTTCCCCCTCGATTTCGTTGGAACGGGTCAAATTTGTGGACGGAGTGGTCAACGCGACACCGCTCGGGATGGATAAGTACCCAGGGTCGGTAATTGATCCATCATTGTTGCGGCCGGATGCTTGGGTGGCAGATATAGTATATTTCCCGCTTGAGACACACCTTCTGAACAGCGCCCGCACAACCGGGTTAAAAGTGATGAATGGTGCTGGAATGGCAGTTCATCAGGCTGCAGCGTCTTTTGAGATCTTCACCGGCTGCACCGCCTCAATCAGCCGTCTTCAATGCGTTTTCGATTCACTTCGTCAGCAGCGCAGGCGCGAGTTTAGAGGTGCAACGGCATGACAAACGACGAGCAAGCCATCCGCCAATGGTGGCGCACATCCATCATCGACATGAAACCCGGAAAGATCGCTTTTCGCGGCCATCCTATTGAGGACCTGATCGGAAACGTATCTTTCCCACAGATGATCTGGCTGATGGCGCGGGGCGATCTGCCCAGCGACGCTCAAGCGCGCCTGTTCGAGGCTGCTTTGGTCGCAGGCGTGGATCACGGTCCGCAGGCCCCCTCGATTGCGGCTGCGCGTATGGCCGCCACCTGCGGGGTAGGTCTCAATAATGCGATGGCGACTGCGGTGAACATGCTGGGCGACGTGCACGGCGGGGCAGGAGAGCAGTGTGCAGAGCTTTACTATGATATCGCAGTCCGCATGGATGCGGGAGCTTCGCTGAATGATGCTGTTCGGGATGGCTTGGACGTTTGGCGCGAGACCTACGGCAAGATCGTATCGGGCTTTGGTCACAGGTTTCACAAGCCTGTCGACCCACGCGCGCCACGATTGATGCAACTTGTTCGTGATGCGGCGGCAGAAGGCACAGTTTCTGGCCGGTTTGCCGATATCGGAGAAGAGGTTCAAGCCGAACTCGGTCGTCAACGAGGCGGTCGGCCAATTGCCATGAATATTGACGGCGCGACAGCTGTGATCTTCTGCGAACTTGGCTTTCCTGCGCCCTTGTCACGAGGGCTGTTCTGCCTGTCCCGCTCGGTCGGAATACTCGCCCACGCTTGGGAACAGATGAACCAGGGTGGCCGCAACAAAGGGCCGATGCCCCCGAATTACTTACCCCTCTACGAAGACAGGAATGATGACACGTGAGACATCGAAATCCTTCCGGGTCGGCCTTATTGGCTGTGGTCGTATCAGTGATATTTACCTAAAGACACTATCCAAATTTTCGAGCGTCGAAGTCGTGGCTTGTGCAAGCCTTGATCCTTCGGAAAGCCGCGCCAAAGCGGATCAATACGGTGTCGCCCAGGCCTGCACGCCAGGTGAAGTGTTTGACGATCCGACGATTGACTGCGTTCTGAATCTGACAATACCGGCGGCGCATGCCGAAATCAGCCTGCGCGCGCTGGAGGCGGGGAAACACGTCTATTCCGAAAAGCCACTGGTCATGAACCGAACGGATGGCAAGGCGATCCTGCACATGGCCTCTGAAAAGGGGTTGCAGGTCGGTTGCGCGCCCGACACATTTCTGGGCGGTCGCTGGCAGACCGTTCGGCGCTTGATCGACGAGGGTGCCATTGGCAAACCGACAGGGGTTTTTGCCCATGTCGGTACCCACGGGACAGAACGCCACCATCCCAACCCGGATTTCTACTATAAGGCGGGTGGTGGGCCATTGCTGGACCTTGGGCCGTACTACTTGACCGCCATGATCTGCTGCCTTGGTCCCGTTGACCGGGTCGCCGGAATGGCGCGATGCACGTTCGACAAAAGGATGATCGAAAACGGTCCTCGCAACGGCGAATGGATGGACGTCGAGGTCGACACGCACTCCCTTAGCCTGCTGCAGTTCTCTTCCGGAGCTATAGGATCGATGACCATGAGCTTCGACGTCTGGGACAGCGAAACTCCGCGGTTCGAGATCTACGGTGAAAACGGCACCATCAGCATTCCTGATCCTGACCCGGTTCATGGTGCGAATATCTTTCAAGGGGATGTCTGGCTGAAAACGCGGGAGACCTCGCGCTGGTCTCATCAGCCCCGTCCAACTGGTCGCGAGGACTGGCAGGTGGTCGAAAACAAACATGGATTCAATGAAGACAGTCGCGGGCTCGGCCTTTTGGATCTGGCCCTGGCGGCACAAGAAGGACGCCAACCTCGTGCAAGTGGAGCGCTTGCCTACCACGTTTTCGAGGTCATGGACGCAATTGAACGGGCACCGAAATTCGGCGCCTATCAGACTATAGAAAGCCGGTGCGAAGCGCCGATGCCTCTGCCTGTCGATTTCCTGAACGATGAGAGGAAGGAGCTGGTCTATGCCTATTAAGACTCTTGACTTTGCCCAGCCATTTTTTCGCGTTCAGCACATCACTGATGAAGACAGAATTTCTGTCGAGGGTCGCGCCATTGTTCTGAACCTCGGGGAGAGGGGCCTCTCTGTCGAGGATCAAACCGTCGCACCGCTTTCCTCCGTGATCGTGCAAGACAGCACGCTTAGCGGCGTGGAACGTGCAGTCATTGTCCACGGTTTCGACGCCCATGCCGATGAAAACGAGTTGTTCGCATGGGTGAAAGATACGTGGCCATCTGCTTTTGATGTCCGCCAAGAGGAGCGTCTGCGCGGTGTCAGCCACTACATGTCGCCGAAGGTCTTTGTGGGTAACGTTGGACTGACCATGTACCACTCGGGCTCGGTGCCGCTAAATGTCGGATTGCACAAGGATCATCCATTCTGCCCGGTACCGGGGTTTCGCGAAGTGCACACGCAAATCGTTGGCTTTGGCAAAATGCAGCAATGCCGCGAACGGGATGTTGAAACCCTTTACCTCGAAGAATTCTTGGCCCCCGGCACGACGCACAAACCGATGTATGACGCTGAAGGCAACTATCCCTGGCATCAGTACGAGACGATTACCCCCAGCATTTTCATGGCGGTGGAAATGCTGCCGGAAGGCGTACGGGTCCCGGAAATGGAGATTCAGAATGGCTGAGAGACTTTTGCCCGAAGACCTGAACTTTGACGGACCTTTCCCCCGGTTGTCTCGCCGTTTGCGGCTGGGCGTTGTTGGCGGTGGGCGTATCTCGGTCACGCAGGCAACGGCGGCCCGGATGACCGACCGGTGGGAGGTCGCTGCAGGTGCGCTCAGTTCCGACGCCGCGCGCAGCAAGGCGCGCGGGGCTGAGTGGTTCCTGCCAGCAGACAGGTGCTATGCCTCGTTCGACGAGATGGCACAGGCCGAGGCGGCACGCTCGGATGGCGTAGATGCCGTCATGATCACTACCCCAAACCACGTTCATTTTGAAGCTTCCAAAGCGTTTCTGGAGGCAGGCATTGATGTACTGTGCGACAAGCCTCTGACCAACGAAGTTGCCGAGGCCGAGGGGATTGAGAAGATCGCCGCGCGCACGGGACAGGTCTTTGCCGTCGGATATGCGATGTCGTGCTTTCCGGTCATCCGTCAGGCCAAACAAATCGTCGCGGAAGGCGGCATCGGTAAAATCAATCAAATCCACGTCGAGTTCATACAAGACTGGATGACGCCCGATGATGTGGCTGATGCGCCCCATGTCAAATGGCGGCTGGACCCAAAGATTTCTGGTCCGACCAGCTGTGTCGGCGATATCGGAACCCATGCCGCGCATCTCGCCAGTTTTGTCTCGGGCCTGCCCTTGACCAACCTACGGGCCGAGTTTCATGTCTGCGGCGCGCCAAAGCCTTTGGAAGACACAGCATTCATGTTCACCCGCTATCAAAACGAGGTTCCGGGAACCCTGATGGCGACACGCCTTGCCCCCGGAAATCGAGGCGGTTTGCGCTTACGGATATTCGGGAGCGAAGGAGGCCTCGAGTGGGACTTGGAGAATTCCGAACAGCTGAAGTTCAATCGGTTCGGTGAGCCGGATCGTACCATCAGTCGAGGTCACGGGCATGGTATCGGACCCGGCGCAGAACGTCTGATCCGTACCGCGCGGGGCTTCCCTGAGGGGATTATCGAAGCCTGGGCTAATCTTTATACTGAGTTCGCAATGGCAGTGGCCGCGCGCCGGGATGGTGTCGCGATTCCGGCCCATTGGCTGACCTATCCCAGTGTCAATCAAGGTGCAGACGGTGTCCGATTCATTGATGCCTCCGTGCGCTCTCACCAGTCCGGAGGTGATTGGGTCACTCTCTAAGGCTTTGCCAACACGAATGTAAAACACGCCCGGGCAGTTGCCCGGGCGCTTTCATTTCCTGCTTAGCAATAAAAGTTGATATTTTAAAAAATATCAGATATTTTTTACTACGTGTGATGAATTTAAGATTCGCAGACACGTGGAGCTGTCGTTCATGGTGAAACCCGAAGAGACTGGCGCAAGCCCCTCTCTGTATTCCTTGGCGCATCTGACGCTGATTGGCTGTACGCCGCCCGAGTTGGTCTATATCGCCGCGCGGGCCGGTTACGATGCCGTCAGCCCCCGATTCATTCCGATGCATGTGCCCGGTGAATTCACTCAATCTCCAATCGACAAGGCACAGGTGCAAGCCACCAAAACTGCTCTCTCTACCACTGGCTTGAAAGTCCTCGATGTCGAACTTGCGCGCATCACGGAAGATGTCGATCCGCGCAGTTTTGAACCTTCTCTTGAGATCGGTGGGGAATTGGGTGCTAAACGCATGATCATGAGCGCGTGGACCAATACCCGCGATGATCGTGACTTCCTGATCGACGTCTATTCTGAAACCTGCGAACTGGCGGCGCCCTACGGGCTAACAGTGGACTTGGAATTCCCAAGCTTCTCTCGCTTGCGCACTCTGGATGAGGCCCTGGATATTGTCCGCGCCTCTGATCAACCGAATGGCGGTATTCTGGTCGATACGCTTTATTTGCACCTCAGTCGCGTTGATCTCGGAGAGCTTCTGCACGTCCCCTCGGAGTTGTTTCACTTCCTGCATATCTCCGATTGCCTACCCGGGATCGCCGATACGCGAGAGGGCATGATCCAACTGGCCCGTGATGCGCGGCTCTATCCCGGCGAAGGCTGGATTGACTTCACCGGCATCATCGAACGGATGCCGCCCGTCGACTACTCCATTGAATTACCCAACCAAAGCCGCGTTGCCGAGTTGGGATATGAAGAACACGCGCGTCGCTGTCTCAGCCACGCCAAGCGAACATTCGGCGAGGCGCGGTCACAGCGTCGTGTGCCCGATGCTGCAATTCTAAAACACCAAGAGGATCATCATGGGCAAAGAGCTCACTGAAAACGACCGCAACATGGCGGCCGATATGCTGGCACGCGCCCGCGCTGCTATGGCCGAGATCGAGGATTGGGATCAGGACAGGCTGGACCGCCTGTCTCAGGCAATTGCGTGGTATGCTGGGAACGAGAAGACCTTCACGCGTCTGGCCCAGCAAGGCGTAGACGAAAGCGGTATCGGAGATCGCGAAGGGCGCCCTGCGAAGCGATTTAAGATTCACATGGTGCTGCGTGATGTTCTGCGCTCGCCCTCGACGGGGATCGTCGAAGTCGACGAAGAAAAGGGGCTCGTGAAATACGCCAAACCTGCTGGTGTGATCGCATCCTTGATTCCCATGACCAACCCTGCGATGACGCCACCGGTGACCGGCGTGTCCGCCGCGAACGCCCGGAATGCGGTCATCTTCAGCCCGCACCCGCGAACCGCCCATACCACCTTTGAGATGGTCGAAGTCATGCGCGCAGCCTGCCGTGCCGCCGGTGCCCCCGAAGACCTATTCCAGTCGATCCGCAAACCATCGATCCCGTTAACACAGCACCTCATGGAGATTTGTGACCTGACTCTGGCAACGGGTGGCAAGCCGATGGTCAAAGCGGCCTATAGTTCTGGGCGCCCGGCCTATGGCGTTGGCGCGGGCAATTCGTCCATCGTCATCGATGAAACCGCCGATCTGGACATCGCCGCACAGAACACTCGCATTTCAAAGACCTCCGACTTTGGGTCGGGCTGCTCGGCCGACGGCAACATCATCATCCAGCGCTCAGTTTACGACGATATGGTCAAGGCGCTTCAAGCCGAGGGCGGTTACCTGTGTTCGGATGAAGAGAAGGCTATGCTCGAAGCGGCCATGTGGGACGAAAAGGGAAACCGTACGTTTCCGACCATCGCCTGTCCGCCGCAGCAAACGGCCAAGGTCGCCGGTTTTAGCATCCCCGAAGATCGCAAGTTTCTGATGGTTGAAAATCAGGGGCAAATCGGGCCGCAGCACAAGTTCTCCAAGGAAAAACTGACCACGTTGATGGCGCTATATCACTTCGACACATTCGATGACGCGCTGGAAACGGTTAGCCAGATCTACAACACCGGAGGTAAGGGCCATTCCTGCGGCATCTACAGCCACAATGACGATCACATCGACCGGTTGGCTCGTCTGGCTCCGGTCAGCCGCATGATGGTGCGGCAACCGCAATCCAAGGCCAATGCGGGTGCCTGGACCAATGGCATGCCTATGACCAGCAGCCTGGGCTGCGGCATCTGGGGCGGCAACATAACCAACGAAAACGTCACCATGAAACACATGATGAACTACACCTGGGTCAGTCGTCCGATCCCTGAGGATCGACCCTCGGAGCCGGACTTGTTCGGTGAGTTCTACGGACAGGAGGTCGCGTGATGGACGGAGCGAAACTGGACGGCAAAACCGTTGCCGAACATATCGTTGACTTTCTCGAACGCCGTGAGGTCAAGCACGTTTTCGGCCTGTGCGGGCACACGAACATTGCGGTTCTGGCTGCGCTGGCGAAAAGTCCCATCGATTTCGTCACAGTACGACACGAACAAATCGCCAGCCACGCGGCGGATGCATATGCCCGCGTGACGGGCAAGGCCTCGGTGGTGCTGTCCCATCTCTCCCCGGGGCTGACCAATTGCGCCACTGGGGTCGCCAACGCCGCACTGGACTGTATCCCGATGGTCGTGATCGCGGGTGACATTCCCACGCATTACTACGGTAAACATCCGCATCAGGAAGTGAACCTGCATGCAGACGCAGCCCAATGGGAGATTTACCGACCCTTCGTGAAGCGCGCTTGGCGCGTGGATCGCGCCGACCTGATGGCCGAGATTCTGGAGAAGGCGTTTCACCTCGCGGAAAGCGGTCAGCCTGGCCCCGTGTTGGTCAATGTGCCGATGGACATCTTCTCGGAAGTCATCCCGTCGGACAGCTTTGATCGTATTCTCGGTAACACGAGCGCGCTCAAGAAACCATCGATCGACGACGAAACCGCGCGTGAGATTGTCGAGGCACTTGCGAAGGCCGAAAACCCAGTCGCTTATGTCGGAGGTGGTATTCTTCTGGCACAGGCCAGCGAGGAGTTGCGAGAATTTGTTGACCATATGGGCCTGCCCGTCGCGCACTCCTTGATGGGCAAGGGTGCATTGCGTGACGACCACCCGCTTGTGCTGGGAATGACCGGGTTTTGGGGCACCGAATTGGTTAACCAGTCCTGCTTGAATGCGGACTACATCTTTGCAGTGGGAACACGGTTCAAAGAGGCCGATTGCTCCAGCTGGTATCCCGGATACACATTCAACATTCCCGGTTCGAAGGTCATTCATATCGACATTGAGCCGCAGGAGATCGGTCGGAACTATCCCACCGAAATCGGAGTCGTCGCGGACGCCAAGGCCGCTTTGCGCGTCCTCAACCGGATCGCCCGCGAGATGTATCCGGACGGCTTCAATCGCCCCGCTCTGGAACAGAAGATCGCCGACTTCCGCACGGATTTCAAAGCGCACAACTTGGAAATGGCGACCTCAGCAGCCTTTCCGATGATGCCCGAGCGTATTCTGGCAGATACCCGCAAGGCACTGCCCGAGGATGCCATCATCACCACTGACGTTGGGTGGAACAAGAACGGTGTCGGGCAACAGTTCGACATTTTGACGCCGGGTTCAATCCTGACCCCGGGCGGGTTCGCGACGATGGGTTTCGGTCCCCCGGGTGCGATCGGCGCGAAACTGGCGGCACCTGATCGTGTGGTGATCAGCCTTGTTGGCGATGGTGGTTTCGGCCAAAACCCGTCGATGCTGGCAACGGCCGTCGAACTCGATCTGGGCATTATCTGGCTGGTCATGAACAACAACGCCTTCGGAACCATAGCAGGTCTGCAAAAGGCGCATTACGGTCTGACCTATGGAACCACGTTCCCCGGATCAGCCGCCGCACCCGCAAACGGACCGGGCTATGCCGACATCGCGCGAGCCTACGGCGCGGAAGGGCATAGGCTCAGCGCTGCCGACGAACTGTTGCCCGCACTGGAAGCGGCAATCGCCAGTGGCAAGCCAACCGTGCTCGATGTGCCAATGATCAACAACCCAACACCAACGACCGGACATTGGAACATTTTGGACATATACTCGCCGGACAAAGAGATATCTCACGTCGCGACTTGATGAAACTGGGCGCGTTCAGGCGCGCCCAGTTTCTTGTGCCAATGCACATCCGTGCTCGAGCAAATACCCGACTTAGTGTTGCAAAGGTTGCCATGGCAAACCGAAAGTTAGTCACGGTCTGACATCAATTGGCTTTGGCTGAAAGAAAGACAGAAAGAAAACCTGAGGCGAACCTCTTCATTGAATATGTCTATCCAAATTCTGCGGAAAAACATCGTATTTTTACTGATCCAGCGCACATGCACTGGATCAGTAAGTGCACTGTTATGCCAGTTGGGCAAGATTGCCTGACCGGAAGGCAAAGGTTCTGGGCGCGATTGACGGAGCACGGTTCAAGCACTGCGACCCAATTGACGACATGCTGGGATCCGAAATCGAGGTTTTCGTGCCGTTAAAAGACAGATGAGAGGTGCTTACTCGTCACCGATCAATATTCATTCTTTGTTCGATAATAGGTCTTCGAGATTGTCATATGGCGCGGTGTCCCTAAACTGTTTCACGAGTTCAGCGTCGTTTGAACGATCCCGCTCGCACGTTTTCAGTAGCCGCCATAGTTGAAGAAGAAGAATGATTGTCGCTCCCGCGGCCGCAATATTGAAGGCGATTTCCCACGTTGTCATTTTGATGTTCCCACAATTGATAAGTTGCATTCCCGTAACCGCAGAACCTGCCATGACACTTGACGAAAACCGGAACCTGTGGGTCTGAGCCCAACTTGCCACTGAAAGATCATGTCTCAGGATGACCTGAAAAACCTATTGAACTCAATCAGCCGGCCGACGCCGGAAGAAGAAGCATTTTTTGCCAAACGTCGCTCCCTTGGTCTCGGTGTCGGGCTCGATGAGCATGGGAAAATAGTCTATCCGAAAAAGCTCGTATTCATCGACTTCGAGGCATCCTCGTTGAGCCCTGAAAGCTGGCCGATCGAAGTTGGCATTGCGTGGATCGAACAGCAGTTTCTCATTTTTTTGAAACAACACATCTTTTGCTAACCAGTAACACTACATCACAACGAGAGCACTATGTCCGTACAGAAATCCTTGTCCGATCTGATAATTGAGACCATTGCAAATGGAATCCTGCGTCTAAGTGAAGACGCAAGAAGGATACAATTTACGCTTATCCACAGAGGCCATTCAGTTACCGGACCGTTGTGTCTCCGTTCCGATTGGACAGACAAACTCGGTCGACCAGGCTTGATGCCGGTCATCATGGAGACTGTCTTGACTTACGGCGAGGATGAAATTGTCCTTCCTCTACCATCCGAAGATGACATGGCTTCAGCTTACGATTTGCTGCAGGAGCGCCTCGCACCGGAAAAGATGTTCTCTTTCGACAATGAGCAGGGCTGGTTGTTGACGTCATTCAAGTCGAAACCGTTACGTCAAAGCGGCAAAAAACTGAATAAAGCAAAGTAGGAACTAAGTTGTTTCTGGAAGCCGGCATCTGCGTAGATGTCGGCCTCCAACCGGGTTTGCCAAGCTTCCTTTTGCCTCTTTAAGTGGCGGCTTTGATTGGGCAGCGACAGAGAGCAATTCGGGCTTGAAGCGCTGCCACTTCGTTCGTCAATCATACTTGCCGATCAAAGATTGCGCTTTCACCCGCGCCCGTAGGCGATTTCGTAGAAACTGAAACTGACTCCATGTCAGAATTCGGAGACGTAGCCGCTCCAGTTCGCTGTCGATCAGAACATCTTCTTCAGTGTCCATCTCGAGCACCTTGTTTCCGTAACCCGCGCACCGAGCGTTTGCAGCGGAGACGAGATCCTTGCCGACCATTGCGATACACGCATCGTCCCGCTAATCGAGAACATCGCCGCGTTCCAGCCGCTCGAGCATATGCGAAAAGTTGCGCCGCATCAGCCCGCGCGGAATTGGCCCATGCCGCGCGCAGTCGTCTGCAAAAGCGGCCGCTTGCGAGATCACGCAAGCACCCAGCTCCTCGAGCGTTTGTTCCCGGCGAATGTATGTGTAGCTCATCATGATCTCCTCACGCCGCCGCTTCAGTCTCAGCCACTACAGGCGTGAGCGTTGGTTCATCAATTCTGGCGATCAAAGCTTCCAGCTGGTCAGTCAGCCCGCAGATGACCAGCACCGCCGGATCTTCCGGTGAAATCTCAGCGAAAAATCCGCTTTCAATACGGTCCGGATCACCGACGTGCTCCAGAGTGAGCAGGTCGCGCAGCCATTCCAGGCCACGACGATGCTGGACCGTGTAGGCGTTGGCAGTTGCGACCGACGCGCGCAGTCGCTGCAGGCGCATCAG
This sequence comes from Ruegeria sp. CDSB136, assembly GCF_059610965.1. Classification (NCBI taxonomy): domain Bacteria; kingdom Pseudomonadati; phylum Pseudomonadota; class Alphaproteobacteria; order Rhodobacterales; family Roseobacteraceae; genus Ruegeria; species Ruegeria sp. CDSB136. The sequence continues at coordinate 27,795 of NZ_JBXWOP010000026.1, forward strand.
GGCTGCGGATCCACCGAGCAGCAACACTGCATGTTGAAGATCGAGATCTGCAGATTCGAGGAACTCGCCGACCTGCGTCAGGATTTTGTTTTTATTCATGGGGAATTACCCTGTGTTAACGCCGCCCCCATCGGACGACAAGCGCGCAGGCGGGGGCGCTCTCCTTTCACCCTGCACGTAGTTTCTGTTGATCTGAGCTCTGAGCTTTCTCTCATCTTGCTGCTCACAAAGACGTAGCAAGATGAGAGGAAGTCAGGGCCGGGATACTTCACACCCTATTGGACACACGACCGATCGAAGTGAGGAGTAGCCGAGGGCCATTGAGTAGATCTTGCCGCCTATGCCGCACTTGTTATCAATCTGGGGCGCGGTGAATTGTATCGCGATTACGTTTGTATTGTCTGGGTCTTGCATTCTCGATCCAGCTGTAGAAGCGCGTTTTCAACAAAGGCGCCGAAGGCTTTTTTGTTCGGTCTCGATTCAGCAATTTCCGCGAGGATGTCTTGCGCTTCCAATCGCCGGTAGCGATCTGCGTTCAGCTCATAGAAATGTCGGCTTGTCTCTTGGGCGTGACCGCAGAGCGCTTGCGCGACGCGTAGATCCAGATCGGGGTCCTCCACCACGGCATCATATGTGAGACTACGAGCGATATGTGGCCCGTGGCCGGTCAGTCGCCGCATGTTTTCCCATAGCCAATTGTCACCGAAAGGTTTCCAACCGCGAGCAGGATTGCCGAATAGTGCCGTTCCGACCCGCGCCTCATAGACGGTCCATAGATGCATTTCGCCGACTCCCATTAGTAGCGTCGCATCCAGATAAGGAATCAGACAATCTGCAAGTCGACCGTTGATGAATGTTCCGGTCTTGGACGTCTCGATCTCCACGCTCCAACCTTCACTATCTCTATGGAATTCCTTACCGATCCGCCCGGTCCGTAGGTCGAGAGAGCGCAATGGCAGTTTCGCCAACAAAGCCATAGCGCCAGCAAGCGCGTAGTCACGACGACGGGTACGGATATGATCCTGGTGAGGAGCCTGTCGAAGTCGCGCATGGGCAATTTCTGCGAGGTCAACCAGATTCAATGGGTTCTGTGCCAAAGCCACCTCCTTCCGACGCAGATCGGACGAGGACTCCAGCTTCAATGCATTGTGCGTTTCCATAAGCGCCTCGCGAATTTCGCTGGGATAGTTGGCGTGTTTTGCAAAGCCTGCGAGTGCGTCGTAGTAATTTGCTTTGCTTCGCGTTTTGATGTCGCTGTCGAAGACGTCTTCGGCGAAGGCTTTCGCCGTCTCCATCGAAAGCTCCACTGGCATTTGCCTGCTATTGGTGATCCGAACCAAGCGTCGCAGAGCGCAGGACAACAATTCGATCCGGGCACTGGACAACCCGTTGGGCTCATCGGACCGCGCGGCGATCCGAGCCATTTCCGAATAGAAAGGTTCCGGAAGGTCATGAAACGAGGGCTTCTTATGCGAAGGCGATTTTGGGCGGGTAACCGTTCGACGTATGCGTTGACATTGTTGTAGGAAAATTGTGTCCGGGTTCTCCGGATCAATTTCCGACATCAATTCAGCCAGAAGCCCGAGGTTACGCGCGTCTGCCTTGAAGCTTTGCATTGTGGCATCATCAAGTCGAGGCATCGACTGACGCCAGCGCATCCAGCGATCGGCAAGACGGATCAGCGAAGGCTCGCAGACCTCCTGCAACTCCGATTGGATTGCGAGAAATCGCGACCAGTGCGGTGCACGAAAGACGAGTTCGAGTGGGCGGCGGTCAAATGCGCCGCTCTCGATCGCCCACTCCATGCCCTCTTCGGTTTCAAACGCGTATTTCCGAAGCAGCCCTGCCTGACTACTTAGGCTGTTTTCTTGCCACCCGTCCGCCCTCAGGCGATCAAAAAAAGCCACTCCAGTCTCCCGCGATAGCTTTTCCGTATAACCATGATGTCGCGCGGTCTCGATGAGACCGCGAAAGGCTGAGGAAAGAGCATGCCTACTCGGGTGAAGACTTTTTGCATAATAGGCCCGTCCGGTATCGACATCGGCGAGATACCGACGCATAGGCGGCGGCAATTCCTGTTCCGTGATCAGATACTTCATCTGTTTTTCCCTTTTGCGAGTGCGTTGTTGACGGCATCCAATCCATCCTGGCCACGTTCAATGGCTGCAGTTTGGTCAAAGAATGCGTAAGTCTTCGAAACCGTGGCTGGAGAGTTGTTGAGAAGTGCGGATATGACGTTCAGATCGGCGCCGGGCTGATTGATCAGGATCGAGGCGATGGCATGGCGCACCTGATGCAGCTTCATGTATAAATCGACCGAAGCGGTGGCGTAGCGCCAGGCATCCGCTGCGTTGCTGTAACGGGCTCCCCCAAACAGTAGCTGTGGGTCCGGGTTGTGAAGCCGCTTCATGAAGTGCGGGCGCGCTTCGGTAAGCCACCATTCCAGGATTCGACGAGGATCGACCTTGCCGCGTTTCTTGATCAACGCTGTCAAAGGTTTCTTGTTTTTCATCATTTCCTTTGGAATGGCGAAGCTGACAGTTCGCGAACCAATCGGGAAGGAAACATTGGCCTTCTCGCCAGTGATCGACAGATTGACCAGTGTATCAACCCGAAGCGGCATAAAGGTCAAAACAGCGGCCATGGCAGCGGCCAGCGATAGTCTCACCGCACGAGCCTGATCACCCATCGAAAGATCATTGTAGTTTTGGATCAGCGGCAAAGCCTGGCTATGAAAGTCACCTGCGAGCGCCAGAAATTTTCTGACACGCTGAGGTGACGTGACAAGGCGCCGACAGAACGCCTGGTTTGCCTCCGTCATTGTATCCCAGTTTTGGAAGTATTCGGTCTCGAAAAACTCTTTTTGAACTTTTGAGAGTTCAGGGTGGAACTCACGGGCGAAGCGAAATGCCGCCCCCATGTTTTTCTTTAGCGTTCTGGCCACGAGCGGCTTCCAGTAGTATTCGCCGCCCACTTCCGCATCGAAGGCGGCAAACAGATTATCTGCCGTGGTCAATTCCGCGATGGATTGGCCGCCGTCCAAATCCAATCGACCGAGTTCAGATAGGCAGGTGAAGTACCAGTTCAGATCATCCCCAGCAGATTTGACAGTCTGCGGAGAAAGTGGGGTGCGACGGCGTCCTGCCAGAAGCCCATCATAGGGTCGACCGAGGCTCATCGTCGCCTGGTATTCGCGAATAGCTGACGTGATTTCGGTCGGCAGGGTCGGCGTCACGCGATGGCGTGTGGCCTTCGGAATTTCACCAATCGTTGCTGGCAACAACGCTGGTTCGACTGCTTCCGGAAACTCATGCAGGCGATCCAGTAGACGCGCGGCTTTACGAATTGCGTTCTTGCGGCCCTGATCGTGACAGTCTTTCATCCAGAGGTGCAACATATCAACATTCAGCTGCGCCGGCTGTACGCCCTTGCTTCTTGCCAGGCTTGTCAGAACGGTAAGCGCAATGAGCTCCGGTGTTTGGATGTTATTGCCTTTTCTACGCGGTTGGATCAGCGCGGTCGCAGCTTTCTGGAGCTGTGACCAGTCGTCCTCCAGCCCGCGCAGACGCTTTTCCTCGGCGCGCAATCCTGACGCGTGCGCCATCAGGCTCTTTACGTTGCCGTGCCACGTTTCAAACTGCTTGAAAGTGTTGAAGCCTTCCGGCGCATCCTTGTTGGCGATGTGACTTGACCATCGTTTGACGAAGGCATCGACATCGATCGGGATCATCGCCAGCGGACAATTATACCCTGGCAATTTCCTACATTTGTTTGCGGATCCCCGGATCTTCTTCGCGTTTGCTTGTGAATATGGGTAGTCTCCGGCGTCGAGTTTTTCGACAGCTTGCTCGAGGGTCATCTGCATTCTTGCCTCCATCATTGGTGTTGTTTTTTGGCGTTAGTGACGCGGTTGTTCTTGGAAATTCGGGTGATCTTCAGAGATGCGTTTTGAGGTTCTTTTTTCGAATTTCGGCACTCTGGAAGCGAAATGAGGAAAAGGGCTACAAAACGTGTTGAGGTGAGGTTTTGTGGGCGTATTCCTCACTTTTTCCAGATCTGGCAAACGTGCGAATTACGGTGTTTTCGACCTCACACAACATCAAAGAGCCCCTCAATCTGGTGTTTCCGGAACCGGATCGAGCCACCGATGCGAAGGCTTGGAATAATGTTGTCGCGGGCGTAATTGCGGATGGTTGCCGGAACGCAGCCGAGTTCCTCAGCAAGGTCTTTTCCAGTCAGCAGTGGCTCAAGCAGCGCCGGATGTTGATCTTGATCCAGCATCTCGGCATGAGGTACGCCTTCGACCCGCCAGACATCCGTGATGGCATAGCGCGGCCGCTTCCATGGCCCGGGTGCAGGACGGATGCTGTATTCTCGCAGCACCCGGCGCACCGTGTCCGAATGCAGTTGCCATCGGTTCGATATCTGGGTCTGAGACAGGCTTGGCAGACCGGCCAGCGCCGCGGAATGGGTTCTGAGTGTGGATAGTCGCTTCATAAACAGCAGATGGTTCCACAACGCCGATCTGGGAAAAAATAGCCGAAACTTGTTTTGCAGCCCAACGTAGACGACCGCCAATTAACGGTTGAAGCCTTTCGGGATCTTTAACAACTCGTCGCGGATGCAAACCGTATGAAAACTGTTTCAGACCACTTTGTGCTTGCGTAACGAACACGAATGCGGACGTCGGTGGCACCTGGAGAATTCCGGCTCAAAGCGGCCATTTGCGTCAGCCGCATCGAAGGTCTGGTTCGAGCCCATTCCGTTCAGTTTCACGCTGGTCCCCAATGTCTGGTATCGGAGTTCCGTGCAGGTTTTTAGGGTATCCTATGGGCGTGGTTCCAGGCCTGCTTTTGCGGCTCTGTGCCAACTGTTCGCGTAACGTTGGTAGCTCACGTCGGTCTTGTGAAAATAGGTTTCGACGTCGAAGGCTGCGCGCTCGGGGAGTGCGCCTGTCGCCAAGAGGGCGGCTCCCTGGCTCGTCCCTGTTGCGGTGACGGTCGCGTCGACCCTGCAGTTTGTCGCCGCGGCGAGCATACTGGCGAAGCCTTTGTTCCTGGCAAATGGACCTTCGACGATAATGGGGCCCTTGTGTCCGGTCAGCGACAGGCATTCCGCGGTCATCAATCCGAGGTAAAAACTCACCGCCGCCGCGCGTTCCTGGGTTCCGGGCAAAGGCTCTGACCCCATCCAGCTGTGTTTTTGCCCCTGAAACGGTCCGCTGTCCGGGACCATTGCGGGCAAGAGCATGGGGCCGTCTTTCGCGACCAGGTCAAGGAATTGCTCTGCACATTGAGTGGCTTGACCGTTCATCGCCAACTCGAACTCGCGTCCCCCCATGAAACGGGCGGAGGGTACCGGGGCACCCAGTGCGTTGACGTTAAGAAGCGTGTCACGCGAAGGTTCCAGAGTTACTTCTTCGCCGCCGATGGTCATGGCAATGACCCATGTCCCGGTCGAAACGACGGAAAACGGCCCGGTTCGGGTCAGTATATGAGGCAAAAGCGATGCGTTTGAATCGTGGATACCGCAGTACACCGGCGTGTCAAAGCGCAGGCCGGTTTGCGATGCGACCTGCGGCAACACGGGTCCGAGAACCTCCGCAGATTTGCGCGCGGGCGCCATTTTTTCAGATATACCCAACCGTTCGACCAACGAAGAATAGTGCGCCTTGGATGGTTTCCACAGATCCGTGTGACAACCAAGGGACGACACGTCGCTGGCCGGCACTCCTGTCAGGCGATGCCCCCAGTACTGCGGATAGGTAACAATGGCGGCGGTGCGTTCGCGAAGCGCGGGGTCCTGCTCAAATTGCCAATGCAACTGCGCACCCAGGTTCAGACCCATCGGCAACCTTGGCGATCCGGTTTCCTCAAAGGGCGGGCGGATGGCGTCGTACGCCGCGGCCAGATCATCAGGGCCTGTGTGCTCATAGTCGAGGATCGGGGCAGCAAGGGCGCCGTCTGGCGCGATCAGGGCACAAGACGCCCCGTGGGTCGTGATGGAAATGGCATCTACGCCGTGCGCCTTCTGAAACTGCTCCAACCCGTCCAGAAGGAAGCGCCAGATCGCCTCAACATCAAAGTGCGGATAGGGTGGAGCGGCGAGAACCATGTTAGGCCGGGTCAGTACCTCCACTTCGGACATGTCAGTCGCATCGACCAGCGCAAGCTTGGCGTTGGTCTTGCCGATGTCGATGACGGCGACGTGCCGGGGGGTCATGGCATGTGGAAGACGGGCGTCAGCGGCACCGCCACGGGTTCGTTGTCGGGCTTGGTTTCCATTATGTCCGCCATATGCGCCCACCATCGCTGCATGATCTCGTTGCGGGGCAAGGCATCCATTTTGTGGTCGTCGGTGCGCCAAAGGACGCCAAAAAGAATGTTCGTTTCTTCGTCCAGATGGATCGAATAGTCAGACACGCCCGCGTCTTTCAGCAGCGTGGCAAGCTCTGGCCAAATCTCATCGTGGCGCTTTTCGTATTCATCCCTGCAGCCCGGGTTGAGCTTCATCTTGAAGGCGTATTTTTCCATGTCAGCCCCTCCACATCGACCAGAGCCGGGGCAGCGCGATGACCGTGATCAGCAACGCCCCGATAACAATCGACATCACGATACCGGGCACGTTCAGCAAGCCAAGTCCGAAAGTCACAAGCCCCATGACAAAGGCCGCGATCACAACGCCGGGGATGGAGCCGGAGCCGCCGAGGATGTTGACCCCGCCAAGGACGACCATGGTCACGATCTCAAGCTCCCACCCGAAGGCAATCGAGGGTCGGGTCGAGCCGAGGCGGGATGTCAGGCAGACGGCGGCGACCCCGGACATCAGGCCCGTCAGCAGGAACAGGGTGAACTTCACCCGGCCCACCCGAATGCCCGAAAACAGCGCCCCCGTGGCATTGTTTCCGATGGCATAGACCGCGCGGCCGAAATTGGTCATGTGCAGGATGACCGCGTAGATCACCGCAATGATGGCGAAGAGGACGAATTCGAAGGAAATCACCCACCAGACATAGCCCTGCCCGAAAAAGGCGAAATCGGCTGGATAGCCCTTGTAGACCTGATCGCCCAACACGATGAAACTGATCCCGCGGAAAAGGCTCATCGTGCCGATGGTGACGACGATGGATGGCAGGCCAAGGCCGGTGACGAGGAAACCGTTTACCGCGCCACAGGCCAGACCGACGGCCAGACCGATGAGGACCAGCCCCTCTGTCCCGACACCCGCCTGCACGGCGGCGCCCATGGCGGTCGAAGCCAGTGCGATGATTGCGGCGACGCTGAGGTCGATTTCGCCAGAAATGATAAGCAGGGCCATGGCAAAGGCGATCATCGCCTTTTCGGTGAAGTTGAAGGTCGCGTCGGAGAGGTTCCAGGCATTCAGGAAATAGGGTGAGGCGAAACTGTTGGCGATGAAGATGCCGATTGCGACCAGCATCAGCAGGCTTTCCCAGCTTTTTAGGTTCCGCTCCAGCGGCGAGCGCAGGCGATCGGGGATCGAGCGTGCCGTCGTGGTCATGTCGCGTGCTCCGCGCGTTTTAGGATGACGCGGCCCTTCGTCCGGTTGGCCTGGGCGTTTAGAACAACCGCGATGATGATCGCACCGCCCGAGATGGCCATCTGCCAGAAGGGAGAGATGTTCACGACCGGCAGGGCATTGGCAATGATGCCGAGGAACAGCGCGCCCAGCAGCGCGCCGGGGACCGAACCGATGCCACCCATGATCGACACGCCGCCAATGACGCAGGCCGCCACGACGGTCAATTCAAACCCCCCAGCAACATCGACATAAGCAACCGCGAAGCGAGAGACCCAGAGGTAGCCGGTCAGACCGGCCAGCGCGCCAGAGATAGTGAAGGCCCAGAACTGGGTCTGGCCCACGTTGATCCCGGCATAGGTCGCCGCTTGGGGGTTGCCCCCGGCAGCGTAGAAGGCGCGGCCCAGGGTGGTGCGGGTCATGACGATGGTGAAAAGGATCACCGCCGCGATGGCAAACCAGCTTAGCACTGGAAGGCCAAGAAGCTCGGTGCGCGGGAATGCCTTGAAAGTGTCGCTCATCTCGTGGCTGTTGACCCATTTGCCCTCGGTCAGAAGGAAGATGGTTCCCCGGAAGATGGTCATGGTGCCAAGCGTCACCACGATAGGCGGGATTTCCAGTTTCCACACAAGGATACCGTTGAACATTCCAAGGCACGCCCCGAACCCGGTGGCCACGGCCAGCGTTACGATAATCGGCAGACCTGGTGCCGAGATATTGATCAGGGACACGACCATGCCGGTCAGCGCGAGGTTGGCGGCGACCGAGAGGTCGATGCACTTCGTCAAGATCACGATCATCTGGCCGATAGCCAGCAGGATCAGCGGCGAGGTGTCGTTGAAGACGGTAGCCAGGTTCGACAGCGTGATGAACGCCGGGAAGCGGCTTGAGATGATGCCAAGCACCAATGCGATGGCGACCAGCAGCAAAAGTTCGCGGGAGGCGAGGATACGTTTCATTGCGCGGCTTCCCTGATCCCTGCGGCGTGGCTGACAAGCGTTTCGGGCGTGATCTGGTCGCGGGCCAGTTCCGCCACTATGCGCCCCTCGCGCATGACGATCACACGATCCGACATGCCCACAATCTCGGGGATTTCGGAACTGACCATGATGACGGCGAGCCCTTGCGCGGCAAGCTCCGCCATGAATTCATGCACGGCGGCCTTGGACCCGATGTCGATGCCCTTGGTGGGTTCGTCCAGGATGATGACCTTAGGCTGGGTGGCGAGCCATTTGGCGATCACGACCTTCTGCTGGTTGCCGCCCGACAGGTTGCCGACATCGGTGTCCAGCGAAGCGGCGCGCAGGTCGAGACGTTCGGTATATTCCCGCGCCAGCTTGAATTCCTCGGCCAGCCTGATGAACCCCTTGCGCGAGGTGCGAGCGAGTGACGGCAGCGTCACGTTCTGAAAAATCGGCAGCGCGCTGATTGTGCCCTGCTTGCCCCGGTCCTCCGGGACATAGACGATGCCACTTGCGACCGCGTCGGCGGGCGATGCAATCGAAACCGGTGCCCCGTCGATCCTCAAGCTTCCGCCCGAGAGGCGGGTGATCCCGAAAAGGGCCTGCATGAATTCGGACCGACCTGCGCCGACCAGCCCGTAAAACCCGAGGATTTCGCCGCGCTTGAGCGTGAAACCGATATCCGCGAATTCGGTCGGGTGGTCGTACCCTGCGACTTCGAGGATATCGTGGCCGACGTTGTGGTCGCGTTCGGGGAAAATCTGGCTGACGTCGCGGCCTACCATAAGCTTGACCAGTTCCGGCTCGCTGACATCTACAATCGCCCCTTCGCCGACCATCTGGCCGTCGCGATAGACGGTGTAGAAATCGGCGACGCGGAAGATCTCGTCAAACTTGTGGCTAATGAAGAGGATCGCCTTGCCTTGCGCCTTCAGGCTTTCAACGAGTTCGTAAAGCTCTTCGATTTCTTTCTGACTGAGGGCTGCGGTCGGTTCGTCCATGATCACAACGCGCGCGTCGATGGACAGCGCCCGGGAAATGGCAACCAGGTGCTTGTTCGCGGTTCCAAGGTCCTTGAGCGTCGCGCCCGGATCAATCTTGGCCCCGATTCCATCCAGAATCTCGCGCGCACGGGTCGCCATGGCAGCTTTGTCGATCAGGCCAAATCGCCCCTTTGGCGCATGGCCGAGAAAGATGTTTTCCGCCACCGTCAGTTCGTCGAAAAGGACGGTTTCCTGATGGATGGCGGTCACGCCAGCAGTTTCGGCGGATTGCGGTGTCGGGAAACTGAGAGCCTCGCCATCGATCCGGATGTCACCCTCGTCGGGTTGATAAATGCCCGTCAGAACCTTCACCACGGTAGACTTGCCAGCACCGTTTTCGCCCACCAATGCCGTGACCTTGCCCGGGTAGAGGTTTAGCGAAACATCTGAAAGGGCCCGCACGCCGGGAAATGTCTTTGTCACGCCGGACAGGCTCAGAAGCGGTGTAGGGGCGGCGGCGTTCGACACGTCTGGTCTCAATTCCAACTGCATGGACGGTGTTTCTGGATGTGGGAAGAGTGGGGTGTCTGGGCGTGGGTCATCGCACACGCCCAGACACGTCGTTCAGATTAGAAGATCGACTTGAACTGTTCGATGTTCGAGCTGTCGTAGGTGAACGGATCAGCCATGGCTGCCGAGCCGGTGTCATCCAGCGTCACCGAGCCCATGCGGCCCATCGGGATTTCGGCACCGGCACCGGTTTCAGCACCGTTGGCGATTGCGTGCGCAAGCATGGTGGCCGAGTAGCCAAGGTCAATCGGGTTCCAGATTGCGAAGCTCTTGGTTGCACCGCTATCAACACAGCCTGCCATCTCGGACGGGAGGCCCAGACCGGTCACGTTGATCTCACCGATCTTGCCCGCGTCGGTCACCGCCTGGCAGGACGCCAGGATGCCAACGGTCGTTGGCGCGATGATCGCCTTCAGGTTAGGGTAGGATGCCATAAGGCCCTGTGCTTCTCGGTAGGATTTGTCGCTGAGGTCGTCGCCATAGACGGTGGCCACCAGATCTACGCCGTCATAGTTCGGAAGAACCTCTTTTGCGGCCTCGATCCAGGCGTTCTGGTTGGTTGCCGTGGCCGACGCCGACAGGATCGCGACTTCACCACCATCCGGCATGTGATCCGCGGCAAGCTTGATGATCGTATTGCCGATCAGCGGGGTCGAGGATGGGTTCAGGTGCATTTGGCGTCCGCCTTCAGCCACACCCGAGTCCCAGGAAATCACGGTGATACCGCGGTCCATCGCGCGTTTCAGCGCTGGCACAAGTGCATCGGGGTCGTTTGCCGAAATCGCGATGGCGTCGACACCCTGCGCGATCAGGGAGTTGATGACCTCGATCTGACCTTCCGCAGTGGTGTCGGTCGGGCCGGTGTAGATGATCTCGACATTGCCAAGCTCTCCGGCAGCCTCTTCAGCGCCTTCGGCGGCCGCTTCAAAGAAGCCGATCCCAAGCGCTTTTACGACCAGAGCGATGCGCATGTTGTCCTGCGCCATCGCCGTGGTGCCAAACATACCGGCAGCAAGGCTCATCCCTGCGACAAGTGATGTGAAAGTACGACGCTTCATGATAGTTCCTCCCAGAAAGTCATGTTTGGGTCTCGGGTTTCGGAGGCGGTCAAGAGGCCACCTCGTTTTCTTGAACGCTGCCCGACTGGGCAACGATCAGATTCACATCGGCAGCCTCAAGCATGGCCGCCGCCTTGTCAGGAATTCCTTCGTCGGTGATCACGGTCGTGATCCGGTCCAACTGGCAAAGCACCAGGCTGGAGCGCTGCGCGAATTTCGAACTGTCGACCAGAACGATAAGCTCATCCGCCTGTCCGATCAGTTTCTGTTCTGCCTGGATCAAAAGCGGATCGGCCTCCATCAGGCCGATGGGGCCCAGCCCCTGCGCCCCCATGAACATGCGCTTTGCATAGAAGTTGCGGGTCACGTCGTTGTCAAAGGGCGACAGGATTATGTTCTGTTCCCGGTAGATCGCGCCGCCTGACAACATGATCGTGTTCTTCGAATGCTTCAGCAGGTGCTCGGCAATCGGGAACGAATTGGTAAAGACCTGCATCCTGCGGTTGGCCAGCGGATGCACCATCTGAAAGGTCGTTGTGCCCCCGTTGATGATGATGCTGTCACCTTCGCTACACATCTCAACCGCCGCGCGCGCAATTGCCTGCTTCGCTGCGATATTCATGGTTTCGTTGACGACGAACGGACGGCCCGCCAGCCCGGCGAACTGCGGTGGCGTTATCGCCTCAGCGCCGCCTCTGACACGGCGTACCTTCTGTTTCATGTGAAGTGTTGAAATGTCGCGCCGGATGGTAGCTTCGGACACGCCGGTCAAGGTGCACAGGTCCCCAACCGTCACGACGGGGCGATCCTGCACCGCAGAAATGATGATCCTATGGCGTTCTTTTTCGTGCAAAGCCACCTCCCATTCACTCCACGCTGCGCAGATTCGCCGCAGCTGTCAATCATTTTCGATCACTTTCAATCATTCTGCATTGCAGAATGACTGTTTGTGATTGTTTTTGATTGACATAACGATGCACACTACTAAGCCTAAATGCGATGATGCAGTACCGACCGCTGCATCGTGAGGAGGGCAGAACGTTGAAATCCATCGAAAATCAGCTTCTTGAGAACCGCTGGGATGACGCTGTGGCAGGTGGTATGTCCGAATCGGAACTGCTTCTCTATCGCTCCAACACGCTGGGATCGGATAAGCGCGTCACAAACTATGGCGGTGGCAATACCTCTGCGAAGGTCATGGAAACCGACCCACTGTCCGGCAAAGAGGTCGAGGTGCTCTGGGTCAAGGGTTCCGGCGGTGACATCGGGTCCATGAAGCTTGATGGCTTCTCCACGCTATACATGGACAAGCTGAACGCGCTGAAGGGGCTTTATCGCGGGGTCGAGTTTGAAGATGAAATGGTCGGCTATCTGCCCCACTGCACCTTCAAACTGAACCCGCGCGCGGCCTCAATTGACACGCCCTTGCACGCCTTTGTGCCGCGCAAACATGTCGATCACGTCCACGCCGACGCGATTATTGCGATCGCAGCGTCGAAGAATTCGAAGGAGCTGACCCAGGAAATTTTCGGTGACCGGATCGGTTGGCTGCCGTGGAAACGGCCGGGTTATGAACTGGGCTTGTGGCTTGAAAAGTTCTGCCTGGAAAACCCGGATGCCGATGGCGTTGTCCTTGAAAGTCACGGATTGTTCACATGGGCTGACACGGCAAAAGACTGCTATGACTGCACCATCGACGTGATCAACGTCGCGACTAAGTGGTTGGCCGAAAAGACCGACGATGTTCCGGCCTTTGGCGGAGCGGTCCACGAGAGCCTCGCCCGGGAAGGTAGGCGGACCGTTGCCGCCCGGCTAATGCCCGCGATCCGTGGCTTTGTTAGTGGCAACCAGCACATGGTCGGGCATTTCAACGACAGCGACTCGGTGCTTGAGTTCGTGAATTCTAAGGACATGGAGGCGCTGGCGGCCCTTGGTACGTCCTGCCCCGACCATTTCCTGCGCACTAAGATCCGTCCTTTGGTCGTCGGCTTCGACCCGGCCCAGAACAACATCGACGCAGTACTTGAAGGCCTGCCCGCGCAAGTCGCGGCCTATCGTGAGGACTACACGGCCTACTACAACCGTTGCAAACACGATAACTCGCCTGCGCTTAGGGACCCCAACGCGGTTGTCTACCTGATCCCCGGGGTTGGCATGATCACATTTGCCAAGGACAAGGGCACGGCCTGCATTTCCGGCGAATTCTACGTCAACGCGATCAATGTTATGCGCGGGGCAAGTGCCGTCAGCGAATACTGCGGCCTGCCAGAGCAGGAAGCTTTTGACATTGAATACTGGCTGTTGGAAGAAGCCAAGTTGCAGCGCATGCCGAAACCAAAATCGCTGGCTGGTCGCGTCGCGCTGGTCACCGGCGGCGCCGGCGGCATAGGGTCGGCAACGGCAGAACGTTATCTGTCCGAGGGTGCCTGTGTCATGCTGGCCGACATCAATCCTGAAAGCCTCACCGCGACGGAAGGGGTCCTGACCCAGCAGTTCGGCAAGGACGTCGTTTGCACCGTCCTGATGGACGTCACGGATGAAAATGCCGTGGCCCAGGCGTTGGCCGAAACATCCGTCGAATTTGGCGGCATCGACATCCTTGTCTCGAACGCCGGGATCGCATCCTCTGCCCCGGTTGAGGAAACGTCCCTCGACCTTTGGAACAAGAACATGGACATCTTGTCCACGGGTTATTTCCTCGTCAGCCGGGAAACTTTCAAGATCATGCGGGTGCAGGACATGGGCGGATCTATCGTTTTCGTGGCCTCGAAAAACGGGCTTGCCGCCTCGCCCAATGCCTCGGCCTATTGCACGGCGAAGGCCTCGGAAATCCACTTGGCTCGTTGCCTTGCGCTGGAAGGTGCTGAGGTCGGGATCAGGGTGAACGTTGTGAACCCGGATGCGGTGTTGCGGGGTTCCAAGATCTGGGAGGGCGATTGGCTGGATCAGCGGGCTTCGACCTACGGCACGGATAAGGAGGGGCTGGAAGAGATGTACCGCAACCGATCCATGCTTAAACGCTCAGTCCTGCCGGAAGATATCGCCGAGGCCTGTTATTTCTTCGCCGCCGAGACGTCGGCCAAATCCACGGGTAACATTCTGAACGTAGATGCGGGCAACGTTCAGGCCTTCACGCGATAGGGAGACGGTCCATGAGCTATGAGAGCGCCAAAGCGCAATTCGCTGACTGGGGTGTCGACACTGATGCTGCGATCAAGGCGTTGAAGGACATCCCGATTTCCGTTCACTGTTGGCAAGGCGATGACGTGGTGGGGTTCGAAAACCAGACCGCCAACTCGGGCGGGGGCATTCAGGCAACCGGAAACCATCCGGGCCGGGCCCGCAACCCCGACGAACTGCGGGCGGATCTTGAGTTTGCCTATGCAAATATCCCCGGGTCACATCGGTTGAACCTGCACGCGATGTACATGGACACAGACGATACCCCGGATCGGGATGAGATCGAGTACCGCCATTTCGCGCCATGGGTCGACTGGGCCAAGGGCATCGGCATCGGGCTGGATTTCAACCCGACTTTCTTTGCCCATCAAAAGGCCGACGACAACCTGACGTTGGCACACCCCGACAAGGGCATCAGGGACTTTTGGATCGAACATGGAAAACGCACGCGGGACATCGCGGCGCAGATGGGAGCCGCGCTTGGTTCACCCTGCATCAACAACATTTGGGTTCCGGATGGGTACAAGGACCTTCCAATCGACCGTATGGCGGCAAGGGCCCGGCTTGAGGCCTCGCTCGACACCATGCTGGCCGAGGCGAAATTGGATATGCTGGATGCGGTCGAATCCAAGCTTTTCGGCATCGGGGTCGAGGCCTGCACGGTGGGCAGCCATGAGTTTTACATGGGCTATGCGATCCGCAACAAGACACTGCTGTGCCTCGACATGGGGCACTTCCACCCGACCGAGAATATCGCCGACAAACTGAGCGCCGTGGCCCTGTCTCTGGATGAGCTTCTGCTGCACGTGTCGCGCCCTATGCGTTGGGACAGCGACCATGTGATCATGCTGAACGATGACATCCTGGCGATGGCGCATGAACTGGTCAGCGGCGACCTGTTGGGCAAGACCCATATCGGGCTTGATTTCTTCGACGCTACGATCAGTCGCACGGCCGCTTGGGTGATCGGCACGCGCAACATGCAAAAGGCGCTTCTGCAGGCGCTTCTGAAGCCCTGGGATCGCTTGCGAGCAGCGGAGGACGCGCTGGATTTCACAAGCCGGTTTGTTGTGACAGAGGAACTGAAGGACCTACCCTACGGAGCGGTGTGGTCTGAATTTTGCGCCAGAAACGACGCGCCTATAGGTACTGAGCTGATCACTGAGCTTGACGCTTATCAGGCCACTGTAGCGGGTCGCTGAGGCACGACCCAATTTTTTGGAAAGTCTCCGTCTGGACAATCTATGTTGGAAAGAACGCCAAGATTGCATTCGAAAGAAAGCGGTCGTCGCGCCGGTGACCATTGAGCGGCCGCATTAGTCCGCAATGCGGTCATTGGCGCAAAGCGCAGCGAATGCCTGCTTTCCGCCCTACTTGCCGTTCTGGTACTTTCCGAAAACCTTTTCAGCCCCTTTTGACCTCTTCGAATACCAGTTCAGGCACCACGACTTCCCAATTGGCGCGTTTCATCAGGTGATGAAAACGCTCATCGGCATCTTCCAAACGCCAATTTATGATGGCCGCGATCTCGCCGGTGACAAAGTTCATGCCCATCGGGGGCGAGAATGCCTTTGCCATCCGCCCGAGGACCCGTCCTTGAAAATCCTCGATCTGCCAGCGATCTCCGACAGTGGCGAGCTTGATTGGCGCACCGACCTGCGCTTCAGCGATCGCGTCATGAACAATGTGTCGATCAACTTGGCGCCCTGAGAACGACAAGTCGACCATCTTCATTTCTGGCGATTGAAAGAACCGGCGCGGGCCGGGGACTGTCGCCAAGTCGGGCACCACGTGCCGCTTAACGACGGAAGGCGACTCGGTGGGAAGGTATTCGTGATTGTCGTTACTCATGACGATCAAATTGCGCCGCGCTCGTGTCATGGCGACATAGAACAAACGCCTCGGCGCGTCCTGATCTTCGTTTCGCGAGGGCCGTTCCCAACCGCCATCCAGGATCACGACATCGTCAAATTCGAGACCTTTCGCGCTGTGCGCCGTCAACAATTTGAGACCACGCTGCTCGCCCCATGAATCCTTCGACCATTCAGCAAACCATTCGATCACATCAGAGCTCGGAAGCGCTTTGCCATCAACTTCACGCGCAAGTTGCCCAAGTCCCTCACCTATCCGGTCAGTCCAACGGCTTGTGGGTATCGCATTCAGGGTTTCAGTAAGGTCGCCCAAGCTGACTAAAGCTGTGTGCCTCTCGCGTAGACCACCGATGAACCTCCGCATCTCACGGGTGCGCCACACACTCGGCAGGTTTTCGTTCGCCATTTCGACTGGAATTCCATGCGCCTCGGCAAAGTCGCGGACTGGCAGAAGCTTGCGCCAATCTCGAGAAATGATTGCTGCGCCCCTCCAGCTCCAATCCGGGATCAGTTTTGACAGGCGGAGCATCTCGTCGACCGCCGCAAGGGCCTGAGCGTCATTTCCGGCCGGGCAGCCAAGGATTTGGACCCGCCCCTGCGCAACCGGATCGAGGCTTTCCATGATACCCCCGGCGGGGTCCTTTTGCCGCGATTTGTCGACAGTAATCCCATGCCCTGTTTTCATACGTTCCCGAGATCCTTCGATCACGGCGTTCGCTGCGCTGATGACGTTTTTCGACGAGCGGTAATTGTCGGTCAGAAAGACCGGCTTGGCTGAATAATCCTGTTCGAATTGCCGGATGTGGCGCACCGATGCGCCGGCAAACGCATAGATATTCTGGTCGTCATCGCCGACCGCGAACAGGCTGATCCGTTGATCGGGGTCGTCGATACTGCGACCGGCCACCGCTGCGATCAAGGCGTATTCCTCGGGTCCCACGTCCTGATATTCATCCACGAGAATCCATCGGAACCCTTGGATCAAGGTCTCTCGCAAGGCTTCGGCCTCGATTTTGTCCAGCCCGTCGCCGCGCAAGAGACGTGCCGCATCAATCAGAAGCGTCTTGAAATCAGGTTCATCGGCCGCCACCCGTCCGGCGAAACTCGCGCCAACCAACCTCATGGCTAAGGCATGGATGGTCAAGACCGTCACGAAGCGAGCATCTTCGCCGATCAGTAGACGCAAGCGTTCCCGGATCTCGGCGGCTGCGTGGCGATTGTACGCGAGCACCAGTATTCCATTTGGATCTTCGCGTTTTATTCTGACCAGATAGGCAACGCGATGGACCAGTACGCGTGTCTTGCCCGATCCCGGCCCTGCGAGAACAAGGACATTGGTCTGTTCGCGGTCGTCACGCACGATCTGCTCTTGTGTCGCATTCCCCAGATTGTCGACGATCTCGGCGTAAGACTGAGGCGTTGCCTGCCGTCGGAACTCTGAAATCTTCCCCGGCATCCAAGCTTTCATGAAGTCGGACTGCTCCATTTCGAAATAGTCATGCGCGAGCTGCTGGGCCTGATCGATATCGTCGATTCCCTTGCTCGCGTAAGCCGCCATCACGTGGGTCTGGACGGTCTGTTCGGTGTAATGGTCTTCGAGCGGCGCGAAATGTTGGGTGGTAAAAGCGCCGCCTTTCGGATTGATGTGCAACGTCATGGCGGATCGGAACACGGACAATCCCTTGCCCAGAGTCACCACCTGCTGTTCGTGCAGCCATAGAAGCGCCCGGTCCATCAGTTTTGCTGGATCATTGACAGACGCTCGCAACAGCGCATCGCTGTTGATCGCTGCAAGAAGGTCGCCAAGCGTGGTCTCGACAGGAACGTCTTTCCGACGCAGACCTGCCTGAACCTTGTTTATCAAGTGTGAAACCAAACGCTCTGCGGCCTGCCTGCGAAGTTGAGCGGTCTGTTCGATAACCCCCCATGATCTTTGCATTCGCACCATGACACTGCCTTTGGAGACCTTGCGCAGGCCAATATTGCCTTTTCCGCCATCCATGTCGCGGCCATCCTGCGCCATCCCGCGGAGCAACCCCTCGACAATATCGGGCCGCACGGAGGCGTGTCCCCGCTCCCGCAAGGCCTGCGCCACTGAGGCCAGATGGCAGGGCACAGCCTCATTGATGTCCGCGTCTGGCGCTTGCTCTCTAAGGATCGCAATCAGGTCAGCTTCCAACCGGGATGCCGCTTGGAATCGTTTCGGCGAGGCATTCTCGACGCGCACATGCACGAAGATGGTGATGTTTGTATCATCCTTTGCAATCCCCAGGGCCTCGAGATCCGCCAAAGCTTTGCGAACGCCCGACATCGTCAGTCCAGTGACCCCGCAGAGCTCGTCCGTGGTGATGCCCTCTTCCTGCGGCGCGTTGATGATATGCAGCACGATGGCGGCCAGATCCTCGCGCCGCCGCTTGGTGATCTCAGCGGATGCAAGGATTTCGCGGACCTCCTTCATGCTTCTTACTCGGAGCGAGGCGGGGAACACCTGCACCCGGTTTTCTTCGCGGTTCAGAAGATGTGCTTCTTCCAGCCAGGCGACGGCCGTCTTGACTCGCGTATCGTCGGTATTGCTGTCCCGCTGGAAATCTCGTTCTTTCTCCTCATGAACGATCTCACCGGGTGTTGCGACAATTTCACCGCCTTTTCCTGTCCGAGCATCAAGACGCCGAAGCGCCTTCAGGATCGCGCCGATTTCGTGCCGCGCGAGTCGAGAACGCGCACTGAGGCTGAACTGACGATCGACGTCTTCAGTATTGAACAACAGGACGCAGTTTGCAGGCTCGCGGTCCCGTCCGGCGCGACCCGCCTCCTGCAAGTAGTTTTCCAGTGACCCCGGCACGTCTCCGTGTACCACCAGACGGATGTCCGGCTTGTCGACGCCCATCCCAAAGGCGTTGGTGGCCGCGATCACGCGCAGATTGCCGACGCGGAAGTCCTCTTGAATCTCACGCTTGTCATCGGCGCTAAGGCCCGCGTGATACCGTTCAGCGGCGATGCCCTGTTGTTTTAAGAACTCCGCCACGCGCTCTGTAGCGTTTCGGGTCGCACAATAGACGACCGCCCCAGACACGCCCTCGCGAGGAAGTTGGGCCTCGATCGTGTCGAGGATATCGGTCATCTTGGTCGCCCGCTGCGTTGGCAGCACCTGGAAGCTCAGGTTTGAACGCGACGCGCCACCATCGATCAACGCCAGTTCGGACCCCAACCGCTCTTTGAAATGACTGCGGATGTCCTGCACGACGTCCGGCTTTGCCGTTGCGGTCAAGCAAAGTACCGGAGCCGGCTCATCGGCTGAGCTTTCCTTGATAAACCGCGAAACGTAGCGATAGTCGGGTCGGAAATCGTGTCCCCATTTAGACACGCAATGCGCCTCGTCCAACACCCACAGCCCTATCTCGCGCTGTGCGAGAACAGACCGAACTGTTGTGCTGCGCAGTTGTTCGGGCGAAATCAAAAGGATCGCAGCATCCCCAAGCCGCACCTTGTCAAGCGCATCCTGACGCTCGGGCAAAGACAATAGCCCGTTTATCGTAACCGCCGAGGAAATTCCGGCCCGAACCAAGCCCTGAACCTGGTCTGCCATCAGCGCCACAAGCGGTGATATAACGACGGTCAATGCCCCGGTCTTGTCGAACCGAGACAGCGCGGGAATCTGATAGCAGATAGACTTACCCGTGCCCGTTGGAAGGATACCCAAGAGGTTGTCGCCTTCCATGGCGGTCGCCACGATCTTTTCTTGAAGCGGGCGTCCGTCCTCGTCGACTGGTTCCGGGCGAAAACTTGGGAAGCCGAACCAACGTTCGAGTGCTCGGGTGGGATCGTTGTGCTCTGCGCAATAGGCACAGTGCGGATCACGACAATTCGTATCTCTCAGGTCTTTGACGAGCCGTGCTGCGTCACGGAATTGCGCCCGCACCCAAGGCGGCATAACAGAATCCCCACCAGCGACCGAAATCCAGGCAAGGGCATATGCCATCGGCCAGCCCAGCCCAGTGTCCGAGAGCCGCTCGAGCAAGCCGTCCACCTGTGCGTCGCAGGCCAAGTCTTTAAGCAACTTCTGAATGGCCTTGTGCGCTTCTGCTTCTGTCGGGATAGGCGCCCCGCGCACGTCGCTGAACAACCGATCAAATCCGTCGCTACCGGGACCTCGGCAGCACAGCCAGTGATAGGCCATCATCGTTTCTGGCGACAACGTGTTTAGCGATACAAAGGCGTCGATCTGGTTGCGAAGAACCTCGAACACAAGACGCGCGTCGAGCTCGGGATCGTTGACGTGACCACTTTGAAGCCGCCCATCGCGGTAGTGTTTGACCAGATGATGATACGGATTGCGCGGGAACGCCAATGGGTTGAGCCACAGCGTGTCAATCGGTCCGTCAGCGAGCTTTGCGAAGCGCGGCGAGACCGCCATGAGATGCGGCAGGTCATGGCGCAGAATATTGTGGCCAATGACATGTGCGAAACCGGCGCAAAACAAGTCGAGCTTTTCAAGCGCGGCCTTCGGATCACCTTTCCGATGAACAATCCCATCTCCATCGTCTTCCGGCACGGCTGCAAAGGCGAACACCTTGGCTTCCTTGTCCGTGCTCTCGGTACGTGGCGACGACGCGATCTTTGTCCGACAAGAGCGGGATAATCCCAGCGGCAATCGCTTCCTCTCCATCATAGAGGTGCAGGAAGCCGCGAATTTTTTCCTGAGTGTATAGCTCCGCACATTTGTCTTCGAAACGTCGGATACGGATCATGTCACTCAGCAAGCGTTTCACATGGTCGCGGTCCAGTCTTGGTTTGCTTGTGGTCATTTCTCGTCCGTCTCCAATGTAGAGATGTCACCTTCTGGCAGACCAAGTTCGCGCGCCTTCAAAAGGCGGCGCATGATCTTGCCAGAGCGGGTCTTGGGCAGGGCATTTCGGAAAACGATCTCGCGGGGGGCCACAGCCGCTCCAAGCCGTTTGCGGGCAAGGCCGCGAATGTCGCGCTCTAGCTCCTCATCCTCGGTTTGGCCGGGATTCAGGGTCACGAAGGCTTTGACGATTTCGCCCGCAGTCTCGTCTGGAATACCAATCACAGCGGCCTCGGCGATGGCTTCATGCTCAATCAGCGCACTTTCAACCTCGAAGGGGCCGACCAGATGGCCCGACGTTTTGATTAGGTCATCGGCTCGACCGACGAACCAGAAATACCCATCACTGTCCCGCATCGCGAGATCGCCTGACAAGTACCAGCCATCATTAAAGCATTTTTCGTACCGCGCCTGTTCGTGAAGATAGTCCCGCATCATCGAGGGCCAACCCGGTCGCAGAGCAAGCTCTCCGATCTCGCCATCCGGTAATTCTCGCAAGCCCCCGTTGTCTGGTTCCACAATGCCGACAACAACGCCAGGCAGGGGTCTGCCCATCGATCCAGGCTTGATGTCATGCGCTCTAGTATTGGCAATCATGATGCCGCCGGTTTCTGTCTGCCACCAATTGTCGTGGAACGGTCGACCGAATACCTCGTTGGACCAGACCACGGCTTCGGCGTTCAGAGGCTCACCGACGCTTGCAAGAAACTGCAGAGCGCTGAAGTCGTACCCGCGTGCGACCTCACTGCCAGCGCGCATCATCATGCGGATGGCTGTTGGGGCTGAATACCAGACCTCAACGCGTTCCCTTTCAACGATCCCATACCAGCGTTCGAGATTGAACTCTGCCTCGTCCACAATCATCGTCACGCGGTTCACCAGTGGTGAGATAATTCCGTAGGTCGTTCCGGTGACCCAGCCCGGGTCAGCGGTGCACCAGTAGGTCACGCCGGGCTGCAGTTCGAGTGCGTAACGACCGGAGAGCGCGTGGTGCTGAACTGCGCCATGCACGTGAACCGCACCTTTTGGCCTCCCGGTGGTACCCGAGGTAAAATGAATCAATGCCGGGTCTTCCGTCTGTGTATGGACCGCCAGAAATTCTGTCGAGGCCTCTTGCAATGCCGGGGCCAGAGCGACGCAATCATCAGGAGCTTCGTCGCCAACGATGAGGACCAGACGCAGCGACGTCATTTCCTGACGCCACGATGCGATTTTGCGTTTGTAGAGTGACTTAGTCGTGACCAGAACATTGGCATCGCCGATTTCCATCCTGGTTCTCAGGGGTTCCGGCCCAAAGGCGGCAAAGAGTGGCGTAAAGACCATCCCGGCCTTTAAAGTGCCAAGGGCTGCAGCATAAAGCTCAGGCCGGCGCCCCATCGCGACAAAGACGCGGTCTCCTTTTTGTTGTCCGTGGTCATAGAGCAGATTTGCAAATCGCGACGACATGGCTGCGAGATCGCTATAGCTGAGCGTTTGCTGCGCTCCGTCCTTGGATAGCCATATCAGGGCAGTATAGTCTCCATGCCCCTGAGCTACGTGGCGATCGACAGCTTCAAACCCGATGTTGATCGAGCCATCTGGCAAACCTGTGAGAAGTTCGCGGCCAAGGTCGTGTGTCGGCTGCTCTAGGGCATCCGAGGTTGGTTGCCAACACGCAGCGGCGCGCTCTTCGGGTGATTTCCGGATGGTGCTCATTGCTACATCCTCCCACAGAAAGTCTGGCGGGGAGATCTGGGGGAAGACAATGACTCAAATCAAAGCGCGCAATATGGACTCATCTAAACCGATCTTTAACGTTTCGGGCAAGGTCAGTGCGCGCGCGATTATGTACGTACCATGGTTTGTTAGGACTACATCAGGTCCTTATGGCCTTTTACATCTTCAATGATAGACTTGTGCATCGTTTCGACCGACTGGAAGCACATTTTGAAGGCCTCCCCGAATATCCGATTGTCACCTAATGCACGGACCTGCATATCTAACCGCGTGCAAGATCGCATAAAGAACCGCGGCAAGGCCGGTCTTTCCAGTGGGCAGCATGATTAGTGATTTTGCCCCGGATGCGTCTTTCTTGACCATTGTGCTGGCCGGAGTTGTTATCTTCGCAGCCTCTTTTGCTCGGGGTTATTCGGGGTTTGGGTTCTCGACTATTCTGATGGTGGGCTTGCTCCCGGTCATTCCCGCTTCACAACTCGTGCCATTGTCCATTGCGCTTGAAATTCTCGCGTCCAGTAGTCAGGCGCCGCGTATCCTGCCTGATATCAACCGCCGTTATCTCGGCATTCTTCTTGGCGCCAGCCTGATTGGTGCGCCAGCCGGTATTTTTCTACTGTCCTATGTCGCGGAAAGTACACTGCGGATGATTGTCTACGGTGTGGTGTTTGCCTCAACGGGGTTGCTGCTCTTGTCTGCTTCCCGGCCTGTATCCATTACGATGCCGAGGTTGGTTCTGGCTGGCCTTATCGCCGGGGCGGCAAATGGGGCGACCGCGCTGAGCGGTCTTGTATTGGCTTTGTTCTTCACCTCCTCGACTATTGAGTCAACAGCGATGCGGGCAACGCTTATCGCCTATCTCTTCTTCGTAGATCTGATTACAGGAGGGTTGCTTTTCGCCGCCGGCCACTTTGAAACAATTACGTTCTGGCTAATTCTGGCGGCAATACCCGTGATGCTGGCGGGCATTTGGCTGGGCTCGCGCCATTTCTTCGCCACGCCATCGGACTCGTTCAAGACAAGGGTCCTCTGGCTTCTGCTCGCCTTTTGTATCGCGGGTGTAGGCCAGATGCTAGTTTACGGCTTTCGATAAATTTCCATTTCGTCGGGTATCGACAAATTCGGGGAACGGCGAAAGGGAGATTTGGCCAAATGATTGGCGTAGCAGTATAAAGAACTGTCATCGCTTTAAGCTCACGGCCGAATGTGCCGGTATACGCGCGTCGAAAAAAACAACTGATTGGTGCTTGAAACAAGCGCCAATTCAGTAAACGCCATAGGCGAACTGCTTTTTCTACTCTTTCAGTTCTCAACATGTTTGGTCAATCGGTGTCATGTAGCAAGTCAGTCCAAACATTTGAGCAAGTAGAGTTCCTACGCCATGATTTGAATCAATGAGACATGTACGTTGCGGTAGTAGAAATATCGAGATCAGAAAGCGCCCGGGTTTGGGATGTGGTATCTGCTGAGAATCTTGGCGCTGCACGAACGTTGGTTGAGGTTAGTGTGCGGTCTTCCTGGAGGTCGAAATTCGCGCCATGCGGTGTTTTTGCGATCCAAAAATTTGGATTGATTGAATGATCAAGTACTACCTACCGGTCGCAATTGGCGCGCTACTAATTGCCTTTTGGG
Source organism: Ruegeria sp. CDSB136 (assembly GCF_059610965.1). Lineage (NCBI taxonomy): Bacteria > Pseudomonadati > Pseudomonadota > Alphaproteobacteria > Rhodobacterales > Roseobacteraceae > Ruegeria > Ruegeria sp. CDSB136. The sequence continues at coordinate 52,146 of NZ_JBXWOP010000026.1, forward strand.
TAAGTCCTGACGCGCAGGTGGTTGCAGCTGGGATCGCTATCTTTTTGTTTGGCATGCTTATGCTTGAAGACGGTTTCAAGCTACTTGGAGGCGGAACACTAGAACGAATGCTTCAGCGGGCGACAAAATCCGTTTCGCGATCTCTCTTATTCGGTTTCGTCTCTACTGCGTTGTTGCAGTCCAGTTCACTGGTTTCGGTCATAACGATTTCATTTTTAAGTGCTGACCTGATTTCTCTGGTCGGTGGGGTGGGCATAATCTTTGGGGCCAATATCGGAACGACGACGGGTGCGTGGTTGGTTGCCGGGCTAGGATTGAAGGTGAATATCGCAACCTATGCCATGCCAATTATCGGCCTTAGCATAATCCTTGTGTTTCAGAAGCCGAAGGTGCTCCGTGGGATTGGTTACGCTCTTGGCGGACTGGGTTTTCTGTTCCTAGGCATTCATTACATGAAAGAGGGTTTCGACGCGTTCAAGGACCAGGTCGATCTAATGCGATTTGCTTTGTCGGGATTTTGGGGGCTGGTGGTCTATTGTTTGTTGGGGACTGCCGCAACCGTGATTATGCAGTCGAGCCACGCGACGATGGTGCTTACTCTCACTGCGCTTGCCGCTTCACAAATTAGCTATGAAAACGCGCTGGCTCTCGCGATCGGGGCTAATATTGGAACCACGATTACGGCGATTATTGGCTCGATCAGCGCCAATTTTCAGGGCAAGCGACTGGCATTGGCGCACCTGATCTTCAATACAATAACTGCGGCGGTAGCTTTGGTTTTCATAGTCCCGCTACGTGAGATGGTTGACATGATCAGTGGTGCCGTGGGTATCGGTGCGGAAGATTTTGCTCTGAAGTTGGCAGTGTTCCATACTATCTTTAACGTGCTCGGCGTCTTGCTCATGTTACCATTGATGCGGGGGCTGATCTCCTTTCTAGAACGCAGTATTATCGAACCAATCCCGGATGTTAGTCAACCGCGTTACCTGAACGATGCGGCCGATGATTTCCCACAAACTCTTGAGATTGCACTTCGAAAGGAGGTCATGCACCTATACGAAAACGCGATGACGTTGATCTTGCATGGCCTGAATCTGCATAGGAAGGATGTGCTTAGCGCGAACAGCGTTGCAGAGGTGGTTCGAAGCAGTCGAACACCTACCGACATGGATATTGAGGAAAGCTACCGGCGCAAGATCAAGACACTCTATTCCGCCATTGTCGAATTCTCGACGCGCGTCGGGGACAAACGTGTCGAACCAGATGTAGCGGAACGAGTTTATGCCCTGAGAGATGTCGCTGGCGACATCGTTCAAGCGGTTAAGTCGGTCAAACACCTGCGAAAGAATATCTTGCGTCACACTGTACGGTTTTCCGGGAGTGCAACCGAACTGTATGATGACCTCCGTACTGAAATTGCCAGAATACTCATTGAGATTCAAAAACTTGAAGAAGCAGAACCGGGTGAGCGTAGTGCGCTCTGGCTTGATCAGGAACGTGCGCAAATAGAAGAAGATGCTCGGACCGCTGCGCGCCGTGTAGAACAGCTCATTCGAAAAAACCAACTCACTCCCGATGCCGCAACTTCATTTCTCAACGACTCGGATTATGCCTATAGCGCGATGCGTAAGCTGATCGAAGCAGCGAGAACCTTTTACATCGAACGAGACAGCGCCATGGCCGAAGTCGAACGTTTGTTGGCTTTAGAAGAAGAAGAACTCGGTGAGTATAAGATTGAAACCGATGCGCTCTCTAAGGAAGAAGAATCCGAAAAACATCACAGTAAAGTCGTAGAAAGCAAATAGCATGCTGAAATTGTGCGACGATCTGCGGGGGGTATTAAGATGGGATTGAAAAAACTTGCCGAAAAAATGGTCGAGTACAACTCGCGTCTTGAGGCAGGCAAAGCGGAGAAAATTAAATCCAGCCATGTTCAAAAGGTACTCAAAAAGCTGCGCAAGAAGGTGGCAGATCTTGAAGCCGAAATTAATTTGGAGAAGAATTCTGACAGGAAAGCCAGACTGGTTCGAAAACTCGGAACAGCGCACGAGAGTGTCAAACGGGCTGAGTGGCTGTTGAGCGAAATTGACTAATACTCTGGTTCAGGCTTTAAAAATTTGAGGACTCGCGACGAGTGCCTTGGTGGCCATTTTGAACCTGATGCCAACACACCTAAGCAACTGGAGTGCCACATTTTATTTGGACCACCGTTACGTCTGAGAAACGGAGGGCCGAGAATGGCGAACAAGAGACATAAGCCGGAAGAAATAGTTAAGAAGCTGCGGCAAGTTGATGTGCTTGTCGGCCAGGGAATGATGCGTGTAGATGCGATCCGCGAGGTTTGCATATGGTGGCGAAATGCCAATCTTTGGCGCGGTGTTTGAGACAGACCAACAAATCGCGGTGGCTTTGCCCAATGGGCAACCTATGATGGTAGGTCTGCCGTTGGCGAATTTGCTCGCCTTTCTTGAATCGATCCAGTCTGAATAGTCACTGACCAATCTGGTCATCCGTGTCAGCCGTTCGTCTGATTGACATGAGAGTCAACGGCGGCCCCAACACCTCGAAGGCCACAGTACTGACTAGAGTAAAGGCCATGATCGACGCGGCCCAATGTGGAAATTGCTCTCCGGCGACAAGGGCCATTCCTACCGCGACACCGGCCTGTGGTAACAAAGCTGGACCGTACCAGCGGGTCTGACGGCTAGGCAGGCCGCCAAGTCTCGCTCCGTAATAACCCCCGACGAGGCGGGCGACGGCGCGCAAGAATAGGAAAAGAGCACCAGCCCAGCCCATCAAGCCGAAGGCTTCAATATCCAACGTGGCGCCAGCCAACAGGAAGAACAGGATCATGAATGGCCACTGAATGTGCTCGATCTCATGGAAAGCACGCTCGTGATGGCGGGCGAGATTCCCGATAACTGCGCCCGCAACCATGCCTGCTACCAAGAATGAAACCTCCAGCCAAAGCGCGAGGCCCGCTGTCAGAAAGACTATGCC
>NZ_JBXWOP010000027.1:0-46383 GCF_059610965.1 Ruegeria sp. CDSB136
CGGACACAGGACTGTACTGACCAGCCGCGCAATCAGAGCATTTTGTCCTTGCAAAGCAGACGCCATCCACACAGGACGAAGCCGCCCGCTGCCAACGCAAATTCATTGTTCGTCTTTTGAGGTTATCGGCGACCTCTCAAATCGGCTTGCGCATCGCGGATGATCGACCAAGACGAATGCATGAATAGTCCGGCAATCCCAAAGGCAACGATCAGATCGGGCCACGCGCTGCCGAGCCACGCAACAAGCCCAGCCGCCACAACTACGGCAGCGTTGCCAATAGCGTCATTGCGTGAAAACAGCCAAACGGCACGCATGTTTGCATCTCCTTTGCGGAACCGCATCAGTGGCAATACAGCGAGCACGTTTACCACGAGAGCAACGATCCCAAGTACGCCCATAAGGGTCGCGTCGGGCATGGTCTGGGTGAATATCCTCCATAGCGTTGTCGCAAGCACAATGAGGCTGAGGATACCAAGGAAAATGCCTTGGATCAGAGCCGATCGCGCCCGCCATGCAACGGTCCAACCGATGGCTAGAAGACCAAGAAACGTAATGAGGCCGTCGCCGATAAAGTCGAGCGCGTCCGCCTTAACGGCCTGTGACCCAGCCAGAAAGCCGCCAACCATCTCCATCACGCCGTAGCCGACATTCAGAAGGACGACGGTCCAAAGAGCACGACGATAGGACGGATCTTGATGCGCCGCGCCGGCCTGAGCATCATCGTCGCCCTCGATGCGGTCAAATTCGTAACCTGTCGTCGCAACTGCTTTCTCGATCTCCGGCAGCCGCACCTCAGGTACATTGAGGGTCATGATGTGAGTGGCTGCCGATACCTTCACCGCGTCTGGCGCAATTCCGGCGGCCTGTGCCGCGCGTTCTATCTGCGCCGCATCCTTTGCGCAGTCCATACCTGAGACACGGTAGCGAAACGTTAGAGCGTCAGAGAGTTGAGTGTCGGTCATGATGGCACAGTAGACCCGGTTTATTTGGCGACCAACCAGCAAGATGCTTTCGGTCAGATGTCAGCCGGGCCACGGTTGTCAGTCACTTGTGACCACCTGTTCGGCCAAATCGATTATGTACCCATCGGCTCAGCTAAATGTTCCTTCACGGAAGATGAGATGTCGGTGCGGGATCCTGCAGTGACTCAAGGTAATTTGCGATCTCGATCAGCTTGGTAGGCATCAGGATCGGCTCGCCGTTGCCCGGATCGAACTCGCTCATTTCATGGTCTAAAATGTCGACGATAACCGGCATATCCTCGCGCGGTAGAACATTGCGGGAATAGCTGCTTGCTCGAATACACTTGCAATCGGGATGTTGCCGCGGGACTGGGCGCTTGCCAGACTCTCTGAAGCGCATACTGAATAGCTACTTCCGAGCGACGATGATCACCGCACCGTCTTTGCCCGCCTCTTCGGCATGTTCGATATTCTTGTCCAGAATACAAGTCTCGCCCGCAAGATAACGCGGCGCGCCATCTGCTGTGTTGAGGATGAATTCACCTTCCAGAACATAGACGAAAGACACTTGATCATGCACATGTGGCGCGCTGCGCGAAAGCGGCTCGAAGCGCACCTGTTTTGGTGCGCCATAGCCCTCATTCCTGCAGGTCTGTTCAAATGCTTCGGGTGTCATGGGGTTTGACCTCAATTGCAGCGGACATGTTCTGGCCCAAGAGGATTAGTCGAACATGTCCGGCTGGTCGACCACCAACTGGTTCCAGATAGTCTGGAAGTGCAGCCAGCCGATATATTCGCTGCCCACATGCTCGCGGCTGTAGCGCGCGGCCTTCTCAGACACCCGGATCGGTTCGACGCCGCTTGCGGCAATGGCGAGTTGCTGCTGGCAGCAGCGCTCGAGGGCGATGAACCAGAAGGCAGCGCTTTCTATGGAGTGCCGCGAGGCGGTGAGCAGCCCGTGGTTCTGGTGCAGCGCCGCCTTCACACCTTTGAACGCCTTTGCCACGTCCGAGCCCGCATGGTTCTCGACCGCCACAGCCCCGGCGGAATCGCCGATCACCACATGGTCCTCGTAGAAAGCACAGGCATCCTGCGTGATTGGATCGATCGGGCGACCAGTGGCACACCAGGCGGTGCCATAGGTGGTATGTGCATGGCACATGGCGATGATGTCGGGATGTTCTTCATGGACGTTGGCGTGCAGAACGAAGCCTGCGCGGTTCACCGCGTAATCGCCTTCGATCACCGTGCCCGCATGGTCCACGAGGATCAGGTTCGACATCTTCACCTTGTCGAAATGCACGCACATCGGGTTGGTCCAATAGAGCTCCGGACGCTCGGGATCGCGCACTGTCAGATGGCCCGCGAACCCATAATCGAACCCTTGCTGCGCGAAGGCGCGACAGGCTGAGACGAGGCGTTCCTTGCGGTGCTGGCGCTCGTCCTCGAAATCGTCGAATTCGGGCAGTTCGGGGAAGATCAACCCGTCCTGTTCGGGCTGATAAATCGAGATGCGGTTGCCAAGGTCGAGCATGACAATGTGACTTTCCGTTGGGATGTTGGGTAAGGGTGCACAGCGCCACGATCCGAGGCGCCGTGCCTTGGCTCAGATATTTTGCGCGCTCATCTCGCGGGCAATGTGATCCGCTTGCCGGATCGCCAGCGCCACGATGGTCAGCGTCGGGTTCTCCGCAGCGCCGGTCGTGAACTGCGAGCCATCCGAGACGAACAGGTTCGAGATATCATGGGTCTGGCCCCATTTGTTGACGACGCCGTCTCGGGCCTTTTCCGACATGCGGTTTGTGCCGAGGTTGTGGGTCGACGGATAGGGCGGCGTCGGGAAGGTCCGGGTCGCTCCCACCGCTTCGTAGATCGCCTGACCTTGCTTATAGGCATGGTTGCGCATGGCGATGTCATTGGGGTGATCGTCGAAATGCACATTGGCGACAGGCAGGCCCCATTGGTCCTTGACGTCATGGTTGAGCGTGACGCGGTTGGTTTCCTGCGGCATGTCCTCGCCCACGATCCACATCCCGGCCATGTTCTCATACTGGTCGAGCGCGGAAGTGAACTCGCGGCCCCACGCACCCGGATCGAGGAAGGCAGCCATGAAGGGAAGACCGAGGCTGAGCGTTTCAAGCTCGTAACCGCCCACGAAGCCGCGGGACGGATCGTGCCGCGCCTCGTCCTGAATGATGCCTGCCATCGTGGTGCCACGCCACATCTTCACAGGCTTATCGAAGACGCCATAGACGGAACCGGTCATGTGACGCATGTAGTTGCGCCCGACCTGACCCGAACTGTTGGCAAGCCCGTCCGGGAACATCGACGAGGCCGAGTTGAGCAGCAAGCGCGGGCTTTCAAAGGAGTTGCCCGCCACGCAGACGATGCGCGCCTTCTGCATGTGCAGATTGCCATCCTTGTCGAAATACTCGACGCCCGTGACCTTGCCCGCCTCGTTGTGCAGGACGCGCGCAACATGGCATTCGGAACGGACTTCGAGATTGCCGGTGGCCTCGCCTTCGGGAATGTCGACATAGCCTGCCGACCATTTCGCGCCCCATTTGCAGCCCTGGAAACAAAAGCCGGTTTGCTGACACATCAGACGATCACGTTTGTCGTCCGAATTAATCGCCATGCGGCCGGTATGCACATTCTGGTAACCGAGCGCCTTGGCGCCTTTCTCGAACACTTTGTAGTTGTTGTTGCCCGGCAGGCCGGGACGGTCGCCGGTGCGGGTCACGCCGAGTTTGTCTTCAGCCTTGGTGTACCACGGGTCCATTTCGGCAGGGTCGATTGGCCAGTCGAGAAGGCTCGCGCCCTGCACGTTGCCGTAGGTCGTCGCAGCCTTCCATTCATGGTCCTGAAAGCGCAGCGAGGCCCCGGCCCAGTGCTGGGTGGTCCCGCCCACGGATTTAACAATCCATGCTGGCAGGCCGGAAAAGTCTTTCGCAACACGCCAGTCACCGGACGTTGTCCGGGGGTCCAGCCACGCCAATTGGCCAAAGCTCTCCCATTCGTCGTTGATGAAGTCCTCCGGGTAGTGCCGCCCGCCCGCCTCCAGCGAAACCACGCTCACGCCCTTCTGCGCGAGTTCGTTTGCAAGAACACCGCCGCCTGCGCCGGTGCCGATGATGACGACCACATTGTCGTCGTTCAGATCAAATGGTGCAGCCATAAGTCTGTCCTCCCCTATGGCTCAAAGCCAATTGATGTCGTTGAAACCGCGGTCGATGTAGCCGCCATACTCGAAGGACGCGCCCTCGTAGCCAAAGATCGGCCAGACCGCTTTTTGGTTATAAAGGCCGGTGACCAGCCCGCCGCGCACCTGTTGAAAGAACGCGCTGTCCTCCATGCCGCGCAGGATGTCGACCCGGTCGCGCTCCCAGCCGGCGTCGAGGTAACTGGCATGCCCCTTACCCTGTGCGGCTGCATTCAGCGCAGCCACACCGGCCTCCACCGCCTCTGCGGCCTCCGGTGCGTCATAGCCTTTCACGGCCAGAACGTAATACTCGTCAGCGACCTGATCGTGCGGATAGATATCCCGGGCCATCTGCACCAGCGTTGCCATCGTTTCGGGCTTCAGAGCCGTGGTTTGCATCGCCCATGCGCCGTTCGCGGCGGCCAGAAAGCCGGCGCCGACCACGAAGGATGCGCCAGCCGCGGTCGCCCGCGACAAGAGCTGGCGTCGTGTGAGCCCCTTAGGGCTGACAGTATCAGACATCTTTGTTCCTCCCTTTGATGTCACTTGAACCGACCACCGCGCTGAAGCACCTCGATTTGGTATCCGTCAGGATCGGCCACGAAAAAGAACCGCGCGACGGTCTCGCCGGCGGGTGCGAAGTCTACGAGTTTGCGAGGGGCCAGGCCTTCGGCTTCGAAGCGGGCGTGTTCGGCGTCGAGGTCGTCGACCGATACGGCAAGATGGCCATAGCCATTGCCCAGATCGTAGGGCTCGGTCTGATCCTTGTTTACGGTCAGCTCAAGCTCGAATTCGGTTTCAGGGTTGCTGAGATAGATCAGTGTGAAGGTCGGAAAATCGAGCCTGTCAGCGACTTTCAAGCCAAAGGCCGTGTCGTAGAATTGAACGGAGCGATCCTCATCGAGGACGCGGATCATTGAATGTATCTGCCTGGCCAAGGTGCCCTCCTGCAATCTTCAGCGTCGAGTTGCAGGATAGCGAAGGGACCGGTAGGGCCGGGTAGTATGTGATTACTACCCGCGAGGTTTTTTTGGGGGTGCAGGATGTGTCTTATTCGGCTGCTATTGCGGTGGCCGGCTCTGAACGGGAGATTTCAATGAACTTCAGACAGGCGCAGCGCAACAGCGATGTGAAATTCGAAGGCTCTCCCCGGCGCTCCAAGACCTCGGAGTGCAGTGTGGAGATGAAAACAGGGGTTGTCACACCGTCGCGCGCCGCGATGTCGTCCAAGGTTGCCCAGAATGCGTTCTCCAACCGAATCGAAGTGCTTTGCCCGTTCAGGCGTAGACGGCGCGTGGTGCTGCCATATCTTTCCGGGTCTTGTCCTGCGAAGACTTCACACATGGCTGACCTCCCTCCATAGCCACAAATTTTTCGTATTTCGTATACGAAGTGCAGAAACATGTCTAGAATTGTATGGAGGCTTGTGATTTACGTGCCGTATTTGGAGTATGTTCATGGATGCAATCAAGCCGGCGAAAACTCTGACAGAGCAGACACATGACATTTTGCTCAACGCTATTTGTTCCGGTGAATTCGAGCCCGGGCAAAGGCTTCATCAGGACGAGATCGCAGCGCGCCTCAAGGTTTCACGGCAACCCGTCAACAGCGCAATTTCAGTTTTGAAGGCAAACGGATTCGTCGAGGACACGGGTCGTCGCGGCGTCATTGTCTCGCAGATCAGCGCCGACCAATTCCTGTCCATCTTCGAACTCCGAACTGCCATTGAACCTTTTGCCATCCGCCTTGCCCATCAACGCAAGCCGTCCGATGCAGCCAAGCAAGCGCAGGATATGCTCAAGCGTGGCTGGGCCGCCGTCGCTTCGAACGATGTCAGTTTGCAGATTAACTTGGACTACGAGTTCCATGAGATGATTTATGGCTGGGCTGGCAATCCAGCCATCCGTGACACCATGAGAACAAACTGGAATCACATCCGCCGGTCGATGGGTGTTGTGCTCCGCCGAGGTGTCGCGTCGAAAACCTCTTGGGAGGAACATGACAGGATCATTACCGCGTTGATGCGCGGCGAAGTGGAAGGTGCCGAGCACGAAATGAGACGGCATATAGAACGTGCTCAGGAAAAAACGGCGGCTCTGCTTTCAGCGCGTTAGTCGTTCGCGCATGGCCTACTAGATTGGAAAAAATCATGCTGTATGACCGGCCGCTTCGGGCTCCTAGCGGTCGATCGCCGCGCGCTGCCTCAATGTCGGCTCTATTGATCAACAAGTTCGGCGGTTTTGCTGCGTGGCTTTCTCTTTGTTGCTGAGAAGGGCGGACCGCGTTGACGGCCCGCCCTTGTTAATAGCTTTCGGGCCGGTCACCCTGAAAAGCGAAAGTGGGCTTTTTGTCCTTTGGAACTCAGACCCTGATCCAAAGGAAAACCCCCATGACCAAGCCCAATCCGGCAAACCCGCCTTTCCCAATCTCCGACGCTGATCTCGCCTCTGCGCTGGCGCAAATCGGCGCGGAGATCGACTACCAACCCCTGCGCAGTTCAGCGCTCGCGCGCATCATGCGCGAGACGTTTCATGGCAGCGATGCCAGCGGCGCGTGGGACTGGCGCATGGCATATGACCTGATGCAGGCGACGGCTGTGCAGGCGCTGCTACGTGGCGACAACAGTGAGGATGATTACTCCGCCGCAAAACTCCTTGCGTCACGTCTCCTGACGGAAACGCGCCGGTCAGAGCAACAGATCCGGCTGCAGCAGTTTTCCACACCGCTGGCATTCGCGGCCCTGACGGTGCGGGCGGCAGCGATCCGCAAGGGCGAGACCGTGCTGGAACCCTCGGCTGGCACCGGTGCCACGCTTTTACTCAATGAAATCGACCCCTTTCGCCAGCGCCTCCTGCGCGCGGTTTTCGGCGGCGAGGTGACGGGCCATGACGGCGAGCATATCGACGATCTGCTGCAGTCGACGGTTCTACCCGACGTCGTGGTGATGAACCCGCCCTTCGCCTCCTCGGTCGATCGCTCCCGAGACAAGCACATCGCCGCCAAGCATCTCATCGCGGCTGCAAAGCGCCTGGCACCCGGCGGGCGGCTGGTGGCGATCATGCCGCCGGTATTCACGCCCGAACGCGATGCCGCGCATTGGTCCCGCGCCTGCGGTCTCCTCACGCCGCGACTGGCGCTGACGATGCCGGGGCAAGTCTACCGCAAGCTTGGCACCTCTGTCGAAACCCAGCTGATGGTCTTCGACAAGGTGCAGGAGGACGGCGAGATGATCCGCGTCCCTGTGCGGGATCTGGATGAAGCCTTGGCATATGTCGATGCCGTGGCCGCAACCCGGACCGAGATGCGCCCCGCCCAACGGGTTGAAGCGATCCCTCATGCTCGACCGACCGTTGCATCCTCTGCCCCGCGCAAGACCGCCGCTGCGCCTGTCGCCCCCTCCAAACCCCGGGCCAATGCCGTTGTCCCGCTAGTTTTCACGAGACTTGAGACCCTGCGCGACAACACGCCCATCTCGGAAATCTATGCGCGTTACCGGCCGCAGCGGATCGAGATCGCGGGTGCGCAGGAACATCCCACGCCGCTGGTCGAAAGCATCGCCATGGCCTCGGTTGCCCCGCCCATGCCCTCAAACACGGGCAGTGATGACTTGCGCCTGCCCGCACGGTTGATCGAGGAGGGACATCTGTCCGAGGCGCAGCTCGAGACCATCGTCATGGCACATGATGCCCATGCACTATCGATTGATGTCATGTTGCCAGCGCTTGGGGAGATGGCATCGGAGTTTGGAGTTGGGAACAATCGGCGTCAGCTCATCATTGTTGCTCTTTTCATAGGACTGGCGGCAGGCCAGCTGATTTTCGGGCCCCTTTCAGACAGCATTGGTCGTCGACCTGCCATCGTTCTGGGAGCGTCGCTTTTTGCCTCCGGTGGTTTGGTTTGTGCCATGGCATCGACATTCGATAGTTTGATTGCGGGGCGCCTTTTGCAAGGTCTTGGAGCTGCCGGGCCGAGAATCGTCACGGTTGCGCTGATCCGGGATCGTTTCGAGGGTGCCGGCATGGCGCGTGTCATGTCTATAATTATGGGTGTTTTCATCATGGTGCCTGTTCTCGCTCCATCTTTCGGGCAAGCACTCTTGCTGGTGGTGTCTTGGCGAATTCTATTTACTTTTCTGTCGGTGATTTGCGTCGGTGGAGCCACATGGCTACTGCTCAGACAACCCGAGACCTTGCCTGAGAAGCGTCCATTCAAGGTTGGCCAGTTCTCAGCCGCCGTTGTCGAGGTCCTCGGCAACCGGCGCGCCGTGGCTTTCACAACAGCTGGCGGCCTCTGCTACGGCGCGCTTATGGGGACTACAGGTATGATCAGTGCAATTGATACCTCCTTCCAACCAGCTTACCAAATAGCGCGTCAGATGAAATGTGTGGTCGCCGGGGTTATGCTTGCTTCGAGCCTTGTTTGGACCTCACCAGCTGTCGCGGCTGATGTATCGCAACTTCCGCCCGGTTTGCAGGCGAGGGTTGATCTTGCGGCAAGGGCCTGCGCGAAATTCAACGACGGTCAATTTGACATAGCCTGGGGCGCGGTTGAAAGGGTCGATCTCGACGGAGATCTACAACGCGACTGGGTTTTGAATGAATCTGGTTTTGCGTGTTCAAGCGCCGCATCTCTATATTGGCCCAACTGACCCGAGCGTGCATATTTGGGCGTCATGAAAAACAAATAGTGAACATGTAAACCAGTTGCCATTCGTTGTGCCCTATGCGAACCGATAAGACGCGGACAAACTGGACTTTTGCGTTTGCGGCGGATGCACGTGCCGAAAACCCAAAACTTTGAACCTATTAAACGCGGATGGAGTGGATGGCGTCTGCTCCCAAACGCCGCGTTTGCGGCAACGGGTGTCGGTCGCAATCTGGCGTTCGGCGCTTCGCGTTTCGTCTAAATCCACCGGTTCTTCCGTCATCTCTTTGTCCTCCGATTCATCAGCGTTCGGCCGCAGCCGTCAGGCCGGGAGGGGGAGGAGACGTACTCCCAGACGGCTCTCCGGCCTCCATTCCTCTCAGAAACCTGAAAAGTTCGCTATCGGTTGTCAGGACCAGCGTCGTTCCGCCTGAAATCATGTCCTTGTAGGCCTGCATTGTCCGGGTAAACGCATAGAATTCGGCTGCTTGGGCGTCGATGTTGTAGGCTTTTGCGTAGATCGCAGCCGCCGAGGCGTCAGCCACGCCGCGGATTTCCTCGACGGCGCGATACGCTTCGGATTGTATCTTGTTCAGATCGCGAACCCGGTTGCCGCGAATTCGCGCGGCTTCGCCATTGCCTTCGGAAAGAAAACGTTCAGCGATCTGGCGGCGCTCGGAGATCATGCGGTCATAGATCTTCGGACGCACACTCTCGTTGTAATTGATCCGCTTGAAACGGATATCGAGAAGCTCGATCCCAAATACACGAACCTTCTCTGAGGCGGCTGCGAAAATCTCTTGTTCCACAAGTGCGCGGCCTTTCTGGATAGGAACCAGAGAACCTATGTCCTGCGCGCGCTCCTCATCAGTCAGAAGCGTGTCCCGCAGCGGGATCCGGCCTTTCGTAGTCCGGATAATCTCTATCAACTCGTGTTTTGCGACGGCATTGCGGGTTTCGCTGCCGAGAATATCGTCCAGACGGGATTGCGCGCTGCGCTCATCGCGCAGCCGCAGGAAATATTGCAACGGGTCGGTGATTTTCCAGCGGGCGAACAGATCGACGGAAATGTAGAGCTTGTCCTTAGTGGGCATGTCGGACGGATTGCCATCCCACTCAAGAACCCGGCGGTCGATCCGGTTGACTTCTTGAACGATGGGCAACTTCAGCTTTAAACCGGCCGTTATAACTGGTTCTCCCACGGGTTTGCCGAATTGGGTGATAATGGCCTGTTCGACTTCGCCAACTGTGTAGAGGGAACCAGAGGCAATCACGCCAACTGCAGCCGCAATCCCTGCAATGAGGCCCAGTCTGATGCTCATGACGGGTCCTCCTGAAGCCTGTCCAGGTTCAAAAGCGGCAGGATGCTCGTAGTCGATCCTTCGACAATGATTTTTGACAGGATTGTGGGCAGAACATCCTGGAGGGTTTCTATGTATATCCGCCGCCTCGTGACCTCTGGTGCCTTGACGTATTCGGCCAAAAGCGCGGTGAACCGCGCAGCGTCGCCTTCCGCCTCGTTGATGCGTTTCAGGCGATAACCGTCAGCCTCTCGAATCCGCTGATCTTTCTCGCCCTCGGCCAGCGGAATGACTTTGTTGTACTCGCGGCGCGCCTCGTTGATCAGGCGTTCCTTTTCCTGCTGTGCCTGGTTGACCTCATTGAATGACGCCTGAACAGGCCCCGGCGGGTTGATGTTCTTCAGCTGCACCTGGTCGATACTGATGCCCATGGCGTATTTCGTGGACAGAGCCTGCATCTTAAAAAGTGCCTCGCTCTCAATCTCCTGCCGGCCGATGGTGATGACCTCGTCAACCGTGCGGTCTCCAACGACCTCGCGCATCACGGACTCAGAGACGTAGCGCAAAGTCGCGCTTGGCTCGCGTACCTCGAACAGAAACTTCAGGGGATCCGAGATCCGGTATTGCACCACCCATTCCACAAGCGCGGCGTTCAGATCTCCCGTGACCATTTCGGTTTCACGTCGGCCGTCTGACGGGCTTTGGAAGGGATCACTCCTGCCCGGCGTGGTGAATCCGAATTCCTGCTTCAGTTGCCGTTTCACGGGCACCAGTGTGGCAACGTCGATGCCAAACGGGAATTTGAAATGCAGGCCAGGCGAAACCTCAGCAGTGTATTTGCCAAAACGCTGGACAACGGCGACCGAGTCGCTCGGGACTGTGTAATAAGAAGACCAGGCTGCAACCGCCGCCAAGACTATCGCTCCTGCAACCAGTACCCCTCTCAGAGGCGGCCGCCCTTCAGGGAGTAATCCGCTCAGGCGGTTGCGGCCTTGACGAAGAAGATCGTCAATCTCGGGAGGATTGCTCTTCTGTTTGCTTTGCCATGGCCCACGGTCTTCCGGGCCGCCGTTCTGGTCGGGCATATCGTTTTCTCCCTTGCTCGTGCGAACCGGCACCCGGCGCAGACCCTGGCGGTCGGCGGGGTGGATCCACGTGTCTTATTCCCCCTGTGTCGGCATTCCTTCGTTCTCCGCAGCCTGTATTGGTGAATTTTCCTGTGGCAACTTACCTGCTGGAGCCGCATCCGGCGCCTCTTTGTCCGTCTGGGATGCGCGCCCGCCCGCGTAGAGATGCCGAAGCTGCATCTCGGAAACACCGTCGGCCTCCATCACCAGCCGAACCATCGGGTCTGCGAGCATCTCTTCCAGGAAAAGTTCTGCCAGATCTTTTCCCGTCAGCTTGTCCTTTGCCAGGGCGTCATCGAGGTCCGCCAGTGAAACGGCCAAGGTTCTCGTCAGACCGGGGTGGGATGCCCGGGAATGCAAACTCACCGCTACAGATGCTTTCCAGGCTTCAGGGTGCAGATGGTCGGGCGGTGAGGACAGTTCCGTTTCAATATCGTATTCTCCTGCCGGAAGCGTCTCGTCGAAGCCAGGCAAACTGAAGGGCCGGGTGAAAACCGCAATGGACTTTCTGACTAGCTCGTTCATAGGAGAAGTCCTTTCATCAAAGCGACAAGCGGGCCAAGGCTGCGGCCGCCAGAGCAATGCCCTTGTCGTGGTAGTCCCCGTGGAACACACCATCCACCTTGACCTCCCAGATCCCATTCCTCTCTCTGACACGGACACGATCAGCTTGCGCGGTTGGATAATAGGGGTGTGCCGAAGTTTGTCTTTTTTTCGGTTGGTGTAATGGCTTCTTGAGATCCCTGGAGCTCGCCGCCTTTGGCAATTGCGTTTCTCCAAGGGCCATCACGGCGCGAATGAACTCCTCCGCGTAATCATCCGCGTTCCGGTGGTCATGCTCGTGCCGCACCATGGCCATCGGCTCAACAAAACGCTTCTTCAGGTGCTCAAGGAAACGCGGTTCTGTGTGGGACATGTAAGCAATAAGCGACTGGAGAACCCGTTCATGGGCTAGAACGCGCCGTTCAAGATCGGTTGTTTCAGGCAGAGGTGGTGACATGGCGCTGCTCATCCTTCATTGATCGTGTTTTCCGGACGCTCCGGTGACTTGTTTACGTCAAGGGCTGCAAGGCAGGCGTGCGCGATGTCCCGGTTCGGGGTCTCTGTGCCTGGTACCGTCGCCCAGCCAGCCGCCATGAGGGCCTCTCGCTGCCGGAAGGTAGAGGCTGCCCGGATCGCCGCCATCTTGGCAGCCCGTTCCGGATCGGATCGGGCCATGTCCAGACAGACAGGCACCAATGCGGTGACAACATGTTCGCGGGCCATCGCCACGGACCTGTCGTTCGAGGTTCGGTCGGTTACCCAGCCGCCCCAAGAAAATCCAGCTACACTAACAAGTACCGCGCCGATGACGGCGCCGTAGAGGCCAGGTTTAAGCCATTCGGGAGTGTTCATTGTAGTTCCTCCAGCGGCAAAGCGCCGCCTCGCTATCTTCAGGTGTCATATTGAATGCCGCGGCCAAGTGCCGTTTCCAGGTCGGTCCAGGAAATTGGTCGCATTTCTGTTTGGCCCAGCGAACGCCCTTTGCCGTTTATGGTCAGGAAAATCGCTGTTCTGCGGTATTCCGTGAAACTCAGCGTCTCGATAAGTTCTTCCTCAACCAATACTTCGTATTCACCGGCAGGCAGCTCGTCCGAATATCCGGATAGGGTAAACGGGCGCGGGAAGGTCACGGTGGATCTGATTGAACGCAGCGCCATCTCCGGTCTCCGCGATGTATACGTGCCTTCCGCGCTGCAAGGGCTGCGGTATCCTGATTGCAGAGAGGTAGCCTGCATTTGCGGTCATCATACATTATCCCAGAACCGGGCGATGCGCGCTGACCCATGTTAGCGCCGCTGGGACCCGGGCCGTGCGAGCGAACCTTGGAGCTGCCCTGATGCTTGACTTCAGAGGTTTGGACACCGGCTGATCTGCGTCAGCGCGTGCTCCAGGCGATGCGGGTATGATCGAAACAATCCGAAACATTTTGATCTTGCCAGAGGAGACCCCGGTCAGTCGGCACGTTCGCTCCCAAGATCCAAAAAACATTGAAAAGGAGGAAGTGGTGATGCCCGCAGGTGGCATTCTTTACCCGCATAGCCCTGAGTTCGATCGGTTTTTGCAAGCCTTCGTTGGTGAGGATCGGAAAGGCAATGCTGTTACGGTACTTTCGGCCCTTGCAAGGCTAGAACTCGAACCTTGGGAAGAGGCAGCCGCGCTTGCCGCTTTGGAGGAAGAGGCCGCTGGTTCGCGACTGGAGATGCTGTTGTCGCAATTCCGTGACGTGCCTGAACTCAAACAGGATTACAGATCGGTCGCGCGGGAACTGACCCGTCTTCTTCCCAAACGCCGCAAGCGTTTAAGGGCTGTTTCTGGTGGCGCGGAAAACCGGCCGGCAAATTTACCTGGATTGATATGGGCGGTACTGACGATCTTCTTTCTGATTGTGCAATTAATACTCGCTGGCACTCCGGGAACGGGCCAATGACCTTGGGCAAAGCACAAGACGGCGACTGCAGGCAGGGCGGTCTACCCGGTCATGACAATGCGATCCTCTGGGATCTGGAGGCGCGGCACTGGACCAGCGGCGCGGACAGCGCTCGCACGGTGACTGCAACAAATGCAGTGATGATACTTCCCTATCCGCCAGGCATCCTTCAGGGCGGACAGATCCCGGAGCATATGAAGAAAAACACGGGCTGGCGAACCGTGGAAATGAGAGACCGCAGCCAAATCCGGCAAGGAGCCATTGCCGTGCTCGCCTATCGCGTATTCGCTGAAAAGTCGGGTTCACCAATCTATGAGGCGCTCTGCGCGTCCACATATTTTCTGGACAACGGTCGGTGGCTGCGGCTGTCACATCAGCAAACCCCCACCACCTGACTCCAGCAGGGTGAATCTTCACCTTGGGGCGAAACCTCTAACGAACTTATTGACATGTGAACCGGCCCCTGGGGTCTGGATTCAGAACCAGAACTTGACCACTACAGCCGATACCCAAGCGGACAGTACAACTTTCGAGTGTCCCAGGCTAACCTGCGTCAGTGCAGCGGAGCGGAGAAGATGAGTACATCGCTTCGTGCCTGCCGAATCTCCGGCGGCACTCATTTCCGAGCAAAATAGAAGCGCGTGAAGCGTGTGGTTCTTGAAACGAGCCGCATTGCCCAGCGTTTCCTATTCTCGGAATGTCCAGGAAAGGACATTCTAATGACGCCTGAACAAACCAATGTCACCGAGAAGATGACCTCGGTCAAAGCAGCTTGTGACAAAGCGCCTGCCGGTCCCAGAAAGGATCGGGCGCTGGAACACTACCAGGCTGCCGAGAAAGCGCACGAGGCGAATAACTACGACGAGACGGACAGAGAACTCAACGCGGCTGCAGAAGAGATTATCTGACTTATCTCGTCTTATTACTGACTTATCTCGTCTTAGAAGAAAATCAGGCCGCCCAAGTTTAGCGAAGGGCGGCCTCCTTCATTTCAAAAGTGGGCCGGTCTGATCCAGATACGCCGTATCGAAACCTGAAATGGCCACCAATCCGTCATAGTCGTCGAACGTCACGCAGCCGTCCCGAAAGGTCAGCAGCCGTTTTTCGCGAAGCTGCCTCAAAACACGGTTCACATGGATGGAGCTTAAGCCGAGTGCATCAGCAAGATGGTACTGCGTCAAAGGGCAAGCGAATCCTTTCTTGCTCCCCATTCCGACCAGCCTCAGCCGTTCCGCCAGTTCCAAGAAGAAATGCGCCATGCGCGCATCTGCGGCGCGTCGGCCAACCCCAACGAGGTGCTCGACGACCATGGCTTCGTCCCGTGATGCTGCCCAGAGAACGGCTGCCGCCAGGCGAGGCGTTTTCTCGAATGCTTCCAGAAGGTCGTCCTCCAGAACCTCCACCGCCTGAATGTCCGTGACCGGCTCGAAACTGTGGTCGGAGGTGCGCAGCAGGACGCTGCGCAATCCAAGAAAATCCCCTGGTATCTGGAAGTCTACGATCTGTCGGGTTCCGTCCGGCTGAAGCTTGTAGGAACACACCCAGCCGGCGGCCAGAATGTAAGCGGCCTGATCAGATTGCCCCTGATGTACAAGATCACGCCCCGCCGTGAAGGACCGGCGGCGCAGATGCAGACGCTTCAAAACATCCAATTCATCTTCAGACAAGGCGAGGAAGACTTGTAACTTCTTTGTAAGCGGGCTTTCTAAGATATCCGTCATCGGGGCCTCACAAGCCGAAAAATCTCCAGACGCAATCGTGCGGAGACTGCTTTCGGTTAGCCCAGCTTAGCCTTTTTTCTGCGAAGATGCTGGTGAAAAGCGAGGCCGCCCGGTCGCGCGTAACTCTAAGCGTTACCTGGAAGGAAACCACAAAATGCTTAGCGAGAAGGACTTCCCGGGAGTGGCCGCCCTCTCGATCTGCGAAGCACTGCTGCTGGCTATGAACGATAACAAAGTCCTGCCTGAACACGAGATCGTGGGTATCCTGCGCGATGCGGCAAAGACACATGAGAACGCGGCTGGCACTGACAACGAGATAGAGGCGCACCTGGCCGTGGCGGCTCTGATCAACCGGATCATTGCTGGCGGGAACTCCGTTCGGAGGCCGCCGGGATGACATGCTCAATTGCACCGGGTTGGACATTGCCTATGCCGTTTTCGTCCAACTCGTACAAGGCACAGGGCCAACAGCCCGGTCATCAAGACATGTCAGTTGGCACATGCCACCAAGACGGCAGCGTCCAAACTGACATGTTGAAAGCCGGATCTGCCTCGACCGCGCGGCAAGCGCGGGTCCAGTCAGGTCCCTTGCCCGTCACGGGTGGGGCACCCGGCGCGGGATACCCCTCCGGTGTAACCGGTCCGAGACAGGAAGAGGCGCAGCTGACCGCATCAGACTGGACACGAACCCTGATGAAGTACCGGCAGCCAATCCCCTCCCGCAGCATTTTCGAACTGACGGTCACGCTCGTGCCTTTCGTGGCAATATGGGTGGTTGCCTGGTGGGTGCTCTCGATCAGCACCGTGTTGGCACTGGCTCTCGCGTTGGCGAATGCAGCCTTCCTGCTCCGGCTGTTCATAATCCAGCACGACTGCGGACATGGTTCCCTGTTCCGCGACCGGCGTCTGTGCGATTGGATCGGTCGCGTGATCGGCGTTATCACGCTGACGCCCTATGACGTCTGGCGCAAGACCCACGCGATCCACCACGCCACGAGCGGAAACCTGGACCGGCGGGGCATCGGAGACCTGCCGGTGCTGACAGTCAGAGAGTACCGCGGGAAGGGATGGCCCGGCCGTACGCTTTACCGCCTGTTACGCCATCCGGTTTTCCTGTTCGGGGTGGTGCCGTTTTACACGTTCTTTCTGCACAACCGGCTGCCCGTCCATCTGATGCGGTCCGGCTGGCGCTACTGGTTGAGTGCGATGGCGACAAACGCTGCCATAGGCCTCACTCTGACAGTGATTGTCTTGCTGGGCGGGTGGGAAGTACTGCTGTTCGTCTTCCTGCCGACGATGCTTCTGGCCGCAATAGCCGGCATGTGGTTTTTCTACATGCAGCATCAGTTTGAGAAAACCAGCTGGCGGCACGAGGAAGACTGGAACATCCGGGACGCGTCCCTTCACGGCAGTTCGCACTACGCTCTGCCCGGCATCCTGCGCTGGATCACCGGGAACATCGGAGTCCACCATGTGCATCATCTGGCCAGCCGCATCCCCTTTTACCGTTTGCACGACGTAGTCAAGGATCACGACGCCCTGGCGCAGACCAGACGCATTACGCTTTGGGAAAGCTTCCGCTGCGCGCGACTGCACCTTTGGGATGAGAAAAGCCGCAGATTGCTATCGTTTGCAGAGGCCCGGGCACTTCCCGTCTGAGCCTTGCGAAATATTGCCACTGGTCAGTGAATTGGCGCGTTGGATAGGAAACTGGGGGCACCTAAATAGGACATTTGTCGTTCCACGGACGGCCACGTCTGTGCCAGTTGGGTTTCTTTCTGAGCCAGTATTGTCGGGACAATTGGGCTGATTACTCAGTTGTCGCTCTAATCAGGAAGGTGGATGCTGTGACCGCCATATCGTCAGCGGCAAAGGTATGAATGAAGGAGGGCGGACTGATTGATCTCATCGCCGACTATGAACCCTATCTTGCGCTCGCAGTTGTCGTCCTTCTGTTCGCAGCATTTCTTTCCGAGCGCTTCGAACCGGACGTAACCGCTGCGGGGGCCGCCGCGCTGTTTGTCGTCTTGGGGTTTGTCCCCACGAATGAAGTTTTGGCAGCGTTTTCGAACCCTGCACCCATAACGATCGCTGCGATGTTCGTGATCAGCGGCGCGCTGGTCCGAACCGGGCTTCTCGACGCACTTGCGAACAAGGTTGTCGCCGCAGGGAGCAAGCGCCCGGTCGCCGGTATAGCGGCGTTTCTCATCGCGACGCTAGTCGCCTCGGGTCTGATTAACAACACTCCGGTCGTCATCGTCCTCATACCGGTGGCCATTCGTTTGGCGCAGAGCCTGGGCTTTGCTGCGACACGCCTGTTGATTCCGCTATCCTACATGTCCGTCCTGGGCGGGACGTGTACTCTGATCGGCACGTCGACCAACCTTCTGGTGGACGGCGTTTCCCAGGCGTCTGGCTTGGAACCGTTTTCAATTTTCGAGATCACACCGGTCGGTCTGGTGGCCGCGGCCACAGGCGGTGTGGCGCTCCTCCTGCTTGGACCTGTCCTGCTGCCGGACCGAAAGGATATTGCGGAACAGGGCGGCGACGATGAAGCGACTTTTTTGACCGAGGTACGCCCGCGAGAGGACTACCCGAATATTGGTCGAACGATTCATGAAATCGCCGCCCTCAGCCGAAGAGGTGTTGAAATCGTCGGCATCCGTGCGCGTTCTGGAGTCAAGAGAGAGGGATTGAGTGAACACATACTCGAACCGGGCGACAGGATCATTGCCAAGGTTGCGACATCAGAACTGCTCACCCTCAGGAAACTTGAAGGGATCGAAGTCGGGTTGCGCCAGGGGCCAGCGGCCGAAAACACCTCGGAGCTGATCGTCGCCGAAGCTATCGTGACGCTTTCACGCCGAAGCCGCGGAGTGCGCATTGCCCAGCTTGCCATGGGGCACCGATACGGCATGCGTGTTCTTGGTGCCCACCGACATGGGGAAGTGCTTGGACCCGACCTGTCGACGGCGCTATTGCGCCCCGCCGATACGCTGCTTTTGGAAGGAACGCCTGAAGGCTTTGCCCGAATGACCGAGGCGGGCGATCTTGCCGCGATCACGGATGCCGGGGGGCGCGCCTTTCGCCGCGGGAAAGCGCCGCTGGCTCTGTTCGCGCTTTTCGCGGTTGTGGCGCTCGCCGCAGCCGGGTTCGCCGAGATCAGCGTGCTTGCCCTTGTCGCGGTCGCTGCCATCCTCGTGCTCCGGTGCATCGACAGCGGCGAAGCCTGGGCGTCCATCGACGCCAGCGTCCTTGTGCTGATCTTTTCCATGCTAATCGTCGGCAGCGGTATGCAGAATGCAGGAGCAGTCAACCTGATCGTGGAGACATTGGTGCCGACTCTTGTAGAGTTGCCCCTAATTGTCACGCTCGCTGTGATCTACATACTGTCTTCGGCGCTCACCGAGGCGGTTACCAACAACGCCGTAGCCGTCGTCGTTACACCTCTCGCGATCGGTGTTGCGGAACAACTCGGTGTCGACGCCAAGCCGTTCGTCGTCGCTGTGATGTTTGGCGCAAGTGCAAGTTTCGCCACTCCGGTCGGCTATCAGACCAACACATTGGTATATGGCGCTGGGAACTACAGGTTTTCCGACTTCCTCAGGATCGGCGTGCCGATGAATCTTATCGTCGGCGCAGCCGTGGTCGGGGTGATCCCGGTATTCTTCCCATTCTAGGGTACCCGGTCTTGTTCTGCGGTGCTTGTGGCGCTTTTTGTGCGCGCTGCGTGAATTGTCAGCAGGAGCAGCATGAGGATCCCGGCCGTTGCGGCAATAGCTGATCCTGAGAGAATTCCAAGCTTAGCGGCGTTCAGCGTCGCCGGATCGAAGGCCAAGCCCGCTATGAACAGCGACATCGTGAAACCGATACCAGTTAGAAACGAGCCGGCCAGAATTAACGGCCCCGACAAGCCCGGCGCTAACACTGCCAGGCCTGATCGGACAGCTAGCCAGCTGAACCCGAAGACGCCGATCGGTTTTCCTAGCACCAGACCGACAATTATCGCCAAGGAGACCGGTTGTTCGAAATCGGCACCCTGAACCGTGATGCCGGCATTTGCCAGCGCGAAAATCGGCATGATTGCAAAGCCGACCCAAGGGTGCAGCATTGTCTCGAGCCGTTCGACTGGCGAGAGTGCCTCCGTGACCGCTCTGCTTGCTTGACGCAGGTTATGGCGGGTTGCGGTATCTCCCTGCTGCCGAT
Source organism: Ruegeria sp. CDSB136 (assembly GCF_059610965.1). Taxonomy (NCBI): domain Bacteria; kingdom Pseudomonadati; phylum Pseudomonadota; class Alphaproteobacteria; order Rhodobacterales; family Roseobacteraceae; genus Ruegeria; species Ruegeria sp. CDSB136. The sequence continues at coordinate 19,637 of NZ_JBXWOP010000027.1, forward strand.
CGCCGGCCGGAACGGCGCGTAGGCGTCCAAGGATTGCATGCAGCCGGGCATCGCTTACCCATATGCGCGTCGGCGTCATAAGGCCCAGAATGACCCCTGCGATGGTCGCATGAACGCCGGAGGCATCGATGCATAGCCAGACTGCCGCACCGAGAAGAAAATAAACCGGGACACTTCTGATCCCGACGCGCGAGGCGCCTGCGACGACACCAATTCCCAGCAGACCCAAACCGAGCGCCGACCAGTTCAACGCTTCCCCGTAACCGAAGGCGACGACGAGAATTGCGCCGACATCGTCAAAAATGGCCAGAGAAAGAAGGAACAGACGCAAGGTGGACGGGATCCGCCTTCCGAAAAGCGCCAGGCATCCAATCACGAACGCCGTATCGGTTGCCATCACGGTTCCCCAGCCGTGCGCCCCGGGCTGCCCGGACATCAACAAATGATAGAGCCCGACCGGCACCACCATGCCACCCAAAGCGCCCGCGAACGGCAGGGCGGCCTGTCGCGGGTTTTGCAATTCGCCCAGTACGATCTCGCGCTTGAGCTCCAGAGAAAGCACGAAAAAGAAGAGGGTCATCAGCCCGTCGTTGATCCAGTGTCGCAGCGAGCGGGTGAAATCGAACGAACCGAATGTCAGGCCAACAGGGGTCTTCCAGAAGCCCAGGAAGCCTTCTTGCCAAGGCGAGTTTGCCAGCGCCAAAGCCAGCAGAACAGCCAGGAACAGGAGCCCACTCGCGGCCGCTTGGATCTCTAGGAAGCGTGCGAAGGGTTTTGTTATTCTATCGGCGGACTCTTGGGGCAGGCTTTGATGATTGTCTATCTTGGGACAACTACGCCAATTCGGGTGAAAAGAGACTACGCCATTGAAGCGTGGACGCAATGACCACGTGGATCAATGTCTGGCTATGCAGGAGCCATCCACGCAGGATATTCACCAGCAGGTTTTTCAGTTTCTGAGAAACGGACAATGCGGAAACGGTTGATTAGGCTTCACAAATTAAGGAACAGGTTAGCATCCGGCATTCATGAAGCCCCGGAGTTGGTTCTTTGTCATTTCCCCGGGGACCGGCTCCGAACAATAGCTGGATCGTCACCAGAAGTCGTTTGTCAGGCTTCGGTGCTTCGGCTCTTTCCTTGAGCCAGCTGTGACTTTCCAAAGTTGAGTCCGCTTCACTCAGAATTTTGAAACCAGCGGCCAATAGATGCGTGGACATTTCCTCGGGTGTCGCGAGATGACTGATCGAAGGTTCTGAAGCCTAAGGTGCCGGATACAAAACTCACCGCCTTCTCCCTGCAAAATGTCATAAATTCTAAACCTTGCGCCGGGTTTGAGAAAACGTCGCGCCTCGGCATAGACCGTAGCCTTTTCCGGGACGTTCATAGCGACGTGAACTGGAAACGCACCATCGAAATGGTTGTCGGGAAAAGAAAGGTTTGTTGAATCACCCTGAAGGAACACGGTTTTGTCGCTCAAGTTAACCCCTTCCGAAATCTCGTTTGCCGCATCGTATAACTCTTGCGTCAAATCCATCTTCCTTGGCCGGTATCTTCGATCCGAAGACTTCCGCCGCGCGAAACACGAAGGGCTGGTTCAGACGTCTGTATCAGCAAGCGCCCGGTATACGGTCATTCTTGAAATCCCTAGTTCACGCGCGATCTGGGCTTTTGCGGTGCCCTCGCTCGCCAATCGCCGGATTTCCTCATCATCTACGGATTTCCGCCGCCCCTTGTAGACACCCTTACCTTTGGCGGTGTCGATCCCAGCACGCTGACGGTCGCGGATAAACTTCAGCTCCATATCGGCGACCATACCGAGAACGGTGATGACCATGCGACCCATATCTCCGGCGGTGGTTACGTGCGGTTCAAGAACACGAAGTGATGCGCCCTTGGCGTCCAACTCATATACCAAGTTCAGCACGTCACGCGTGGAACGACCGAGGCGATCTAGGCGATGAACAACCAGCTCATCCCCTTCGCGCAGAAATTCCATCACTGTAGCCAATTCAGAACGGTCATCACGGGAAGCACCAGAGACTGTTTCGGATCGGACGATCTGACAGCCTGCTGCTCTCAGCGTGGCTTTCTGGATATCAAGATCCTGGCTTGATGAGCTGACGCGGGCATATCCAATCTTGGGCATAGCAAACTGTCACATTAGGGTGGTTCCCATTCTGATAATGTAACAATATGCTGTTGACTACTCATTTGTGACATCTTGGCGTGCCACATCACCCTGTCTCCTGCGGGTGTACCCTTTTGTGACGCACAGATCACGCGGCCATTGCCCCAAAGTCGATCCGCTTTTCCAAATCGACATCGAACCGACCATACGGATTGATGTGGGAATAGATCAATGGAGTGAGGCCGTGGTAATCCCGCTCGGACAGGCGAGTTGCCCATCCTGGTTCCGACAACACGGATTGCACCATGCGTGTGTTCACATAGACAAGGGATGCCTGAAGCAGATGCAAGGCATGGGCGGAGATTTCCTGATCGGCAATCCGGTTGCTGGAAATCTCGCCGCCTTTGCCAAAGAACACGAAGCCATTGGCGCTGTTCCAGTTCTCCACTACATTCAGTCCTTCATGAATCTCGCGGCGGAAATCTTCGGATCGTAGATACCTGCACAGAAAGATAGTCTTGATCGCCCGCCCCAGTTCAGCGAGTGCCTTGTATGTTGGATGCATCACATCGGCGCGTGCAAAGCGACGCAGGATGGCTTCCGGATCGGCCGTGCCATGCTGCATGGCCGAAGCGTATTTGACCATTTCATCGTACTGTCTTTCGATCTCGGCCCAGTCAACAGTGCCGGACAGGATCGGTAGCAGGTTGGGCAGTTGTCCCCGCATTGCGGAATTCGGTAAGGCCAGCTTTTGTCGGGCGATGGCCTTCAGACGTGGGGCCAATTCGAATCCAAGAAGATGACAGAAGGCGAAGCCGATGGCACTTTGGCCGTGGCTATCAACATACTGGCGCTGGATCTCCATGTCGGTGCAATGACGCAGAACCCCTTCGATCATCGCAGCCACTTCAGATGATGAGCAGCGTTTCAGCTGGGAATAAATACAGGTCGCCTGCCGTTCGACATGCCAATAGATCATGACACCGCGCCCGCCATAGCGGGCATGCCATTCGGTCATCAGGTTGCGATCCCAGGCTCCGAACTTGGTGGAATCTGCCGCGCAGGCGGTTCCCGCATTGCCCCAAACTGACGGATTGCGCACCGCCAACGTGGCATCTGCAACCTTGACCGCCGCTGCCCGAAGAGAAGCAGGATCGACATAGCGGCGTCGGATATGCAGCAACTCATCATAGCTGATTTCAGGCGTGCCAGCAGCTACACGTTTCAAACCGGCATTGGTGCCCAGGCCGTAGAGGCAAAGCAGCAGGCGTTGATCCCGGATATCACGCGGCAGTGCTTCCCGGCTGGCTGACGTTTCGAATGCTCCCAGAAAGCCTGTCTCCAGCGCTGTCTCTTTCAGCGTATCCAGCAGTCCGGTCACCGGCCACCGCCGACCAATCTCTGATTTAAGGCCGATCAACCCTTTTGGCTCTGGTGCCGGGGTGAAAGGTGTAATGCTAATGCAGTTGTCACCAGACCAGCGCAGCCGCACCTTGTCACTATTGGGCAGCGAGCTGTTCAGTTGACGTAACTCATACTCCAACTGCTCCCGAACAGATCGCGAAAATTCCCGTGCATCCTGGGTGAGCTTCAGGCCAGCATAGTATACGTCGCGCTTCTCAGGAAAATCCTTCGGCAGATCATCGTCCGGGTTGCGATAACGATCAGCCCCTTCGACCCAGATCTCTTTTGACCTGATACGATCCCGCAACTGGGTCAGGACACAGAGTTCATAAGAAATAACATTCAGCCGCCCGCGTGTGTCGATCACGGTTTCCTGCCATTTACGCGGAATTGAGCCCTCGGGTGCCAGCGCAGCCGGGGCGTAACGCCGTCCTTCCTCATTCAGGCGGATTATCAGAACCAACGCATCCAGGATCGGTCGCCACGTCTCATTATTCGAGCGGAATTGTAAGACAGACAACAAGGACGGCAGCATTCGACGATAGTGGCTGGCATAGGAACCCCGCATTACAGTCTGAATCCGAACATTCAGTGTTCCCTTGGCCCTGTGTTCATCAATGATGGCTTTCAGCTTGGCCGCGCCCGCGATTGGAAAGATCACATCCGAGACTTTGCCGTTCGGGGCCATCATCGCCGCCGTCGCAATGTCCACCAGTAACCGTTCCTTGCCGTGAACCTTATCGATGTCAGCGGCAATTTTGCTGATCACCTTCCGTTTGGAGCGTGTGCCGATGCGATGAACAACGTCGATGAGCAGGTCTACAAGACCATCAATCAGCTGCGATCTGCGCGACATCAGATAGATCGCCAACAATCCCAGGCGCTTTTCCCGGCTATGCCGCCGCATCTCTGAGGCTGTTTCCCCCTCAACCCGGCGGGTCAATATCCTGATCCATGTGGGATCAACCTCGTTGACCAAATCGAACGGCAGATCAAGAGCATGAATAAAGGCCAGCCGGTCAGCTGCGTCGAGTACATTGTCCAGCGTGGCTGCGCCAACATCGTCTTTTAGGCTTTGAAAGCCATGATCGCCGCGTGGGTTGGCTAAGCTGGCTTCCAGTGCTGCAATGGTTTGCAATGACAACCGGCTGGATGCATGCTCCAGAAGTTCTTCCTGAAAACTATACTGCGCGGAACGCACCAAGCGTTCCATGATCTTCCGGGATGGAATGAACACTGATTGGCCCAAGGCCCATTGATAGCCGAATTGAACGAGATCTTCCGTGGAGGGCCCCAAAGTCGAAACCTGCGATGCAAGTGCTTCGCGCAGTTTGGCTCGATCCCGGTCATTGGCGCGGCGAATGCCGAGGAAGCGTAGAATCTCCAACCGGTGGCGGCGCGCCGTGTCACTACCGATGTCATAGTTCGACACATGCGCGACATCCTCACCAAGCTGTTCAGCGAGATAATCCAATGATTCCGATGGAAGGTCCTTCAGTCGCTTTGGGAAATACCCGAAGCGCCGAAAGTGCGCTAACTGGGCAGCCAACCCAATCCGCATTGCGTGCCGATAGCTGTTTATAAACTCAAGATCAGCGTAAGACAGACTCCAGACAGCCAGAAATTCTCGTTCCAATACAATACCCTCCAAACGAAAGGGCAAATTGGGTAAGGATCAAGATCTCGTCAAGCCGGACGGCGTTCCGCTATTGTTCTTCATAACGCCCAAATATGCACGCTCGGTCCAGTTGGGCCTTCTTTGTCGGAGTACGTTTTCCCCAGATCGTCCAGAACGTGTTTGCAAACTGTTTCCAGCAAAGTGCGCGCCGCTGTGATCGCACCTTCTGGATCGGCAGAACGGCGTGACAGTGCGCGAGCCCAGGCCTCGTTTACTCCTGCGGCCGAAAACTCTGACAATGCTTCGGAGACGCGGGTATCACCTGGATTCCGTTGCGGTGCTTCCAAATAAACTATCAGTGGCGTGAATGCTTCAGAGATCACCTGTCGGCGCTCAGCATATGTGCCGCGCTCTCCTTTGATGTAAGGCCAGAAGGCATCCAGGCTTCTGTACTTCCGGACAAAGTGGGGCAGGCGATCTCTGATTTCCGGATCGTTCATGAATTCCGTGCGGAGAAGCGCATAGTTGGGATCAGCGTGGCTTCCACCCGTCGCCGCGCTGATCATAATACCTTCGAGCATAGCTACACGTTCAGCGCGTGAATCCGGCAGATCAGCTTCAAATCCAGAATACATTAGCCCCTCAAGGTTTAGTGTTTGTGGTAAAATCGAAATCCAGATCTTGGCAGCTGTAAAGAGCGAACCATGCGGACCTCGGCTTCCCAACCAGATGCGCATGGTCGCTCGCAATGCCGGACAATCCCCCTATCACAGGAATTTCTCTGCCAATGCTCGTTTCCCAAGCGGATCAGAGCACTGCAACTTGTCACCTTTTTTGTAGTAGAAACCAGAGGTGCGAAGATCAAAGTCCCCGATCATCACTTTGATCGACAACTCATGCCCGTCGCTCCAGGTGTCGCGAACAGTAGCTTTACAGGTTTCACCTCTGAGCTCGAACTCAAACTCTTCACCCTTGGTCTTTGAGGCTTTCAGGGCGGCCCTGAGCAGCGTCTGGCTGATGGTGTCCCGTTTCTTCTCAGACAGCATTTCAAGCGATGACTCTTTGATCTCACCGAAGATGCCGCTGGCATTGAGGGTCTCCAGGATCTTCCTGATATGCCCACCAGCGTACTGATTCACGAAGAGTGATGACCGTGAACCGTGAGGGCTGCCCAGAAGGTAGGAGCGGATGTTCCACCAGGTTTCAGCCACTTCAGCATCGCGCGCATCCACCATGGTTTTCTCGACAAACCACGTGATCGCATCTTTACTTTTGATGGTGCCGTCCGCTTCCAAGGACACATTGGTCGCCTCGACAACCACTGGATACGCATTGTCGGCATACAAAGGTCCATCGAGCCGATAGGCGTACAACTCTGGAACTTTGTCGACGTGGCTGATGAGACGGTCAGCGACTTCTTCAGAATATGGGCAGGTGACAAAGCCGCGCACAAACATGACCGTGTGATCAATACCATCAAAAACCGGGAGGCTGCTGAGATCGTAGGCTGACTGATGACGTTTTTTGTCTGGTGTAGTCAGAATTGGATGCCATTCGGGGTAGGATTCAACGGCACATCCCAGCTCCACTACCAGACTGTCGAAGAGCTGGCGCCCAGCCTCAGCGTCCTCCAGGTGTTGCGTCAGATATTTTAGAGCAAGCGCGTTTTGCTCAGCCGCGACACTAGATGCACGGAATTCCATAGGTAACCCTCACGAAAAGAATAGTCACGTTTATACCCATATAACGTAAGTATAAGTTTTACGTAAAGTAGCAATTTACGTAAGTCGTGAAAAAATGTACCCAGCTGTGAATCCACCCGGGCACATCTCTATTACGGATAACAACAATTATGTTAAATATATCAGCACTACTGACCTAAATCCAAGCCTCTAAGCACTCTGATTGACCAGTTCTGGGCTATCGTTTTGCAAATTTGAGTTTCCTGTGAGCGTACGGCCGTGCTGGCGAACAAACGACTGCGTAAGGCTCGGTGTTTTCGTTGTCTACTGTTAGCATGATTGGCCGGTCGCAGCCCAAACCGGACATTCGATACGAGAATTGTAAGCGCCCGAGAAGCGCAAAGAAGCCGGTTTGAGCTATGGAAAACTACAAGCCAAGCGCTGAAAAGAGCTAGAGCCGAATGATGAACTGACCAATTCTGCTAGCCAGACAATCTGATAGCTCCGGAACTCTGCATTACATCGGACAACAAAGCACCCATGATTGCCACGGGTGCTTTCGTTGGTTTGGGAATGCTCACCGCGCCAGTTCGTAGCGGGTCATCGACATTGTAGTTGCGTCGATCATGTTCATGAACTTCTCGGCTGCCGGGGCAGAGGCAAAGCTGTCCATGGACGCCTGCGCTGCCTCTGCGCTTTCCCAATTGACGACGACCGCCCATTTGCCATCTGCGAACGCAGCTTGCCGGGAGATGAAGCCGGGCTGTTTACTAACGTGCTCGTTCTCAAGGGCCCTATCGACCGGTTCGAACTCCTGAGCTGTGATCCCTGCGGCAAGATCCATTGTCACAATCTCAATTACGCCAGCATCTTGAGCCATTGCCGTACTTCCTAGCTTCGTCATCATTAGGGTGACCAGGAACGCTTTCATATTGGCACCCGATCAGAACTTGCCGTTGTCATGGGCCATTTCAGCAGGGATCTCTGCGATCACGTCCCAATGCTCAACGATCTTGCCGTCTTCGACGCGGAATAGGTCATAGAAGGCAGTCGGCTCGTCGGCAAACTTACCCTCAGAGGCGGTGAAGACAAAGTTGCCCTCGGCCACAACAATGTGGACATCCGAGTAGATCATTTGGATGCCTTGCTCGGCCATGCCTGCAAGTGCCGCACCCAAACCGTCCAGACCGTCAGCAATGTTGCTGTTGTGCTGGATGTAGGTCTCCGTGGACAGGAATTCGGTTATCCGGTCAACGTCGCCATCCTTCAGGATAGTGTTCACAAAGTCTGTGACCAGCGCCTTGTTCTCAGCAGTCTTATCCAGATCGGTTATCTCAGTCGGACCATCGGTCTGAGTGTGTCCCGAAGGGTTTGGCGGTGTGAGCGGTGTCAGGTTGTCCCAGTGTTCCGCAACCTTTCCATCCTCGACGCGGAAGACATCAAAGCCAACCAAGGTGTCTGCACCAAACGCCTGGGCGTTGTTATAGGTCGTATGCAGGACGACCATATCGCCCTCCGTGATCACCCGGTGGATGTCCACCTCGATCCCGCTTTCCTTGAGACCGGGGATTAACCCGAGGATCGGGGCGGCACCTGTGGGGACAGCAGGGTTGTGCTGAATATAGTCATTTGCCAGCAGTTGTTCGGCGGCGGTTGCGTCGAAGTTGACGAAAATGGCGGCTACAGCCTCCAATACGAGTTCTTTAGGTGTCATTGTTGTAGTCCTCTCTTGGTTTGATTTGACGACATTCACGCGGCGCCGGCTTGCGCCGAGGTGATTGTGAATTCTGTGCCCCACGGATCGACCTTGTGGCCGGGCGTGAGATTTGCCGGGTCAGCCAACAGTTCAACACTTGTGAGACCAGTGGCCCCAGCAGAGCGCGAGCCTGCCCCCTTTGATTGCCAAGCATTCGCCGCAAGATGGTGATGGTAGCCACCGGACCCGAACCAGCGGGCTGAGGGCAGCTCAAATGTCTGAACCATACTCAGCTCGTCAGTAACGAACTTGGCTGCCTTGCTGACATCACCGACACGTAAATGAACGTGTCCGATGACTGTGCCTGGCGGTGCGCATTGCCACTGTGTGGCATCTACCGTTAGTGATTTCAGGTCGAGCGGGTGCGTTGTCATGTGGATGGTATCGCCTTGGCGTTTCCACGCTTCGCGAGGCAGATCACGATAGATTTCGATGCCGTTTCCTTCGGGATCGTTCAGATACAGCGCCTCGCTGACACCGTGGTGGGATGCGCCATCCAGGCGAACACCACGCTCATCCGCGTAGATCAGCCATGCGCCGAGGTCTTGTTTGGACGGCAACAGAAATGCGGTGTGAAACAGCCCCGCCTCTTTAGGAAAGGGTCTAGCGTTTCGGTCCTGGCGCAACTCGATCAGCGTTCCGGCCTCGGTGCCGAGGAAGGCGCTTTCACCGTTGCGTTCGATCAGGCCGAGGCCAATCACGTCTTCATAGAAGGTGGCGGTCTTATCCAGATCGCGCACCGTCAGGGCGACCTGACCTATTGAGATGGGGGCGTCTGACGTTGCCATGTTCTTTTCTCCTGCGATTCAGCTTGAGAGGAACTTAGCGATGGTCTTTTCTCCATGAAATGGCGATAAGAGCGAGTGTGTATCGCGCAAATGGAGACAATGATATGGACCGGATCGACGGGATGCAGAGCTTCGTGGCTGTTGTGGAATCCGGTTCTTTTGCCGCCGCCGGACAACGGCTTGGCATTTCAAACAAGCTGGTCAGCAAACGTGTGGCCCAGCTCGAAAACATGGTTGGGCTGAATCTTCTCCATCGCACCACCAGGTCTATGTCGTTGACCCACGAGGGGGAGCGATATCTGGAAGGAGCGCGACGGGTGCTGGCTGAATTGGAGCAGTTGGAGACTGAGTTTGACGCTTCAGAGGGCTTGAAGGGCATCGTTCGTGTGGCTGCGCCCCTTTCTGCGGTTTACATGGTTGGCGGGTCGCAGCCCAAACCAGACATTCATCAGCGAACTTTGTTGATCCCGAGGAGCGGATTGGTCCGTTCATGCAACGATGCTACCAAAAGTGGAAACCGCGCATAAAGCCAGTATTCGGGGATATGAAAATCTTTCTATTCGGGCAATCCACCAGCAACCATCGCACCAAAATACCGGTCCTGGTCCTCAGTATGCATAAAGGGTGTGTTTCTGTGTGTAGAAACACGGAAGTCCGGCCGGATTTCGAGTAATTTCTTTGCTTCAACCTGTGCATCTTCCAGACGTCCCATTTCAGCAAGGGTTGCGACCAAGATACGGCGCGGAGGAAGCGACTTTGGATAAGTTGAGATACCGGTTTTTGCCAGCAGAATTGCCTGTTCGTAATCTCTGATGAGGAAATGAGAAAGGGCCGCGTTAAAATTGTACCAGCCGGGATAACGCGGATTGACCTTTTTTGCCTTGTTGTTCCACTCAATCGCTTCGGCTGGCTCACCCATAAGCGACCGTAGAAAGCCCATACCATATAGAACCTCAGGATCATTGGAGTTCTCCCGTATTGCCCGCTGAAATGCCTGGTATGCAAGTTGATGATCGTGGTCAGCAAACAAATGTAGCTGGCCCAAGCGGTGTTGAACGCGATAGTCCGATTGATCCAGTTCTAACGCACGCTGTGCGTGCCTACGGGCTTTGTTCAGCGCGGTTTCTGGATCGTCCGACCCACCAAAGCGCCAAACGCTAAGGTAGCGACCGCTCAATTCAATATGTGCAGAAAGGTAGTCTGGATCGAGCTCTATTGCTCGTTCCAGTAGTTCAATTGCCTCTTGCCGACTCGCAGTATTCAGCAGCTTGCTTTTGGCAACAGCCCTCAGAAAAAGTTCATACGCTTCTAGATCATCGGTCGGCCGTTTCCTAAGCGAAGCGATTTCTTCTTCCTCAACTACTATTTTTAGGGTGGATGCGATTTCCCGAATAAGGTCGGCTTGAGCGGCAAACAATTCTTCGATCCCAATGTCATATTGTTCAGACCATAACGCGTGCCCCGACTCTGTCTCTATAAGTGTTGAGTTAATTGAAATTTTCTCGCCAACGCTCTGAACGCTACTTGAAAGAACATATCGCACACCGAGCTCTCGACCTATTTCGAGCGGTTTGACCAAGCTGTCGGCAAAGGTAATCGAAGTCGAACCAGCGATCACAAATAGCTGTGGAAACTTCGAAAGCTGCGTCGTGATCGCTGTTCCAAAGCCTTCCGCCAGATAGCCGACCTCTTCAACTGGTGAGCGGTTCTCAAAGGGCAAAACGACAATGGAAGGTTCGTCCGGGATGGCAAGCGCCAACTCCTCTTGGTCGGTCAGGGGGCCCACATCTCTGGATCGCCACCATATTACCGCAACCAGCACCAAGCAGATGCATATTGCACCGACCAGAGTTGGCGCCCATTTGGATATGTGTGGTTTCGTATGCGCAACTGGCTCCGATACAGCCAAAGCCTTGGCCTTGTCATCCAGTACGACTTCGAAGGCTCGGACTGGTCTCTCTATGTTCTTGACTTCGGTCTCACCCAGATCCTCGAAATTCAGATCCAGTTTGTCCTGCACCTGATCCCGCACGCTGCGGTGAATGCAAATACCTCCGGGCTCAGCCAAACCTTCAAGGCGGGCAGCGACATTGACGCCATCACCATATATGTCTCCGTCCTCGGCAATCACATCTCCGATATTTATGCCGATCCGAAAAACAATTCTTTCACTTTCTGGAACGTCCGAGTTTCGAGAAAGCATTTCGTTTTGTACAGAAACGGCAAATTTCATTGCCTGTACGGTGCTTTCAAACTCCAGCAGTGCACCATCACCCATCAGCTTGATTGTCTTGCCGCCAAAACTCGCCGCAAAGGGTTCAATGAGTTCCAGCCGATGCGACTTTAGTGCAGCCAGCGTCGATGCCTCATCGCGTTCCATCAGCCGCGAGTAGCCCACGACGTCAATACTCAAGATAGTGGTAAGGCGGCGTTCCACTCCCGTTCTCCCCTACACCGAAGATTATCCACCCTGATCTATTGAATCCATAGTTCTGCTATTCGCCCTACACCAAATCGCATATTTGTGGCGCTGGTCGGGCTTCGACAAAGTCAGATTATTCATGACGGAGACCAAGCATGGTAACCAATAGACGCTGACACTGTGTGGGCGATGAGGTTGTGCGTGGCGGTGTGGAGTATTCGTCATGCAAGTTTTAAATCTACCCGTCATTCGAGTTGGCCGATCTGCGTGGAACAAAGGTCGGGTTATTGGCCAGAAGCGCCCGCTTTTGCCAAGGCATGTCTGGGCAATACGCGTTCGCTTAGAAATTTCAGAAGATCATAGGAACTTAGCACTCTTCAATTTAGCAATAGATAGTAAGCTCCGTGGTTGCGATCTAGTTCGCCTGAAAGTCGCAGACGTGTTTACTGCGGGAAAAGTAAAGGAACGAGCGTCAGTCAACCAAAGCAAGACACAGAAACCAGTTCGCTTTGAAATTAGCAGTGGTACACGAAACTCGCTTCTGAGATGGTTGAAACAACCTGCAATGAAAAGATCCGAGTACTTGTGGCCGGGACGGTTTCAGTATCGGCTGCATATTTCTACTCGTCAGTACGCGAGGTTGGTTCAGTCATGGGTCGCTTCGATTGGGCTTGATCCCAGCCAATATGGGACCCATTCAATGCGACGCACAAAAGTGGCGCAGATTTATCGTAGAACAGGTAACTTGCGAGCCGTGCAGCTATTGCTTGGTCACACCAAGATGGACAGTACAGTGCGTTACCTGGGTGTAGACATCGAAGACGCGCTCGCCATCGCGGAAGCCACCGTGGTGTAATCCATCAGGCCGCTTTCGAGCGGCCTTTTTTGCGCGCCCCCCCTAGAGTAGAACTATCAGCCCAAACCGGACATTCAATCCAAGACTTTGCTATTCCGGCTTTGCGACAAACGTAACCTTGGCAAATGTCTGCTCTATGAATGAGTTGTTGCTTTCTTAACCTTTGCCCTGTAGGTGAGGCGCAACGCCGCGTGTGGATGAACAAATCAGCGGTAAAGTATTCTCGCCCGTGATCCCCAGATCGTTGTCTTGAATAGCTCCTTGAGAGCAACGAAACGACGGCGGCTATTTCATACGAGCTTCCCAGTAGATTAGAGAGACCAAGTGCCGATAGCGGTGAACCGCGTTTATGGCACGAGACCAAACGCTTTTGACGACATTTGACACCCTCGGCCTTGCCGAGCCCATCCTGAAGGCCATCAAGGCTCAAGGATATTCGACCCCTACGCCCATTCAGGCCAAGGTCATTCCGCTGCTGCAATCTAAGCGCGACGTGATCGGTATTGCCCAGACCGGCACAGGAAAAACCGCCTCATTTGTATTGCCCCTGTTGCATCGGATTGAGCGTGAGAGATCAAAACCCGCTCCGAAACAGTGCACAGCCCTGATCCTTACGCCCACGCGTGAGCTTGCGGCGCAGATCGTGGACAACATCCTCGCTTACAGCAAGTTCAGCTTGATCACGGCGACACTTGTCGTCGGTGGCGTACGCCCCGGCGGGCAGATCAAGGCTCTCAGCGGCGGTGTGGACATTGTGGTGGCAACGCCTGGTCGCTTGCTGGATCATCTTGGCACAGGCGTCATCAATCTGTCTCAGACCAAGGCCATCGTGGTGGATGAGGCCGATCAGATGCTGGACTTGGGTTTTCTGCCCAGCATCCGAAAGATCATGGCCAAGCTGCCTGAAAAGCGACTGACTGCGCTTCTTTCGGCGACCATGCCGGGGCAGATCAGAAAGCTTGCCGATGATTTCCTGAACGATCCGGCAGAGGTTCAGGTAGCGGCTGTTTCAAAGCCGATTGAACGGATTGCGCAGAGCGTCAGACATGTTGCCAAGCAGGACAAACGCCGTGTCCTGGCAGACATTCTGTCGGACAAAGCTGTTCACCGCGCGGTCGTTTTTACACGCACCAAACGCGGTGCCGATAATGTCTGCAAACACTTGATTGCAGCCGGGATCAACTCCGCTGCCATTCATGGGAACAAAAGCCAGCCTCAGCGCGAACGTGCCATGGCAGGATTCCGGTCGGGATCAACCACCGTCCTTGTTGCCACCGATATTGCCGCACGGGGCATCGACATCGACGATGTATCCCATGTGGTGAATTATGAGCTTCCGAATGTGCCGGAATCCTATGTGCATCGCATTGGCCGGACCGCCCGCGCGGGCAGAACCGGCACCGCGATTTCACTGTGTGATCGTGAAGAGATGCCCCTCCTGCAGGATATTGAAAGGCTGATCGGCAACAGGCTGCCAAATGGCGATGAAATGCAAGCCGAACCTGCGAAACGCGGTCGCAATGCAAAACCGCAAAAGCCCAGCGTTGCCAATCTTGCACCTTCGCCAAAGCCGCGAACCGTTGGCCACGCGACGCACCAGCGAAACGGACACCGACAACACCAGATCGACCCCTCCCAAGCGCAGGACGGTCTTATGCGAATGCTCTCCAACATTGGTGAGTTTACCCAACCTGCTGCCTGAGCGTAGCAAACAGCCCCGACTAATCCCGGCGGGCGCACATGTCATTGAAAGGATAATCTCATGACGACCGGAACAGTAAAATGGTTCAACGAAACTAAAGGCTACGGCTTCATCGAATTGGATAACGGCAGCGGCGACGCATTTGTGCACATCAGCGCGGTTCAGCGCTCCGGCCTCGACAGCCTGAAAGAAGGTGCAAAAGTCGGCTTCGATCTGAAAGAAGACAGGATGCGCGGCAAGACCTCCGCCGAAAACCTGCAATTGCAGTAGGCAATTCACAGACGATGCCAGGCTGCGGCTGCAACTGTCGCTGTCTGGAGGCCCAGGCATTCTGAACCTGCCACTTGCTGCGCAGCGACTAACTGACATGTTAGGTTTAGAGCTGCCGATACCGGCGGTAAGCATGATGGGCCGGTCGAAGTCCAAAGAGGAAGTGTCGTTCCAAAAGGAGATATCGTCTGCTAGCCCGCAATGAATGCGTGGCAATGAAAGATCGACTAAGTTGACGTCGGGTTCGTTTAAGCTGCCAAATCCTTTCTTGATAAAAGCCTCGACAAAAAAAGGTGCGCTAATAGGATCGGTCATTCCGGCCCATTATTCCGCCTTGTTCAAGTCGCCGGTTGTCAAGATCGCGCCGGCCTGAAGGTCTTCGGCGTCTAGCATCGTTGCAACCCTTTCGAGCGCGGCAACAAGCATTGCCTGCTCCCAGTCCTCCATTTGCTTGAACCGCTGCACATAGAGCTGTTGCAGTGGATCAGGGGCGTCCTCAAGGGTTTTCCGCCCTTGATCGGTGATCAGGATATTGGTCTGCCGTCGGTCGGTAATAGATTTCTCGCGCACGACCATGCCGCCCGAAACCAGCTTGTCCACTAGCGCAGTGACAGTTGCCTGGCTGACATGCATGCGCATTGAAATCGCCTTGGCCGTGGTTTGCCCGGTCTCGCCAATCACTTGCACCACACGAAGCTGGACCGCGGTCAGCCCGGCGGATTGCGCCAGTTCCCGGCCGGACATCTCGGTGGCGCGCAGGATTCGGCGCAGGGCGACAAGGCTGCTGTCGATACGATCCATGTATCTACTCCGCATTCGAATGGAGTGAGATTGTCAAAATTGCATTGATTTCTCAAGCGTTAACGGGAAGTGAAATAATTAGTCTTGCAAATTAAAATGCCACTAAAAGAGGTAAATCTATGACGTATTAGTAAAAAATATCTTCGTCTTTTGAAGTTTCGACTTTCCTGTGTTACTTAGCTAGTCAAAGTTTATTGATGGAGCGGTACATGCAGCATTCTTTGGAGTTGTTCGAACAATCCAAGCCGGTTTTGCGCCCTCCTTTGCCGGAAGACGGCGCTGCGGTGTCTTCGCTGGCCAGAACCGAGGATCAGGAAGCTATTGGTGACGTATTTGGCGAACTGGCGGCGTTTGATGACTACAAAGAATTCTCGATCATTGCGGAACTGGATGGAGACCTGATCGGTGCGATGCTGGCTTATGTTCTGCCATATGACCCGGAAAACTTGTTTGTCTGGCAGGTCGGAGTTTCAGAGGGTGAGGCGGACAAGGGCCTTGCGTCGCTGATGCTGGGAGAGGTGATGCGTCGGGACGTCTGCACCGATGTCACCCGTGTTCAGACTGTGATTACGTCCAACGACGAGCGCACCTGGGCTTTGTTCCGCCGGTTTGCGCGGTGGCAGCGGTCCCGGATGGATATCCAGCCCTTCATCACGCAGGCGCTGACCCCATATCGCCGTCATAAAAGCAGCAATCTTGTGACGATCCGTCTTGCTGATCGTAGCGAACTCGCGGCCTGACCGCGCCACGACATTTTCAACCAAAGTGAGAGAGCAGAATGAACGTAGCCACGACTATATCAAACGATACCTCATACTACGGTGATGAAGCAGCAACCTTGGGCGACCGGATCGTCGCCGCGCGCGAAGCTGTTGGATACTCGCAAAATAAGCTTGCGAGCCGCCTGGGCGTCAAACTGAAGACCGTGCAGGGATGGGAAGAAGACCGCACCGAGCCACGTGCAAACAAGGCGCAGATGATGTCCGGCATTCTTGGGGTCTCTCTGGTTTGGCTTCTGAGCGGTGAGGGAGAAGGTGTGCTTGAACCGACCGATACCATTTCCGGATCGGAGGATATTCAGGGCGTCCTTGATGAAATCCGGACCCTCCGGACAGATATGGCTCAGACCACCCGCAGGCTGGGCACTGTTGAAAAACGACTGCGCGCCAGACTTTGACATCGGCGCAAGTGCGAACTTCAGGCATGACCTACGGCCATGCCTCAAATGACAAAAAAAGGAGCAGATGATGACAGGACCGGATTCCAGCCTTGTGCCCGTTGATCCGGCGCAAGGCAACCGTTCGGACACCAATTCCGAGCCCTTCGCTACACCGCTGGAGGTCCGCGAAAAGGCAGGTTTGACCGCGGCGGAAATAGCCGAACTTATCGGGATGAGCGAATCTGGTTACAAATTGTGGGAGAGCGGCGTCCGCCGCCCCGGAGGACCAGCGTATAAACTCCTTGCGCTACTGGATGCTCATCCAAAAGAAACAGTTACTCGTCTTCGGGAACAGATTTGAACGATACCCGTGCAGATCGCTTTGTTTTGCTTGCCAGCCGTGGACACGATTGGTCTCGTTGTCAGGCCAGGAACAGAATTGAAATTTACATTGGCAATGGGCCGATCACACTGCGGTATCAATGTGCCCAGAATTCCTGTCTCGCCATTGTGCCTTAGTACCCGAAATTGGCCTTTGAAGCAGACTTTAAACGCAATGCGTTTGTGCAGTTGTACTGCGCATCACGGAAATCGTTTTCTGCCAGTTTGCCAATAGCTCCGTTTCAAAGGTGGTATCCCGCTGAATTTTGTCTCTCAGTTATTCTCAAAGCCACCTAATAACTCGCCGGTCTCAAAAATTGACCATTCCGCACCACGCGCTTCTTGACGAGCGTGCGTCCTTGACTCTTCACAGACTAGGAACGACAAGAGTGTATTGGTAAAAAATTACTCGCCGCCGCGATGCTGCCGGTTACGATAATCCAATGGCATTCAGACTAATTGTAGCATGAGCCTCAGCCTAGGAACGGGTTCCGCTGGGGTCGTCGCTATGAGCTCGTTCCTCGCAAGCATTTGCAACTGTCACCTGACGTGCTCCAGTCATCGCGTGACCCATGAAAGAAGGCGCCGTATGAACAACACATGGCTCTTGAATTGCGTGCTTGATGCCCGATAGATCAGGTCTCAGGCTCCGTTTCGACCAATCATTCATCGTGTTTGCTCGCTGCATTCTTTGTTTGATCCCGACACTTTTGGTGTTTCTCTCAGGAACGCAGCTTCCTGCTCAGGTCGCGGGCAATGCCGATGGGTCTGTTTGTGACGAAGGTTTCGAAAACAAGAACGGATCCTGCCAAAGAACAGACTTACCAGAAAACGCATTTTCGACGGGTAGCGCCTATGGCAGCGGCTGGGAATGCAATCACGGTTTTCAGAATGTCGGAGAACTCTGCGAGGAAATAAGAGTTCCTGAAAATGCCTATCTTGCATCAACCGGAGATCAGTGGGAGTGCAATCGGCTGTTCCAGCGTGTCGGAGATCAATGTGAAGAAGTGAGTTCGCCTCAAAATGGGTACGTCGAAACCCGGTTTGGCGTGCAGGAAATACACTGCAACTGGGGATTTCGTAAGGAGAACCAGGATTGTGTTGCAATAGAGGTCCCAGAAAACGGCCGTCTGAGCGACAGAGGAAGCTCGGATGGTTGGGTGTGCATCAGAGGTTACAGGGCAGCGGATAGCGGCTGTGAGCCCGTGGCAGTTCCACAGCATGCATACCTTGCGCCTGAAACTTATTCCGGATGGAAATGCGAGCGTGGTTTTCGCGCAAACCGGGACAGGTGCGTTGCGATCCTTGTCCCTTCAAACGCTCATTTGAATCGAAGAGGTGATGGTTGGGAATGCAATCGGCCGTTCACGAGACAGAACGACAAGTGCACCGAAAATGTGCCGCGACAATAAGTCGGTGGAAACCAAAGCCGCCTGACAAATCCGGAAGGACTAAGCCGTGAACCATAACTCGATTGACGAAAACCTGGGTAAAAGTCTCAAAGCCGAAAAGGCGCGTCGCCGGTCCTATGGGATTAAGATATCTATTGCGTCAGCAGTGTGCGTTGCAGCGATAATTGTAGTGGTGTTTCTCTGATGCGTAAAAATGCCCCTCAGGTAACCCTTGAAGCGTGGTGAATCGCATGGCTTTGCCGCCAAACGTCATAGGGTGTCAGGGCAAGAACACCTAGAACCCGGCCGGTCCAATTGCAAACAGTGCGACTTCTAAAGAAAGATCCATGACCGCAATCATGCATAATGATGAAGATACGCACCAGAAATGCGGCATTCAGGATGGCCAGTAGTATTGCGATCCAGACACTAATAGATAAAGCCATCCACGCTAGAGCCCATAGCGCGAATATGGGTGTGGACTTGAGTGGTCACACGGTCTAGTGCCGTGATGCCACGGAGCAACGCGTCATTGCGGTCCTTCGCGAAAGCTGCGATCTGATCATGAGCGAACTCACAGGTCGCGAGTCAAACCGGTAATTCAACTGCCGTTGTCACCTGGGGGCTCATACGGCCGCAACGTGGGAACCCATCGTGGTACCGCCGCCTTGTATTTTAGGTAGCCCTCGCCAAAACGTCTCTCCAGCCCCGGCTCCTCTACGAATATGAAATAAAGTGTGTTGAGGAGAAAGAACACTATCGCCCAACCGAGCAGGGGCGGGCTGCTCAACGCCACCGCTTCCGCCAATATCATTAGAATGACCGATGAAAGCATCGGGTTGCGCACATAGCGATAAGGTCCGCTGACCACAAATCTTTGAGGTGGGTCCCACGGTGCAGGAGTTCCACGCCCCTCATGAACAAACAGCTTCATCGTATTGGCGGCCAAAACAAGCGCGGGGACTGCTAACATCGCCGCCACGGCCCAATGCAGACGCGTTCCAACACCTGTGTCAAATGGCCAACGGTCGCTGAACCATTGGATCAATATCGGGATGTAGATCAGCACTGTACCCGGAAGGATAAGCACTGCTTTAGTCATTCGCCAAAACATGGAGTAGAATTACCATATCTTGTCTATCATCGGGATCGCGCCGAACTTTATATTCATTTTGCGGAAATCATTTGACGCGACAATCATCGCCTTGAGCTTTGGTAATTCTCATATTTCTGTCTTGGAGTTGTTCATTTTGGTGACCTGATTTGCTACGATTGTAGTTGAGGCAACAAGCAGGAAATCGCGATGCGCAATGCAATCTTCTTACCCCTAGCGGCATTGTTCCTAGACACCATCATGAACGTTGAACCCGTAGCCGCCGCCTCGCTCGGACAATACGAGGTATTTGGCGTCGAAGACGGTGACATGCTGAAAATGCGTGGTGGGCCTGGAACAGGCTACATTGTGATTGTTGGTCTGCCAAATGGAACCGCCTTACGAGTTCACAGTTGCGAGCAAACTGGTGGCACCCGGTGGTGCCGCGTTTCCTTGGAGCGCGCACGTGGGCTCAAGGGGTATGTCTCTTGGGCATACTTGAGAAAAATTTGAAAAAACAGTGATCAACGTTACCAAATTTAACAACGTCCATGATATGTCGGCAGAAGAGGCCCTCTCCGTCTAGTTGGCACTGCTAACATGAGCTTTGAACTGACTTGCGAGCCACAAAGGAGTCGGCCCTTCAATTGAATCTGTGAAGTCACTTGCGGCCCAAACCGGACCTTCGATTGGGCTATCCGCGTAGAGTTGTACGCCGAAAAGGCACCGGTTACCGTGGCGAATTTCCTGCGTCACGTGGAGGGTGGGTATTTCGACGGTGGCAGCTTCTACCGGACCGTTAACTGGGAAAACGAACGGGCACCCCGGTGATCGAGGTTATCCAGGGCGGCATGGCAGGCCGCGAGCCCCCGTTTCCGCCGATCGCGCATGAATCAACGCGCGACACGGGGCTACGCCACACGGACGGGACACTCTCGATGGCACGCGCCGAGGCGGGGACCGCCTCGTCGGAGTTTTTCGTAGTCGTTGGGGATCAGCCGGGGCTCGATTACGGATCGAGTCGAAATGATGATGGCCTCGGTTTCGCCGCTTTCGGACGCGTGATCGAGGGCATGGAGGTGGTGCGGACCATCCACGGGAAGCCAGCGGATGGATCGGTCGATATGCGCCGAATAAGATTACATGGCGCGCGCCAGAGATTGTTAGCGGCGGATCCCCTTTCTGGTGAGACGGTGACAAGCGTCGCAGTATCCCTCGGGTTCTTCGATGTCGGTAGGTTTTCGGCAGCTTATAAGCGAGAGTTTGGCGAATACCCATCAGCAACAAAAGCTACCGTATCAAACGGGATACAACCGCTATTGTTCGACTCGATGACCCGGAAACACAGATGAGGCATTGTCACCATAGCAAGTGCTTTGGCATTTTGAATGCTAATCTGGCGAGATGAACAACACCTCATACTGACACCATCCCTTCACGCCTGTCATACTCGCTGACGCCGTCAGAACCTGTCTGAGGAAACGCCTTAGCGGTGGGCCTCCTTCGGCCAATGCGGATGCGAAGCCTGGCGAAAGCAAAACACACAATGCCAACAGCATTCCAGAATTCGGCCACTTGCACCCAAGCTATGCGCGGGTCCTGTGTCGAATGACTGCTGTCACTAATTGTTTGAAGTAATTTGCTGATGCGGCGAATGTCGGCTTTCCGCCCTCTGTGCAGAAGCTAGAGGTCGAATAGCAGAATAAGTTCGATTTCTTACCCCCTACGCTGCCTGGCTGATGCCGCCAGTTTAGACTCCGGGTTTTAATAGTCTGCGCCCTGCCGGGTATCCCAGAGACGCAGAATTTCTATCTGAGTGGGCATTACACGATAGATTAGCGTAAATGGGGTTCGCGGTACTGAAAGCTCCCGTACGTCTTGGCGTGTGTCACTTGGGTGAC
This sequence comes from Ruegeria sp. CDSB136, assembly GCF_059610965.1. Classification (NCBI taxonomy): domain Bacteria; kingdom Pseudomonadati; phylum Pseudomonadota; class Alphaproteobacteria; order Rhodobacterales; family Roseobacteraceae; genus Ruegeria; species Ruegeria sp. CDSB136. Next base: position 40,989 of record NZ_JBXWOP010000027.1, read on the forward strand.
CTGCATACGGGTTTGCTGCAAGAGTAAGCTGAATGGCTTTGAGCTGTGCTCGTGCCTTTTCGCTGCCTTCAGGAAAAACAGACGTGTAGTAGTAGCGGAACCATTGAATGTCCCGGGCCGTATCTTCGAGAAATACAATTTTCATTGGCTATTGGATTGCCCGCTTGCGACCGGAGCAGAGAGCTCATTCTCGGTATCCCAGCTGTCTATCCAGGCATTCATTTCGTCTGCCGTGATGAACTTACCTAGATCTGCTTTTTCGACAGCTGCATCAATGGCTGCTCGCTTTGCGGCCTTGGATTCCAACATCATTCTAATTGCTCGTACAGCGAGCTGCGCAGGCGGCCGATCTTCTATCGCAGCTTCTCGTTCCAGAGACTTTCTCAAGTCTTCATCAAGACGGATTGAATATGGGCTGGTTCTCATCGCAATCACCTGTTTCCGCTGTGTAGTACAATGTAATACATCCGCATTCTATTCACAATAGATCGATGGGATGAACTTCATCTGTTGCTCTGAACTCATAAGCGAGATGGGAATTCATAAGTACGGCCTGCTCGTCCGCGGTTATTTTGAGTTTTGCGCCAACAATGCGGTTGGCTGCATGTCTCCCCGATCGATCTTTGACATCAGAGAAATCAGATAAGCCCCTGGAGACTGTATGTTCTCAGCACGCTGAAAGATGTACCCGAGAACGATGAAGCGAATAGCTGGGCCAAACGTTGATTTCATTGCATACCAGGTTTGGCCAAGCCGTAGATACTCGGCGATATCATCCATAAGCCGATCACAGTGGTGCTGATCTTTTGCAAAGCGTAGCTCTGAGCATAGCCGTGGAAAACTGCGCTCCATTTGGTCTGGAGAAACTTGAATCTGATAAAGTTTTTCTTTCTTAACTTCCGGATTCAAAGAGTCCTCTTTGTGCCCCTCAATTTCATTGTCACTGTCCCTCAAATTTTCTGTATCTGTCTGTGTTACTTCTGAGATTTCCACAGAGATTTCTGCCAATAGCTCGCAGAGTACATTCGCATCTGGTTTGCGACGCAGAGCATTGCGGACGGTGGTCATCAAATCAGAGATCGCGGTGTCATTTGCTACGAGGTCCCTAAGGCGCGCCAGAGCGGCGGAAACCTTGTCGCGGAGTACAGTGAACTCGAGAACGCGATCAGCATGCCGCTGGGCTTCTTGGATGAACTCAGCGTGCCGTTCACACAAAGGCATTAAGGAGAGCCCAGTTGCAGTGACCATTTGTTTACAAAATTGCAGGTTACTGTGCTGCATCTAATATGGTTTGCTGCCGGATGGCGCCCCTCGAACATGATCCATTTTCTGATCTTCCAGCCATTGGGCAAGCTCACCAGAGATGTAGCTGGACCCGTTGTCGCTGAGCAGGCGTGGTTTGTGCAGCACCGTTGCCTGATCACAGCCTGACCCGGGCAGATTCGGAAACCAGGCATTCGGCCATGCCCCCACACTCACGTGGTGGCCTAGGAACCGAATACTGGAGACCAGACATGGCTTACGACACCGCAAACACCTACGAGACCATCGAGCTTTTCGGGCTGACCGAGAAGGACGCACAGCTGCCGATCCCGGAAGACCACATTCTTCAGGACTGCATCATCCGCGAGAGCTTCGAGGCTCTGCTCGGTCCGCTGCGCGGGACCGGCCTTGAAGCAGAAATCGAACCGCTGGCCCATGGGCTCGCGACGATCCTGCAGCGCCGCAAGGTGGCACTCGGCAAGGAGGTCGACCGCACCGCGGACAAGATCGGCGCGCTGGCAAAATCCCATGACGGATCGGAGATCGCCGAGACCGCGCTCGAAGAGGCGCAGGCGCGCTTTCTGCAGCTGCGCGAGATTGTCAGCGCCATCGAGGTGATGAGCGAGGCAGCGGCGGAATGCTACGAGATCGAGACGGGCCACGCCTTCATCCCGGCAGCCGGGTCGCGCGCAAGCGTCCGGGCGCAGGAGACCGGGGCGGTCTTCGAGGCGCGGCAGCTCCTGGAGCAGCACGACCGTGAAACCGCCGAGAAGTCGAAAGTCGAGGGGGTTCCCCTGATCGTCTCAGGCGCCACCGACTGGACCGATGTCGATGTGATCTTCAACACGCTCGACAAGGTTCGCGAACGGATCAAGCAGAACCGCAACCAGGAGATATTCCTCTGCCACAAGGGTGGCAAGCACGGGGCGGAGATGATTGCGGCCCGGTGGGCCCGGGCACGCGGGGTAGCGCAGGCGCGCTTCGATCCGCGCTGGTCCGCGCACGGGCGGGCGGCACCGTTCAAGTGCAACGACGAAATGCTGGACGACAAGTTCGCGGCGACGGGGGTTGTACTCTTCGGCGGCAACGGGGTCGCGCTGAACCTCGGGCAGAAGGCGGAAGCGAAAGGCCTGACGGTCATGAGGGTTGCTGACCCGGCGAAAACGGCGTCGCAGGATTGAAGAGAGGGGGTCGCGCTTGGCGCGGCCCTTTCGTCATGTCTCATGGCGCGTGCGGTCGGTCACGCGTGATCGGGAGCTCGCGGCGGCCAGCACCGTTATCCCTCTACCAAGTCCGTCAGAGTGCGGCCCATCCGCATCGGTACGGGTTGGGGATGGTGCGCACCTCACGCACATCGTCAGCATCGCAAGACACGAAGGCTCGAAACGTCGCACTTGAGGCCGAAGACTTGCGCGTCCCTCGGGTGGTGTTTCGGAACATCGCATCCACGCGGGCGGGCTCAGTCAGCACCCCGGCCAGGCTCGGCGGGACGCGGACGCGGATGGTGGCGCCGACGTGATGGCAGGGGTCATCCGGATCACTCCTTTTTGCTCATAGATGTGGATCGCACGGGGTCGGCCCGTCCGTGCCCTCAGCTCATGCTTCGGCAAGCACAAATACGGCTTCCACGGCGGAGCCGCGGAACCGGCGCCGCAGACTGACCGTACTGACCGTCTTGCAGACGAGATTGCGCGTGTCCTGGACCATGAGCGGGCGGGGGAGTTGTCCGCGCCCTTTGAGGCGGAAGCCGATCGTGAGGCATTCCGCGAGGAGATCGCGCGGGTGCTGGATGACCGCCAACTCGTGCGGCTCACATCCGGCGATGCCGATGCGCTGGACAAGGTTCTCGAGGACCGCCTCGACCGGCTCTATGTCGCCAAGGTCTATCTGCAATCGGATGCAGCGACGGCCAACACGGAGGCCTTGCGCCAGGTGGTCGATGATCTTGCCGACACCGAATATGAACGGCGCCGCGCAGCGGACGTTGATGGTGAAACCGAGCGGGGACAGGTCCATTGAGCGCGCCCATGGGAAAGGCGCGGATCGCGACCGGTGTCTTGTTGGTAACGCTGGTGACCGCCGCCATGGGCTATACCATCGCCTCGGCGGTGCTGACCTACCAGGATCTTGGGTTTGGGGCCGAGATCGACTTTGCTTATATCGCGCAGAACTACATGGCGATCCTCGATCGCCGCCCGGAGGCCGCGCAACTTATTCACCTGATCATCGGCAGCTTCGCCGCCGCCGGCCTGATGCTGAGCCTCGCCCTCTCGGGGTCCGCCCTGACACGGTTTGGCCAGACCCATTGGCAGACCGCGCGCGAGATGAAGGCCAATGGCTTCTTCGGGGCGCCGGGCACCGGGTTCATCCTCGGCAAGCTGGGGCCGCCGGGCTCCCGCGCCAACTACATCTGCTCCAAGGTCTTCCCGCATGCGCTGATCGTGGCCCCCACGGGCCGCGGCAAGACCACGGGCTTTGTCATTCCGAACCTGCTGACCTGGCAGGGCTCTGCCGTGACGCTCGATGTGAAGGGCGAATGCTTCGAGGCGACGGCCCGGCACCGCGCAGCCCAGGGCGACAAGGTCTATCGCTTTGCCCCCACCGATTGGGAGGGCAGGCGCACGCATCGCTACAACCCGCTCCTGCGCATCTATCAACTGAAAGATCCCGCGCGCCAGCAGATGGAATTGCAGCTTCTTGCGACGCTCTTCCTGCAAAGCGACAATGACCGGGTGCAGGGGCTGCTCAAGGGCGGGATCGATCTCTTCGTGGCAGCAGGCCTGCTGGCGTTCCAGCGCAAGCGCCCCACCTTGGGAGAAATCTACCGCATCGCGGCCTCCGGTGGGAACAAGCAGAAGGAATACTTCGCGCGCGGCCACGAGGTCGACAACAGAGCGGCCAAGCTGATCTTCACGCGGCTGGCGTCGACCAACAACGATACGCTGACCTCATACGTCTCGCTCCTGATGACCTCGGGGCTCGATCAATGGCAGAACCCGGCCATCGATGAGGCGACGGCAGTCTCGGACTTTGATTTCCGCACGATCCGCAAGAAACCCTTTTCGGTCTATCTCGTGGTCCAGCCGCTGATGGTGAAGCCGCTCGCGCCGCTGATCCGGCTGTTTTTCTCCGACTTGCTCGCGGCCATGCAGGAAAAGGATCCCGGGCCCGACGAGCCATGGCCCGTGATGATCATGCTTGATGAGTTCAACCGCCTCGGCAAGATGCCCATCGTGGTCGAGAGCATCGAGACCCTGCGCACTTATCGTGGCCATCTGGCCGTGGTCACCCAGACCATCCCCGCCCTCGATGAAATCTACGGCGAGAACACCCGCCGCGCCCTTCAGGGCAACGCTGGCGTGAAACTGTACCTGACGCCTTCGGATGAGAAGACCGTCGAGGAGCTGAGCAAAGCGGTCGGCAAGACCACGAAAACCGTGGTCACGCGCTCCCAGTCCATCGGCAAGAACCCCTTCGAGGGCCGTAGCCAATCCACGCGAACCGAAGAGAGCTCCTTGCTCCCTGAAGATGAGGCCCGCCGCCTGCCGCTCGACGAGATCGTCATGGTCATCGATGCGCAAATGCCGGTCCGTGCGAAGCGGATCCAGTATTTTGACGACCGCCTGTTCAAGGCGATCCATGCGGCGCAGACGGGCGAATTGCCGTTTCCGGAGTCGGGGGGAGGGGGATCGCAAGGCAATCTGCCGTTGAGTATGCGCGCCATGCCGATGACACCGCCGCCGGACGGGCAAAGCGGACCCAACACCGAAGTGGACGCTGCACACCAGGCCGCTGCTGGTCACCTGTCAGCGCATGTCGTGCCAAAGAAGACCGCGCCCGTTGTTCAAGCCGTCATTGCTGAGGAACAGCAGCAGATGGAGATGGATTTTGAGGGCCCGGTCGCGGATACCGAGACAGTGCGCGTGGAAGATGAGGCGCAGATGCGTTCCGCCGTCGATGGCTTGGACGACATGGAAGCGATGCTGCGGGAGGATGGTGGTCAAACGCTTGTAGCTCGATAGGTTGGCGAGGGTGGTATGTCGGTCGAGCCGGCGTATTTTGTTGAAAAACTCGGGCTTGATCGGTTGGTAAGTTGCTGATTCAATTCTTCCTAAAGGGAGGGATCAGCCAT
>NZ_JBXWOP010000028.1:0-43590 GCF_059610965.1 Ruegeria sp. CDSB136
GTCACCAACACCATGATTTATATCGGAAATAACACGATCACGACAGCGGAAACAGCGACTTACTTGGGGAATGTGGGCTGAGGGTAGTCTGCGGTTGAGCACATTGTCCATTGATATTCGGTTGCTTGAATTTATTGACTTTTCGTACAGTAGACATTTCAGGGGTTAGTCACGGACTACCTGACCAACAAGCCAAGCACGCAATACAGCGATTGAAAGACCCTGAAATATTACGCCGAATACTCGCTTGTAGGCCCCACCTGAACTGCGCAGAACACGGCGAGGGTCCGTACGGTCCTCGGTCAGTTCTCGACAAAACGAACCTTGCCGATGAAAGGCAGGTTGCGGTTACGCTGTGCGTAGTCGATTCCGTATCCCACGACAAATTCATCCGGAATTTCGAACCCGATCCAGTCCGAGCGGAAGTCAACCTCGCGCCGGCTGGGCTTGTCCAGCAAAGCAATAGATTTCAGTCGTTTGGGTTTCCGGCTCAGCAGCAGGTGGGTGACATGGTTCAGGGTGTGGCCCGTGTCGACGATGTCTTCGACAACCAACACGTCCCGGCCTTCAATTGCGCCGCGCAAGTCTTTGAGAATGCGTACTTCCCGGCTGCTTTCCATCGAGTCTCCATACGAGGATGCCTCGAGAAAATCGACCTCGATCGGCAAGTCCAGTTCCCGCACCAGGTCGGCGATGAACACGAAGCTGCCGCGCAGCAAGCCAACAACGACAAGTTTGTCCGTACCGCCAAACTCATCGGTGATCTCGCGACAGAGCTCTTCGATCCGCGCGGCAATCGCCTTGGCTGAGATCATCTCATCTATCACATATGCGCGGTCGCTCATTGCTGCCCCCTTGATCTTTGGCGCGCAACATACGACATGACGCGCCATTGTCACCTGCAAATACCGGACGCCATGCCCATTCATTCGGAAAACCGCCACCTGCCTTACACCGCTCAGCAGATGTATGATCTGGTTGCCGATGTGGCCAAATATCCGGAATTCCTGCCATGGTGTGCCGCGGCGCGGGTCCGCAAGACCTTTGCTGTTGGAGAAGCGCAGGTGATGGAGGCCGATCTGGTCATCTCTTTCAAAGTCTTTCGCGAGCGTTTTGGTAGCCGCGTGACTTTGTTTGCGGATCAGAAAAGGATCGATACCGAATACCTGGATGGTCCGTTCAAATACATGAAGTCCGACTGGCAGTTCGAGGACGCCCCGGATGGCGGCTGCAATATCGCTTTCCATGTGGACTTCGAATTCAAGAATGCCATCCTGCAAGGCATCATTGGCGTTGTATTCAACGAAGCAATGCAGCGGATCGTGCGCGCGTTCGAAGCCCGGGCCGCCGAACTTTACGGCTAGTGTCCCAATCCTGAGGCTTTACCGGAGACGGGCGCACGCTAGACTGCGCTCATGACTGATTTCACTACCAAGATTGCCGCTTTCGCCGCTGGCCCCGTTTCGACCTCATCCCAGACCCGGATCGTAACATCCCTGTCCGTGCTCGACTGGATCGCGGTAGGGCGGGCGGGCGCGGACGAACCTGTGTCGAAAATCGTCCGCGCAATGGTTCTGGCCGAGGCCGGCCTACAACAGGCCCGCTTGTTCGGCGGCGGTTCGGCGCCCTTGCGCGCGGCCGCGTTGGTCAACGGTACGGTCTCACATGCGCTGGATTACGACGACACGCATTTTGCCCATATCGGACACCCTTCGGTGGTTGTTGTGCCTGCTGCGTTGGCCTTGGCAGAATGGGACGACCGCATTGTCGTCGACCTTCTTGAGGCCGCGCTGGTTGGTATGGAGGTCTCCATCCGCATCGGGCTGTGGCTGGGACGCGGTCATTATCAAGCTGGGTTTCACCAGACCGCAACGGCGGGCGCGTTTGGTGCGGCCGTTGCCGCCGGGCGGATATTGGGCTTCGATGCCGGGCAAATGGAAAGAGCCCTGGGGCTTACTGCGACACGCGCCGCCGGGCTTAAGGCGCAGTTTGGAACCATGGGTAAACCATATAACGCCGGTATGGCATCATCTACCGGAGTCGAGGCGGCGCTGCTCGTTCAGCGCGGGTTCGAACCGAACTCTGCCGCGCTTGAAGGGCAGTACGGGTTTGGCGCCACTCATCACGGAGAGGGCGACATCGTCTCTGCACTCGATGGTTTGGGCGATGAATGGCTGTTCGAGTCCGTCAGCCACAAGTTCCATGCCTGCTGCCACGGGTTGCACGCCGCGCTGGAAGCGGCGCGTGACCTTGACATCGCGGAACCCGAAGTGGCCGAGATCAAGATCAAGACGCACCCGCGCTGGATGAGCGTGTGTAACCAGATGTCGCCGGACACCGGATTGGGTGCCAAGTTTTCCTATCGAACGGTGATTGCGATGCAGGCGCTGGGATTCGATACCGCATTGCCGGAAAGCTATTCGGCCAGAACCTGCGCCGACCCGCGCATTGTGTCCCTGCGAAACCGGATTTCAGTCGATGCCGATGACAGCCTGTCTGAAACGCAAGCGCAGATATCTCTTCTGCGCCGCGATGGCGTCCGGCGTAAGGCGAAGCATGATCTGCTGACGCCCATGGCTCTGTCGGACCGCGAAGACCGCGTCCGCGGCAAGGCCGCCAAACTTATCGGACACGAAGACGCGGACGCGGTCTGGTCGATGCTGCGCACCGGGGGCCGCGCCCGCGAATTGCCAATCAATCCTGTAGGTTAATCAACCCGCCAGTGCAGCGGGAAGCCCGGGTCGAACACGGTCACAGGGCCATCCCCTGTCTCAATTTTGGACGGGTAGGTCACCGCGTCACCCTTCGTCAGGGTGAGGCTGTCCTCATTCACAGGCAAGCCATAGAATGCCGGACCGTTGAGCGAGGCAAACCCTTCCAGCTTGTCCAGCGCGTTTTCACGCTCGAACATTTCCGCCAGCAGCGACATGGTGTTTGTCGCCGTGAAACACCCGGCGCAGCCGCAGGCCATTTCCTTGTTAGCATCCGTATGCGGCGCGCTGTCCGTGCCCAGGAAATACCGCGCATCGCCCGAGGTCGCTGCGGCCAGCAATGCAAGGCGGTGTTCTTCCCGTTTTGCGACAGGAAGACAATAATAATGTGGTTTGATGCCGCCAACCAGAATGTGGTTGCGATTGATGATCAGGTGATGCGCCGTAATCGTTGCGCCCAGTCCGGCCTCATTCGATTTGACATAATCGACACCGTCTTTCGTCGTAATATGCTCCATCACAACACGCAGTTCGGGCGTCGCCTTGCGGATCGGATCCAGAACGCGGTCGATGAACACAGCCTCACGGTCGAAAATATCGATCTCTGCATCGGTTACTTCGCCGTGCACACAAAGCGGCAAACCGATGCTCGCCATTTTTTCCAGTACATGGCGGACCTTGTCGAAATCGCGCACGCCCGAGGCAGAATTCGTCGTCGCGCCTGCCGGGTACAGCTTGACAGCCTTGATCAGACCGCTGGCATGGGCGGCGGCCAGATCATCCGGGTCCGTATCTTCAGTCAGATACAACGTCATCAACGGCTCGAAACTCATTCCTTCCGGCAGCGCGGCCAGAATACGCTCCCGATAGGCTGCGGCCTGTGCGCCGGTGACGACAGGGGGCACAAGGTTCGGCATGATGATGGCGCGCGCAAAATGGCGTGCTGTTTCGGGCAAAACGGCCTGCAACATAGCGCCATCGCGCAGATGCAGATGCCAGTCGTCGGGGCGGCGGATCGTGATGCTGTCTGTCATGTGCCCCGGCTAGCACAAGGGTCGCAATCGTGAAAGACCTTGTCGAACCATCTGATCGCAGTAAGTCCAGAAAGACCGGTGGGGTTGACGCAAGACCGGCACCATGCCCTTGTGTGCGAAAGGAGATTGGCTGATGAACCACCCCCAATCCATTGATGCGGTTCAGAAGATGTTGGGCGCGCAGGGATACGTCTGCGGCCGGTCTCTGGCGACCGTTGTGTTTTTGTCTCTCAAACTGGGTCGCCCGCTGTTTCTGGAAGGCGAGGCCGGGGTCGGCAAAACCGAGATCGCCAAGGCGCTGGCTTCCGGTCTGGGGCGGCGGCTCATCCGGTTGCAGTGCTACGAGGGGCTGGATGCCGCATCGGCCGTTTACGAGTGGAACTTTCCTGCGCAAATGGTAGCAATCCGGACGGCCGAAGCGGCAGGTGATGCCGACAGATCCGCCCTGCAGGCCGAACTGTTTTCCAAAGACTACCTCGTGGAACGCCCCTTGCTGCAGGCCATGCAGCCCGATGAAAACGGCGCGCCTGTACTTCTGATTGACGAACTGGACCGGACGGACGAGCCATTCGAAGCCTTTCTGCTGGAAGCCCTCAGTGATTTTCAGGTGACGATCCCGGAGCTCGGTACGATCAAAGCGCCGGAACCGCCAATTGTGATCGTCACGTCGAACCGAACGCGCGAGGTCCACGACGCGCTCAAACGACGGTGCCTGTATCATTGGGTCGACTATCCGGATTTCGACCGTGAAATCGAAATCCTGCATGCCCGCGCGCCCGAGGCTGCCGACGCCCTCAGTCGTGAAATTGTGGCCTTTGTCCAGCATCTGCGGACCGAGGACCTGTTCAAGAAGCCCGGCGTCGCCGAAACGATCGACTGGGCCAAGTGCCTGTTGGCGCTGGATGTCATCAATCTCAGCCCCGAAGTGATCGGCGACACACTGGGCGCAATCCTGAAATACCAGGACGATATCCAGAAACTGCAGGGGTCCGAGGCGAAACGCATTCTGGATCAGGCCAAAGCCTCACTCGAACCGGCGTGATGCTTCATCTTTTCCGAAATACTCCAGGGGTATGGGGGCAGCGCCCCCATGCATTGTGATGGCCGAGCAACTGCCGATCGACATTCCCGATGATCCCAAACTGGCGCAGAATATCACCCATTTTGCCCGCGCTCTGCGCAAGGCCGGGTTGCCGATAGGAACCGGCCGCGTCATTGATGCCATCCGCGCCGTTGAAGCCGCCGGTTTTACCCGCAAGCAGGATTTCTACTGGACCCTCCACGCCTGTTTCGTCAGTCGTCCGGAACACCGCACCGTGTTTGCACAGGTGTTTCGCCTGTATTGGCGGGATCCACGCTATCTCGAACACATGATGTCCATGATGCTGCCGGCCATTCGCGGTGTTCAGGAGGAGCGCAAAGCGGATGCAGCCGAAAAGCGGGCAGCCGAGGCCCTGCTGGGTAGTGTCGAAAAGGATCTGCCGGAAGTCGAGGATCAGGGTGAGGAAACCGAACTCGACATTGATGCCTCTCAGACTGCGTCGTCCGAAGAACGACTGCGAAATCTGGATTTCGAACAGATGAGCACCGACGAAATCGCACAGGCCAAACGGATGCTGTCGCGCTTGTCTCTGCCGGTCAAACCCATTGCTTCACGCCGTGGTCAGGTCAGCCATCTGGGTCATCGTATCGACCGGGCCCGAACGTTGCGGGCCGCGATGCGGCAGGGTGGGGACATGCGGGACATCGCCCGGCAACGGCCCAGACCGCGCTGGCCCAACCTTGTCGTTCTTTGCGATATATCGGGCTCGATGAGTCAATACAGCCGGATCATCCTGCATTTTCTGCACACCGTCTCGAATGCGCGCGGCGCGGGCTGGGCCAGGGTTCATGCTTTCACTGTCGGAACCCGACTGACGAATATCACCAGACACCTGCATCAGCGCGATGTCGATGCAGCGCTGGCCGCCGCCGGGGCCGAGGCGCAGGACTGGGAAGGAGGAACCCGTATCGGGGAATGCCTTCACGCTTTCAATCGGGACTGGTCCCGACGGGTCATGGGGCAGGGCGCGGTGGTTCTGCTGATCTCAGACGGGCTGGATCGCGGTGAGCCGGATGCACTGGCGAAGGAAATTGAGAGGCTGCATCTCTCTGCAAGGCGCCTGATCTGGCTGAACCCCCTGCTGCGATGGGATGGCTTTGCACCCAAAGCCAAGGGAATTGCGGCCATGCTGCCCCATGTCGACAGCTTCCGGGCGGGTCATTCCATCGCTTCGCTTGAGGAACTGGCCCAGGTCATATCGCGGACCGACGACAATGGTGAGAAAGCGCGGCTGATGACCGCGCTTTCAGAGCAGTCTTAGCCTAGCTGCTTTTCATTGCACTCTCGTGCCATTTCCATGGCTTTGTAGGTGCCCGTCAGATCGACGGTAAAGGCGAATTCCTTTTCCGGAAAAACGACCATGACCTTCTGTTTGGCCAGATCGTCGGCGAATTGCGGGTTGTCCGACAGGACATAGCCACCGGAATAACCCTTGGTGATGTTCCCTTTCATGCCAGTACCTTCGCCGACATACAGGTTGTCACCCAGCATGATTGCGACCGCACCTTTTTCACCGCGTTTGATATCGGTTTTTTCCTTGGTGAATATGCCGACGTAGCCAACCCCGCGGTCTTCGGTCAGCCCCATCTGAACCACGTTTTCAGCGCTGTCCACGGCTTCAATCAGACAGGACTTCTTTTCCTTGTCCACAAAGACTTTCCAGCCCTCGACTTCTCCATACCGTTCGAATGTATCAGCCCATACAGCAGTCGAGGCCATCAGCCCCAATGCGGTCCCCAGTGAAAGAATACGTTTCAATTTTCTCTCCGATTCAAAAAAAAGTGGCAGAGCATCAGGCAACTTGCCAGATGCGGGGTCAGGCTAAAACCTGCGCCCAAAACAATCAATCCTAGGGTTTTTTGAATATGATGAAGCCGTCAGGTTGCCCCAAGGATCCGTTCGTCTTCCAGCAATGGGTTTCTTGCTGACCTCGCCGCAGGGCTGACTTTTCATTGCAGCAAACCTGCCTATGTTGGAACGGGAAACGCCAGGAGGTTTCGATGGATCGATTCGACAATAGCCCGGAGACAGCACTGAACTGGTTCCGCAAGGGCCGTGGCGCGGCCCTGGCGACCGTTGTCGATACCTGGGGCAGTGCGCCGCGACGGGTCGGATCGCAGCTTGTGATCGGGGGCGATGGCCGGATCGAAGGGTCGGTCTCCGGTGGATGTGTCGAGGGTGCAGTAATCGTCGAAGCAATGGAAGCCATCGATGAAGGCGAGGCGCGCCTGCTGGAATTCGGTGTCAGCGACGAGGACGCCTTTGCCGTCGGTCTGGCCTGTGGCGGCACGATACGTGTTCTGGTCGAGCCTGTCGGCACGGTTCTGACGGAAAACATGCTGACCAATCTGGTTGCGGCGCGCGCAGCGCGTGAAGCCGTCGCGTATGAAGTCAATATCGACACAGGGCACCGGGCTTTACGCCGGAACGCGTATCACGAGAGGCTCCGCATGGACCGGTCCGGTTTTGAAGCGGACGGCAAGACCTTTGTGGCTGTCCACAACCCTCCGCTGCGGCTGATCATCGTGGGTGCGGTCCACATTGCGCAGGCGCTTGTGCCAATGGCGCGGATCGCCGGGTATGATCCTGCAATCATTGATCCGCGAGAAGCCTTCGCATCCAGCGCGCGGTTTCCCGGTGAAACCATTCTGACGGAATGGCCAGACGAGGCGGTCGCTCAACTGGGGCTGGATGCGCGGACCGCAGTGGTTTTGCTGACCCACGATCCCAAACTGGATGATCCGGCGTTGCAGGCCGCGTTGCAGGCTGATGTGTTCTATATAGGCGCACTTGGTTCTACACGCACACACGCCAAACGAGTGGACCGGATGAAGCAGGCTGGTTTTACAAATGCGCAGATTGCCAGAATCCACGGTCCGATCGGACTGGATATCGGCGCTGCGGATCCTTCGGAAATAGCGGTTGCCATACTGGCGCAAATGACCGCCGTATTGCGGGGCAAGGCGTGAAATTCGGGCCGGTTCTGGTGCCCGAAGCAGAAGGGGCGGTACTTGCGCACTCGGTTCAGGCTGGCACAGTCAAACTGCGCAAAGGCGTGATCCTGTCGCGTGAACACCTTGAACAACTGACACAAGCCGGCCATTCCGAGGTTATCGTGGCCGGGCTGGAACCCGGGGATTGCCACGAGGACGAAGCCGCCCGAATGCTGGCCGAGGCTCTGGCGCCAGACCCGGCCGCTGCCGGTCTTCGGGTAACGCAGCCATTTACCGGGCGCGTCAACCTGCTGGCGGACGGGCCCGGCGTCGTGGTTCTGGATACGGATGCTCTGCGGCAGTTCAATCTGGTCAATCCAATGATAACGGTCGCCACTGTCCCCCAGCACCAGCAGATGGAAGCCGGTGGGATGGTCGCAACGATCAAGGTGATCTCGTATGCGGTTCCCGGCGGTGACGTCTTGCAGGCATCGCGACTGGCCGAGAACTCGATCCGGCTGGCCGTACCCGTCCACCGCACAGCCGGATTGATCGTGACCGACATTCCCGGCGGTCCACCGAATGAAAAGGGTATTGCTTCGATGCGTGGGCGTGTCGAAGCGCTTGGGATGGAGTTGAACGATATCCGCATCGTGCCGCATCGAACGCCAGATCTGGCCGAAGCCATTGCCGCCATGCAAGAGGATATCGTGATGATTCTGACAGGGTCTGCGACATCGGATCCCGCCGACGTGGCCCCCGAAGCCGTGCGCTCGGCTGGGGGTCAGGTGGACAGGTTTGGTATGCCGGTCGATCCCGGCAACTTGCTGTTTCTTGGTAGCTTGTCGGATCGTCCCGTCATTGGACTGCCGGGATGTGCGCGTGCGCCTGCCTTGAACGGGGCCGACTGGGTGTTGTCCCGCGTGGCCTGCGGCATCCCGGTGACCAGTGCGGATATCGCCGGGATGGGGGTTGGCGGATTGCTCAAGGAAATTCCGACAAGACCGCAGCCCCGGGCCAGAAAGAAGGTGTGACGTAGGGGCATTTTGCCCGGTCGCCATTGCGGGCTAAGCTGTTGTGTTTGGCCAATCCCCCTGTTCGTGCACCTGCCAAAGATTTTTGTTCTCAAACGAAAATTCCCGTGTTTAACTCGGCACAAGCAAAAAAACGAAATGGGAGGAACTTATGACACAGGTCTCAATGACCGTGAACGGAAAACCCGTGAGCGGTGATGTCGAAGGCCGGACCTTGTTGTCCAGCTTTCTGCGCGATCACCTGTCGCTGACCGGGACACATGTTGGTTGCGACACCGCGCAGTGCGGCGCGTGCGTCGTTCACGTGAACGGGGACGCGGTGAAATCCTGCAACATGCTGGCGCTTGAGGCGGACGGTGCCGACGTCGGCACGATTGAGGGGCAGGCCAACCCGGACGGTTCGCTGAACGTGATCCAGCAGGCGTTTCAGGATCACCATGGCCTTCAGTGCGGCTTTTGCACGCCCGGCATGGTGATGAGTGCCGCCGCGCTGCTGAAAGATAACCCGCGTCCGACCGAGGCCGAGATCCGGAAATATCTGGAAGGCAACCTGTGCCGCTGCACCGGGTATCACAACATCGTCAAGGCGATCATGGCCGCATCGGGCCAGGACGTTTCCAGCATCGCCGCCGAATAAAGCGGTCGCAAAGAATTTTCAGCGAAAATTCTTTCCCAGGGAGGAGAACAAGCAATGCCCAAAGACAGTGGCATCGGAGCCAGTTCCAAGCGGCGCGAGGACGTGCGCTTTCTGACCGGAGCGGGCAATTACACCGACGACATCAACGTACGTGGACAGGCCTATGTACATTTTCTGCGGTCCGACATCGCACATGGCCGGATCAAATCCATAGACACATCTGCGGCGGAAGCCATGCCAGGTGTGGTCAAAGTGTTCACCGGTAAGGACTTCGAAGGCGTGGGCGGGATGCCCTGCGGCTGGGAAGTCACCGACAAACACGGCGCACCCATGCAGGAGCCGCCGCACCCCATTCTGGCGCAGGGCAAAGTGCGTCACGTTGGCGATCCCATCGCCGCCGTTGTGGCCGATAGCCTTGAACAGGCGCGCGACGCGGCCGAGGCAATCGACGTGGAAATCGATGAATTGCCAGCCGTTATGGATATGAAGGCCGCAGCGCAAGATGGCGCGACGCTGGTTCATGACGACCTCAAGAACAACATCTGCTATGACTGGCAGCTGGGCGAAGCGGACGACGCCAAGGTCAACGAGGTCTTTGCCAACGCGGCTCATGTGACCTCGCTGGATCTGGTCAACAACCGTCTGGTCGCCAACCCGATGGAGCCGCGCGTGGCCGTGGCCGAGTACAGCCGCGCGACCGAAGAGTATACTCTGTACACGACGTCGCAGAACCCGCACGTGATCCGTCTGCTGATGTGTGCCTTTGTTTTGGGTCTGCCCGAACACAAGGTCCGCGTGGTGGCCCCGGATGTGGGTGGCGGCTTTGGCACCAAGATCTTCCACTATGCCGAAGAAGCGTTCTGTACCTTTGCGGCAAAAGCCTGCGGGCGTCCGGTCAAGTGGACCGCCAGCCGGTCCGAGGCATTCATGTCGGATGCGCAGGGTCGGGATCACGTCAGCAAGATCGAGCTGGCGCTGGATGCGGACAATAATTTTGTCGGCCTGCGGACCAACACCTATGCCAATCTGGGCGCGTATCTGTCGACCTTCTCCAGCTCGGTTCCGACCTGGCTGCACGGCACACTGATGGCGGGCAACTACAAGACGCCGGTCATTCAGGTAAACGTGAAAGCGATGTTCACCAACACGGTGCCGGTGGATGCCTATCGCGGTGCAGGCCGCCCCGAGGCGACCTTCCAGTTGGAGCGCGTCGTGGACAAGGCCGCACGTGAGCTGGGCGTCGATCCGATTGCACTGCGCCGTCAGAACTTCATCACTCAGTTCCCCTATGACACGCCGGTGGCGCTGACTTATGACACTGGAAACTACAACGGGACGATGGACAAGCTTGAGGCCGCTGCCGATTTGGCGGGCTTTGCTGCACGTCGGTCGGCGAGTGAGGCCAAAGGCAAGCTACGCGGTCTTGGGATCAACTGCTATATCGAGGCCTGCGGCATCGCGCCCTCTAACATCGTTGGGATGCTGGGGGCCCGCGCGGGTCTCTATGACGCTGCGACGGTGCGCGTGAACGCGACTGGGTCGATCAGCGTCATGGTCGGTGCGCACAGCCACGGGCAGGGGCATGAAACCGCCTTCCCGCAGGTCGTGGCGGACATGATCGGCATCGACGAGTCGATGGTCGAGATCGTGCATGGGGATACGTCCAAGATCCCGTTCGGGATGGGCACCTACGGCTCACGTTCGCTTGCGGTCTGTGGGTCGGCCATGGTCAAGGCGACCGAGAAGGTGATCGATAAGGCGAAAAAGATCGCTGCACATCTGCTTGAAGCGTCCGAGGCCGATATCGAGCTGAAGGATGGTCAGTTCAGTGTCGCGGGCACCGATAAATCGGTTGCCTGGGGGGATGTGACCCTGACGGCATATGTCCCGCACAACTATCCGCTGGAGGTCGAGCCGGGGCTTGAGGAAACCGCCTTCTATGACCCTGCCAATTTCACCTTCCCGGCAGGTGCTTATGCCTGTGAGGTCGAGGTTGATCCGGACACCGGTCAGGTCAGCATCGAGAAATTCACGGCCGCGGATGATTTTGGCAATATCGTCAATCCGATGATCGTTGACGGCCAGGTCCATGGCGGTATCGGTCAGGGCATCGGTCAGGCCCTGCTGGAGAACTGCGCCTATGACGAGAACGGCCAGTTGCTGAGTGCGTCCTTCATGGATTACGCCATGCCGCGTGCCGATGATGTGCCATTCTATGGTGTCGACCATTCCAGCCAGACGCCGTGCACGCATAACCCATTGGGTGTGAAGGGCTGTGGCGAAGCGGGCGCGATCGGATCGCCGCCGGCAGTTGTCAATGCGGTGCTGGATGCGCTGAATTCGGGCGGGAAGGCGGTGGACCACATCGACATGCCGGTCAGCCCGTCGCGCGTCTGGGCAGCCATGAACGGCTGAGTTGAGAAGGTGGACCGGGGGCCAGCCCCCGGACCCCCGGAGTATTTCCAAAAAGATGAAGGGCCGGGAAACGCCCTTCGGAAAGGAAAAGCGAAATGTACAGTTTCGAGTTTGAAAAACCCTCGACCATAGCCGATGCGGTTGCCGCGTTGGCGGCCGAGGATGCACAGGCGTTGGGAGGAGGGCAGACCCTTATCCCGACGCTGAAACAGCGACTGGCGGCGCCATCATCCCTGGTATCCCTGAGCGGAATTGCCGAGATGAAGGGTGTTTGCATTGAAGACGATGGCTCGGTTGCGATCGGTGGGGCGACGACTCATGCCTCGGTGGCGCGTGATGCGGCGGGGTCGTACCCGGCACTGGCGGCGCTGGCTGATCAGATCGGCGATCCGGCAGTGCGCAACCGCGGCACAATTGGCGGGTCGGTGGCAAACAATGATCCTGCAGCCTGTTATCCTGCGGGTGTTCTGGGATCAGGTGCGACCATCGTTACCAATACACGCCAGATTGCGGCAGATGACTTTTTTCAGGGCATGTTCACCACTGCGCTGGATGAAGGTGAAATCATTACGTCTGTCCGCTTTCCGGTGCCACAGGCGGCGAGTTACCAGAAGTTTCTGCAACCGGCGTCGCGTTTTGCGTTGGTGGGTGTGTTTCTTGCCCGTTTCGCTGACGGTGTTCGGGTTGCCGTAACCGGGGCCAGCGAAGATGGCGTGTTTCGATGGGGTGAGGCTGAGCAGGCCCTGAACAAGGAGTTCCGGCCGGATGCGTTGATGGACCTGAGGGTCAACCCCGCGAACATGATTGGGGACTTGCATGGCAGCAAGGAGTATCGCGCACATCTGGTGAACGTGATGACCAGACGGGCTGTCGAAGCGACGATGTAAACAGCTCAATGAACAGGGGCAGGCCCCGGGTTTACCGGGGGCTGTTCTTTTGACGCACTCTGGGCGGTTTTGAAGGGCGCCAGTAAGCGCCGGTTTCCTCACGAGCCCTTTGATATTCTTCCACGCGAATTCGTGCGGCGTCGCCGCCGGCGTCAAAGAGATGACCAAGCAAGCATTCCAGAACGGCCATTGCGCCCGAAAAGCTTGAGAAGTGGTGCAGGGATCGGGTGCTGACTGCCAGGACAACGTCGGGTTTGACGCCCGGGGCGATGACGTCACTGTCCGACAAAAGTATGATCTTCATTCCCATGTCGCGGGCATACCGCATGGCCTGAATCGTGTCCGCTGAATAAGGTTGGACGGTTATCGCGAACAGACAATCCTGCGTGTCCCCTTCGATCAGATCATCAATCGCGGAGCCCATTTGCCGAGGGATAAGCTGCATTCCGGGTTGTGCCATGCGTCCGGCGTAGCAAAAATAAGACGCCAGTGCATGGCTGGCCCGTGTGGCCGTCACAAAGCAACGCTTTGCATTGGATATGATGTCCGTGGCCATCTGCATTTTCTTGGGGTCTATCTGCCGCAACGAACGGGTGACGACGTTCAACTCATTCCGTGCAAATTGGGATTGAGCCGTAGCGAATTGCCCTTCTTGTCTGAGGCTGGACAGCCAGTCCTGTCCCAACTGTTCCTCTCGGTCTGTGGCCAGAGCGTGCCGAAATGGCTGACGAAAGGCGTCAAAGCCGTCAAAGCCCAGCCTCTGTGCTAATCGGACCAGAACGTTGGAACTGACGCCGATCTTTTGGGCGGTAACTCGAACCGGGTCGATACCGAAATCTGCTGGATGATCGATAATGTATTTTGCGGCTGCCTGAAGCTGTGTCGGCAGGTCATCGATGGTGCGGCGTAGGCGGTTGGTCAGTTGGGTTGGAGATTCAGTCATACGAAAAGAAAAACATATGTAATGAAAATGGCAAGTTGAAAACATTCGGTCGACAGGTAAATGGGGTGCAGGAACGCGGCTGGGGTTGGAGCAGGGAATGCAACGTCCGGAAAATGAAACAATCAGACCTTACGTAATGGTCGCGCCCAATGGCGCGCGGCGCGGTCACACTGATCATCCGAAGCTGCCTGTTTCGCTGGATGAAATATCGGCCAACGCCCGATCCTGTTTTGATGCCGGTGCACAGGGGCTGCATTTGCATGTCCGTGACGATCAAGGTGCCCATTCTTTGGATGCTGGGCGATACCGAGAAGCGATTGCCGAGTTGAGCCGCACTGTGCCGGAGATGGACATTCAGATCACAACCGAGGCCGCGGGCGTTTTTGATGTCGCGGCGCAGTTTGAATGTGTGAAGCAAGTCCAACCTGGCTGGGCTTCGATTTCCGTCCGTGAAACTGCCCGCGCGCCGGAGCTTGCGGAGCGGCTATATGGACTTTGTGCGGAACAGGGTACACGGGTTCAGCACATCCTTTATGATGCAGAAGATGCGGCTTTGCTGGACCAGTGGCGGGACAAAGGGATTGTGCGACAGGAGCAGGCGGATCGCCTGCTGGTTCTGGGCCGCTACACAACAGGTGGAGAATCGACACCTGAAGATATTGATGGTTTCCCGCAAAATCCGGCGCCGTGGATGATCTGTGCCTTTGGGAAACAGGAACATATGTGCCTTGCCGAAGCCGCAAAGCGAGGCGGTGATGTGCGGGTTGGTTTCGAAAACAGCCTGACCGACGCACAAGGT
Organism: Ruegeria sp. CDSB136; assembly: GCF_059610965.1. Classification (NCBI taxonomy): domain Bacteria; kingdom Pseudomonadati; phylum Pseudomonadota; class Alphaproteobacteria; order Rhodobacterales; family Roseobacteraceae; genus Ruegeria; species Ruegeria sp. CDSB136. The sequence goes on from NZ_JBXWOP010000028.1 coordinate 14,496, forward strand.
CGAACATGGACAGACAATGCGGCATCGGTAGCAGCGCTGGTCGCAAAAATTGAGAGGATTTTGATATGAGCCATGTATTTCCACGTCACACCAAGGCCGAACTGCCGGTCGCAGCAGGCGGTGACGGATGTTACCTGATTGACGCTGACGGGCGGCGCTATCTGGATTGCGGGGATGCGGCGGTTTCCTGTCTGGGGCACTCCAACCCGGCCGTGATCAAGGCGGTACAGGAACAGGTTGAAAAGATCGCCTTTGCCCATACAGGCTTCATGACCTCGGAACCGGCAGAGGAATTGGCGGATTTGCTGATCGAACACGCGCCGGGTGATCTGGACCGGGTGTACTTCGTTTCCGGGGGGTCTGAGGCCACCGAAGCCGCGATCAAGCTGGCGCGCCAGTATTATCTTGAAATCGGTCAGCCCGAACGCCGGCATGTGATCGCTAGGCGGCAGAGCTATCACGGCAACACTCTGGGTGCGTTGTCGGCAGGTGGAAACGCGTGGCGGCGGGCGCAGTTCGCGCCGATGCTGATCGAGATGACCCATATCGCGCCCTGTTTCGAATACGCTGAAAAACCCGATGGCGAGAGTAGCTTTGACTATGGTCAGCGCGTCGCCAATGAGTTGGAAACCGAGATTCTACGGCTTGGTCCCGATACCGTGATGGCTTTCATGGCAGAGCCGGTTGTAGGCGCGACATTGGGTGCAGTTCCTGCGGTTGAGGGGTATTTTAAACGCATTCGTGAGATCTGCGACAAGTATGGCGTGTTGTTGATTCTGGACGAAGTGATGTGTGGCATGGGCCGGACAGGGCATCTGTTTGCCTGCACCCATGATGGGGTGGCGCCGGACATCCTGTGCATTGCCAAGGGTCTGGGCGCGGGGTATCAGCCGATCGGTGCGATGCTGTGTTCCGGTGCAATTTATGATGCGATCCGGGATGGGTCCGGGTTCTTTCAGCATGGACACACCTACATCGGGCACCCGGTTGCGACGGCTGCTGCCTTGGCTGTTGTAAGGGAGCTGACTAACCGCGATTTGCCGACCCGAGCTGGCGTGATGGGTGAAAAGCTGCAATCAGCGCTTGAGGCTGCGTTTGGACAGCATCCGAATATTGGCGATATCCGCGGCCGGGGGTTGTTCCGCGGGGTGGAACTGGTGGCCGATCGGGAAAGCCGCACGCCTTTTGACCCTGCGCTGGGTGTCGCGGGAAAGATCAAGAAGGCCGCTTTGGCCGAAGGGCTGATCTGTTACCCTATGTCCGGAACGCGCGACGGCAGGAAAGGTGACCACGTCCTGCTGGCACCACCCTTTATCATCGAGGACGAGCAGATTGACGAACTGGTCGCAAAACTAAGCAAAGCCATCCAGGTTTCGCTGCCGGCCTGATCAAGTCAGAGAATTCTCAGAGGGCCGTATCTTCCATGGCTCTCTGGTAATGCGCATTGAACGCCATGATCGGGTGTTCTGATTGCGATGAACACGCGTCATCGACCACCAGTGCCCCAAACCCGATCGCGCCACTTTCCAACCCTTTTTGAACCGAATCCACAATCGGGCCATCTTCGGCAAAGGTGGTGTTGCGGTGTTGCAGGATGATCTCTTGTTCAACGGCGTTCGGTTCGGATTCGGGCAACCACCAGTCAACTTCGATCTTTGTTTTGTTCACACTGACCGGGGTCCAGCGATAGGTGTTCACAATCCCGCCGGGGTAAACTTGCAGGGCAAAAAGCGGAAAGAACCACCATGTCAGGAACTTGTCCGTGCGCGCTTCGGGGTCGGCGACGTAGCTGTAGGATTTCTGGCTGTCCGGGCGGGCCGGGCTGGCATGGCGAATGCCGTAATCATGGCCGCGTGTCCGGTATTGATCCGGATCGACCACACCAGTTGTCAGAGTCTTGTGAACCACAGCGCAGTGATAGCATTCGTTGAAATTCTCGGCGACCACTTTCCAGTTCGCGCTGGCCAACCGTTCCGTCCGGTCCGCTCGTTTATAGTTGGGAAGGTTGGGCGCGTATTCAGCGATTTCGCCAAACGCGCTTTCGGCCAGTTCGGCCATTGGCCGGGCGTCCGGGTCCAGGTTCAGCAGAATGAGTCCGAAGAACAGTTCAACCTGAACCGGGCGCAGCTTGTACTGGCTTTTGTCAAAGCCCGGAAACGCGGTGGCATTCGGCGCGGCGCGCAACTGTCCGGTCGTGTCATAGGTCCATGCGTGATAGGGGCACGTCATCTTTTTGGTGCAACCCTTGCCATTCAGCAATTCATGGCCGCGATGAACGCAGACGTTGTAAAAGGCTCGGATTTCGCTGTCCTGGCCCCGAATCACGATCACTGAGACGCCGCTGATGTCTTCGACAACATAGTCACCGAAGTTGGGGATGTCGGTTACATGGCCTACCAAATGCCAGGACCGCCTGAATATCCGGGTGCGTTCTTGGGAAAAAACGGTCTCATCGCAATAGGCCTGCGTCGGCAGCGATTGATAAACGCCGCCCGCGAATGACATTTCACCCATCGCTACCTCCCCTTTATCCGGCATTTCACGCTTAACCGCATCGCGATTCCGCGCATTCCAGTTTGCGCCAGCGCGCCGTCGAAATCAGAGTGCCTGAAATCGACCCATGGTCGCTTTCAGACCTCTAAGATGTGCGGACGGGGACAGGTGTATACAAATCGCGAGGATTGAATTTTTGGTGAACAAAAAAACCCTGCCAGAGCAACTCTGACAGGGTTCGGAATTGGTTATTTGCAAGGCTTATTTCTGCGGAAGCGGGCCGATCATCATGATCATCTGACGGCCTTCCATCTTCGGCATGTTCTCGACCTTGCCGATTTCCTTGATGTCTTCGGCAACACGCTCCAACAGTTCGCGACCCAGGTTCTGGTGCGCCATCTCACGGCCACGGAAGCGCAGGGTGACTTTGACCTTGTCGCCCTTTTCCAGAAACTTGACGACGTTCTTCATCTTGACGTCGTAATCATGCGTGTCGGTGTTGGGCCGGAACTTGACCTCTTTCACCTCGATGATTTTCTGCTTCTTGCGGGCTTCGCTTTCGCGTTTCTGCTGTTCGTACTTGAACTTGCCGAAATCCATGATTTTGCAAACCGGAGGATTGGCATTGGGCGAGATCTCGACCAGATCAAGTCCGGCATCAGCGGCCATCTGCATAGCTTTGGCGGGATGAACCACCCCTACGTTATCACCGTCAGCGCCGATCAGGCGGATTTCAGGGGCACGGATCTTTTCATTGACGCGCGGTCCGGTGTCTCTCTGCGGCGGCGCGTTGTGGGGTCTGCGGGCTATGGGTTCATTCCTTTGATGATTGCAGAATTTCGAGACCGGAATTTAGACCGGTGCGAAAGGCGTTTCAAGCAGCATAAAGGCCGGAAAACACGAAAAACCCGCCTTTGTTGGCGGGATTGAGCTGGCCGGGTTGTCAATTACCCGGCCAGCCCCAAAGATCAGCCGACAAAGGCTTTTTCGATGACGAATTCCTTGGGGTCGGAATTTGCGCCTTCGCGCAGTCCAAACTCTTCCAGAATTTCCTTGATATCGAGGTTGAAAGCCAGGCTGCCGCAAACCATCGCGCGGTCGGTTTCGGGTTTGATTCCGCCATCGATGCCCAGATCGGCAAATACGGTGCCGTCTTTCAGCAGGTTGGTGATGCGGCCCATCTTGGGGCTCTCTTCCCGGGTGGTGGTCGGGTAGTAGCGGATCTTGTCTGCAAAACCTTCGCCGATCAGTTCTGCCAGCAGTTCGTCCTGGCGGATGCTTTCGATCAGCTGGCGGCCGTACTCCAGTTCAGCCACTTCACGGCAGGTGTGCGTGATGATGACCTCATCATAATCCTCATAGGTCTGCGGCTCGCGCAGCAGCGAAGCGAAGGGCGCGAAACCAGTGCCGGTGGCAAAGAACCACAGGCGTTTGCCGGGCAGCAGCGCGTCGTGCACCAGGGTACCAACGGGCTTGGGGCGAAGGATGATCTGGTCGCCGGGTTTGATGTGTTGCAGCTTCGAGGTCAGCGGACCGTCCTGCACCTTGATCGAGTAGAACTCGAGTTCCTCGTCCCACGAAGGCGAGGCGATGGAATAGGCGCGCAGCAGCGGCTTTCCGTTATCGCCCAACAACCCGATCATCACGAATTCGCCCGAACGGAACCGCAGCGAGGCAGGGCGCGACACCTTGAAAGAAAACAGGCTGTCGGTCCAGTGTTTCACGTCAATTACAGTTTGCGCGTCCGGCAGGACGGGGGCCTTTACGGCAGTTACTTCGCTCACGGGCTTCATCTCTGTCATCGTTTACCTGCCGGTCTGCTAAACCGACATCTCCGTTTAATCGTTGATCCAAGTCAGGAAAAGGGGACAGATTGCCCCCTTTCTGTCACAAGCTGGCGATGTGCGGCCTTAACCGCGCAGGCGGGCCTGATAGTTGTTCTCATTCCAGTTGGCGCGGGCAAGCCACTGATCTTCGGGCTGACGGGTGGCAAGGCCATCATCAATCTCGACCTCGTCAAAGCCACTGCGCCGCGCCATCGCGTATTGGTCTGCCAGAACGTGCCCCTTGGCGCGCAGACGCCCGGTATAGCCTTTCAGGCGCAGGGTGCGGGCGATGGTAAAGCCGCGGCCATCTGCGAAGGACGGGAAATCGACCCGCACCAGTTCGGCTCGGCCAAGACGATCGTAGAGTTCATCCGGGTCGGTGTCTGAACTTACATCCAGGGCAACCACGTCATTGGCGGCATCATCCAGCGAAACAAAGCCGTCGGTCCAATCATCGGGGGAAAACCCCTGATCCGTTACGATTACATTCATTGCTTTTCTCCAACACGCACCATCTTGCCGTCGACAAAATGGATGCCGCATTCTTCCTTGTTCTGATCGCGCCAGCGTCCGGCGCGGGGGTCTTCGCCCTCTTTGACCGGCGAGGTGCAGGGCGCACAGCCGATCGAAGGATATCCTTTTGCCACCAGCGGATGCCGGGGCAGGCGGTTTTCGTCCATGTAGGCGCGCACATCTTCAGATGCCCAATGCGCCAGCGGGTTGACCTTGATCCGGCCTGTTCCGTCCTCGACCTCGAAAAAGTCGAGCGCGGCGCGGGTGCCGGCCTGAAACCGTTTGCGCCCGGTGATCCAGCCGCAATAGCCCATAAGAGCCTTTTGCAGCGGGAATGTCTTGCGTAGGTTGCAGCACGCATCTGTGTCGCGCAGGCGCAAGGCGCCATAGGGGTCATCGCGCAGGATGTCTTCATCGTCCGCCCTGACGATCCGAACGTTTCTCAGTCCAAGACGCTCGCTGACCTCCTGCTGATATTCCAGCGTTTCGGTGAACAGCATCTGAGTGTCGATGAACAGGACAGGCGTTGCCTTGTCGACAACAGCCGCCATGTGCAGCAACACCACCGATTCCGCCCCAAAGCTTGACACAAGGGCAAGCTCATCGATCTCTTCAATCGCGCCATGCATCACGTCGTGTGCACTGTGGTGGCGGAATCGGGCGTTGAGGTCCTCGACCCGTTCAGTCAGTTCACTTCGGTCTTTACCCAGTTCCGTCTGGATCAGGTCAAGCGGCATTGGCCTGTGCCTCGGGGTAAAGCGCCGCCTTGAACGGCGCCATGCCAACGCGGCGGTATGTTTCCAGGAACGTCTCCTCTGCGCTTTCACGCTGGTTCAAGTAGGTTTCAACGATGCGTTCCACGGCGGGGACGATCTCATCGTAAGCAAAGCCCGGACCAGTTCGATCGCCGATGGCCGCGCTTTCGGTGGCATCACCGCCCAGAGTGATCTGGTAGTTTTCGACGCCGGCACGATCCAAACCCAGGATGCCAATATGACCCACGTGGTGGTGACCACAAGCGTTGATGCAGCCCGAGATCTTGATCTTCAGGTGGCCGATATCATGCTCGAGCTTCAACTCGTCGAAGCGGGTTGCAATCTCTTGCGCTACCGGGATGGAACGAGCGGTCGCCAGCGCACAGTAGTCCATGCCGGGGCAGGCGATGATGTCGCTGATCAGGCCAATATTGGCGGTGGCCAGTTCGTGTTCCTTCAGCTTCGCGTGGACCGCAGGCAGGTCCGATTTATGGACATGCGGCAGGATCACGTTCTGCTCATGGCTGATGCGCAGTTCGTCATAGGCGAACTCTTCGGCCATATCGGCCATGACCCGCATCTGCTCGGCCGTTGCATCGCCCGGCGTCTGGCCGTGCTTCTTGATCGAGATGGTGACAATCGCGTGGTCTGCGTTCTTGTGCGACGCGATGTTGGTATCGACCCACGAGCGGAAGACCGGATCGTTGGTGTAGGCGGATTCAAACGACGCAACCGAACCCTCTCGGAAGGCAGGGGCAGCGAAGTGGGTCTTGATTTCGTCCAGCAGCGACATGTCGGCGCCTTTGAACTGGGGGCGGACCTTCAGGAAGCGCTCGTTCACCTTAGCGCGGATAGCGTCGATGCCATGCTCATGCACGGTGATCTTGATACGCGCCTTGTATTTGTTGTCGCGGCGGCCGATCTGGTTCCACACGGAAACGGTGGCTTCGAGATAAGCCAGCAAGTCGTCGAAGGCGACGAATTCGGACAGTTCCTTGCCAATCATCGGCGTACGGCCCAGACCGCCACCCACGATAACGCGGGCACCCAGAACGCCGTCACGCTCGACCAGTTGCAGGCCGATGTCATGCGCCTTGATCACGGCGCGGTCGTTTTCCGAGCCGGTGATGGCGATCTTGAACTTGCGGGGCATGAACTGGAATTCCGGGTGGTCGGTCGACCACTGACGCAGCAGTTCGGCATAGGGGCGCGGGTCGGCGACCTCATCCGCGGCGGCACCGGCGAAATGGTCGGCGGTCACGTTGCGGATGGTGTTGCCCGAGGTCTGGATGGCGTGCATGCCAACCTCGGCGAGCGCATCCAGCATATCTGGCACGTCGTTCAGCTTTGGCCAGTTGTACTGGATGTTCTGACGGGTGGTGAAGTGGCCATAGCCCTTGTCCCACTTTTCGGCCAGTAGGGCCAGCTGACGCATCTGAGCGCTGTTCAGCGTCCCGTAAGGGATCGCTACGCGCAGCATGTAGGCGTGCAGTTGCAGATACAGGCCGTTCATCAGGCGCAGGGGTTTGAATTCGTCTTCGGTGAGCGAGCCGTCGATGCGACGCTCGACCTGCGCGCGGAACTGCGCGTTGCGTTCTGCCAAAAATGCTGTGTCGAACTCGGAGTAGCGATACATGATTAGCTGTCCTTAGTTGCAGCCCCGAACCTTGGGGCCTTGTAGGGGAGAGTGAGGGGCCAGAGGTCAGGCCCGGGGCTGCGGGGAAGTTTCCTGTTTGCCGTGGGCATAGTTGGACGGACCAGTCCGGCGGAAGTCTTCCCGAAAATGAGTGGGCTCGGGGCCGCGTTTGCCAGCGACCGCGTCGGCCAGATATGCGCCAACGATGGTATTCGCCTGACGTGCGGCATCCAGCAGACGCACCTGCGCGTGAGCTTCGTCAGTAATCAGTTCAGCCTCGGACAGATCGCGTGACCAGCGATCGTCTTCGGTCAGATAAATGACGTCTCCTTCCAGCAGGTCGTTGGCTGTAACCACTTTGGGTGTAAAAGCGCGGGCCATCAGGCAAGCTCCTTGTTGAATTCGGTCAGGGCCTCGGCTGCACGGCGCGGTGCAAGGCCAAAAAAGGTCAGTGCGGGGCCGTCCATTGCGGCGGCATGCAGATCGGCGGGCAATTGGTCCAGCGTCGTGGACAGCACCCTTTGGCCTGGGCGCGAAGCGTTTTCGACGGAGGTGACAGGGGTTGCGCGGTCAGCACCGTGCATGATCAGACGGCCCTGAATGAAACGGGCGGATTTCTTGCCCATATAGATTGCAGCCACGGAACCGGGACGCGCCAGTGCATTCCAGTCATGGTCGGCAAAACCCTTCATGTCGTGACCCGTCAGGTACCGCACCGAGGAATTGCGACCGCGGCGCGTCAGGCTTTGACCGATGCCAGCAACAGCGGCAGAGGCGGCAGTGATACCGGGAATGATCTGCCAGGAAACACCTGCAGCCTCAACCGCTTCGATTTCTTCGTCCAGACGTCCGAATACAGTGGGGTCCCCCGACTTCAGACGGACCAAACGCTGACCCTTCAGTGCGTAGTCCACCAACAATGCGTCGATGTCTTCCTGTTTCCATGAGGGTCCGAAGCCGGCCTTGCCAACATCGACCAATTCAGCGGTCTTGCCGGCCAACGCCAGAATTTCGAGGCTGATCAGGCGGTCATGCAGGACGATATCCGCATGCTCAAACGCGTTCAGCGCCTTAAGCGTCAGCAATTCCGGATCACCCGGACCTGCGCCGACGAAATCGACGTGCCCTTTATCCGTATATGTGTGCGATTGCCGCATCTGAGGATCTCGACCTGTGTTTGACTTGATCCTCAATATAGGAAATATTCCCGGAATAACGCCATATAGGCGATAAAATAAGAACGCACGTTCCGCACAGGCTGAGCTTTGGGACGTGGGTTCCGGAAATGGAAGGAAATTGGAATGTCGGTGCGGATTGATGATACGGATCGGAAAATTCTGGTCGAGCTGCAACGCGACGCCAGTCAGTCACTGGATGAAATCGCTGCAAGGGTCGGCAGTTCCAAGACACCCGTCTGGAACCGAATCCGAAAACTCAAAAGTGCAGGGGTCATTGGTCAACAGACAGTGTTGCTGGATGCCGAGGCACTGGGGTTCGAGGCGACGTTCTTTGTTCTGATCCGGACTTCCGAACATGAGGCCGAGTGGCAGCGTAAGTTCCTAAAGGCGCTGCGGGACCGTCCAGAAGTGCAGGAGGCGCACCGCCTTGCGGGGGACATCGATTACATCCTCAAGGTGCGCGTCAGAAATGCCCGCGCCTATGACGATTTTTATCAGACCCTGATCTCGGAAGTGCGGGTGCACAACGTCACGGCTCTTTTGTCGATGGAAGAGATCAAATCGACGACGATGCTGCCGCTGGGTGCGCTGGTTGTTGGTTAACGAAGTGGGGGGGCGCTGCCCCCGCCGCGCTGGAACGCGTCTCCCCCGGGATATTTGGGGCCAGATGAATAAAGGATCCGATTTCATCTGGCTATAAATAATCCCGCCGGAGGCATAGCGCATTATGCGCTATTCAGTCGGCGTGTGCTGGAACTCAGACGTGAACAAGAAGCCTAGTAAGCCCATGAAAGTGATAGCTGTTCGAATATTCCGGCTGTGCCGACAGTCGTAGTTCTGGCGCCCGCTGAAACAACACCTGCAGTGCGATGCGCATCTCGAGACGGGCCAGCGGGGCGCCGACGCAAAAGTGCAGGCCGCCGCCGAAACTGGTGTTTGTGACAATGGGCCGGGTTGGATCGAAGGTGTTCGGTGCATTCCAGACCGCGGGGTCGCGGTTTGCGGCACCCAGCAACAGCGCAACCTCATCGCCACGGCTGAAGCGGTGATCAAAGATCTCCACATCCTCATAGGCATAACGCGTGAACATGTGCAGTGGGGGATCATATCGCAGAATTTCTTCAACGGCGGCATCGTTATCGTCGGGCGCAAGTGGACGGAATCCGGTTTGCAACAGGGTTTTCACCCCGTTCCCCAGGGAGTGAACCGTGGCCTCGTGCCCGGCGTTCAGCAACAGGATGCAAGTGGCAGCCAGTTCGTCGCGGGACAGTTTTTCTCCGTCCTCTTCGGCCGCTATCAGGCGCGTGATCAGATCGTCACGGGGTTCGCTGCGGCGCTGTTCGATATAGCGGGTCAGAAAATCGGTAAACTCCCGTGCGGCCCGGGCCGCGTTGTCCCCGGTCTGGTGGTTCCGGCTGGCCTGATACATCGCGACCATGTCATGCGACCATCGCAGCAACTGTGGTGACATGTCCTCGGGGACGCCCAGAAGACGGCAGATCGTAATGACCGGTACCTGAGTGCAATAGGCGTCCAGAAGGTCGAACTCTGTCGCGGGGAACCGGTCTATCAGGGTGTGGCAAAGCTGCTCGATCGAAGGCGCCAGGGACGCGATTGAACGTGTGGTGAAGGCGCGCATGACGAGGGCGCGCAGCCGCGTGTGCCGTGGAGGTTCAGCTTCAAGCAAGGAATGCGCTTCGACATTCAACCACGGCGCCAGATGGGCGGGGCCGGGTTCTCGCAATTCTGCCGGAACCTCTCGGCCAAACCTCCGATCCTTCAGCAGGGCTTGCACAGCGCGATAAGAAACAGCGGCCACTTTATTGTAGTCGCCCCAATACACAAGGTCGCCGTACTGGCGCGCCTCGTCATAGAATGGGTAGGGGTTTTGCACGAAGCCGGGCTCGACCGGCGATTGAAAAAGCGTCTTCATGCTGCGCAGACTTGCCATGAGGCGCGTCGAATGCAAGACCCTATGTCATGTATCGAGTCTGGGTGATCCTTGGATTTCTGTTTGTCGTCGGACTGTTGTCTGCCGGGGTCTGGTCCTACGCCTATCGTCAAGCCCTGTCGCAACTGAGCGAAAAGGCCGAGGCAGATCTTGAACTTGCAGCAGACCGGCTGAGCACGCAGATGCAGGTGTATCAGGAGCTGGCGGTCCTGATGGCCGATCATCCAGCCCTGCACGAGTTAGAAACCCCGGCAGACAGGCAGGCGGCCCGGTCCCTGCTGCTGGATGTGTCCGACAAGACTGCTGCAGTGAACATGATGTATTTGGATTCCAACGGGCAGGTTCTGGTCGCGGCTCAGCCGGTAAGGCAGCCCGACATGGCCGGATATCCTGCTTTTGAGCGCGCCATGCAGGGGGCCATGGGAAGTGCCCATGGGGCCCTGCCGGAAAGCGGTGATCGGATTTATTCCTATGCGGCTCCGACCTTTGGACCGTCGGGGCAGGTTGAGGGTGCTTTGATGGTTGTCGCGGACGTGCAGGATGTTGAGCAAACCTGGCGCGGCAGCACCGAAGCGGTATTCTTCGTGGATGCGGAAGGCGTTGTCTTCATCTCGAACAGGTCCGATCTTCTGTTCTGGCGGCGCGCAGAGGGACAACAAGGGCTTTCACCGCCGGATGGCGGCACGGTCGATTTCAGCTCGACCCGGGTCGCCGGGCATGAATTGTGGACGCTGAACTGGGGGCGTTATTTGCCCCGTCACGCGCTGCACCTGACGCTTGACCTGCCGGTTATCGATATGACGGCCGAGGTGCTGGTGGACGTAGCACCGGCCCGGCGCTTGGCGGGATTACAGGCCGCCGCAGTTGCCGCAATCTGTCTGGCCTTTGGGGCGTTACTTTTTCTGGCAACTGAGCGCAGGCGCACATTGGCCGAGGCAAACACTGTTCTGGAAAGCAAAGTCGCGCGGCGGACCCGTGATCTGACGGATGCAAACCTGGCCTTGCGGCGCGAAGTGTCCGAGCGGATGGAAGCGGAAGCCGCACTGAAGCGCGCGCAATCTGATCTGGTGCAGGCCGGAAAGCTGAGCGCGTTGGGGCAAATGTCAGCCGGTATCAGCCACGAGTTGAACCAGCCGCTTATGGCCATTCAGCAGTTTGCGGATAATGGCGCCGCGTTCATGGAGCGCGGTCGGAGTGAAAAGGCCCGCGAAAACCTGGGGCGTATTTCAGAAATGGCGGCGCGTATGGCCCGTATCATCAAGAACCTGCGCGCCTTCGCCAGAAATGAAAGCGAACCGATGGGAAAGGTGGATCTTGTTCAAGTCATCAATACAGCCGTCGAACTGACCTCGGCACGGTTGCACGCTGAAGGGGTCACAGTGGATTGGCAGCCCGATGTAGAACCGGTCTTCGCCTGGGGTGGTGAGGTTCGGCTTGTTCAGGTTTTCGTCAACCTCATCAACAACGCCGCAGATGCCATGAGCGAACAGGACGATCGATATATTCGCATATGGATCGACACAGATGCGAGAGTATCCGTCACCGTGCGCGACAACGGTCCGGGAATCGAGGATCCCGAAAAACTGTTTGAACCCTTCTATTCGACCAAGGCCGTTGGTTCGTCCGAGGGTATGGGGCTGGGCCTGTCGATTTCTTATGGGCTGGTTCAGAGTTTCGGCGGCGACATTCGGGGTTACAATTCACAGAGTGGCGCGTGTTTTACCGTCGAGCTGGATTATTACGAGGATGACAAGGCCGCATGATGCACAAAGTCCTACTGGTTGACGACGATGCGGCGGTTCGGGACGCCCTGGCGCAGACGCTGGAACTGGCCGATTACGCTCCGATTCCAGCAGGGTCATTTGTGGCCGCGAAAGACCATATCCAGGCCGAATTTCCCGGTGTCATCATCTCGGACATCCGCATGCCGGGGCGAGACGGGTTTCATCTGCTGAATTACGCGCATGAAATCGACCCCGATCTGCCGGTCATCCTTCTGACCGGAGAGGGCGACATTCCGATGGCGGTGCAGGCCATGGGGCAGGGTGCCTTCGATTTCCTTGAAAAACCCTGTGCCGCTGCCGACCTTCTGGCGGTTCTGAAGAGGGCCATGGAAGCCCGTGCGCAGGTTCTGGAACAGCGCGCATTAAAACGCGAATTGGAACGAGGTGATCCCGCCGCCCGATTGTTGTTCGGACTGTCCCAGCAGGCCGAAGCACTGCGCGAACGTGTCCGCACCGTAGCACCGACCAACGCCGAGGTTCTGGTAACCGGGCCGGCTGGAAGTGGAATATCCAAGGTTGCCGAAGTGGTCCATATGATGTCGCCGCAGGCGCAGGGGCCCTTTGTCAAGCGGCCATCCTCGGGTCTGACCGCGGCGGAGCTGGTGCAGGTCTGTCATGACGCCGCTGGTGGCTCGCTGTTTCTGGATGAAGTGTCGGCAATGCCCGAAGCTACGCAGTATGCCGCGCTTGAGATTGTCGAGCAGGGCGCCGGGGTCCGCATTCTGGCGGGCACCACAGCGGACCTGTCGGCATTGTCTTCGCAGGGCCGTTTTCATGCGGATCTGTTCTATCGCCTTGACGTCATGCGGGTGCGCATCCCCTCGCTGGCAGAGCGTCCCGAGGATATTCCGGTGATCTTTCGCCACTATGTCGCGCAGGCCGCTGAACAGGCGGGGATTGCCGCGCCCGAGATAACCTCGGAACATCTGGCGTCCTTGATGGCCAGCGACTGGCCGGGCAATGCGCGCTCGCTGATGTCCGCTGCGATGCGATTTGTTCTGGGAATGCCCGAAGATGTCGCGCAGGCTGCTGATCTGGGGCTGAGCGAGCAGATGGCGCGTGTCGAACGTTCGCTGCTGATCACCGCCTTGGGTCGGCATAACGGGAAGGCCACAGAAGCGGCGCGTGCACTGAAGCTGCCGCGAAAGACGTTTTACGACAAATTGGCACGCTACGGCATCCGCCCGGAAGACTATCGGCGGTGACGCGACCGCGCGGCCCAGTTTTACCTAAAAATTCTGCGGTTATGCGCGCTTGGCGGAGTATCCCGCCCCAAGGGAGTTGCTACCGGTGCGAATCTCCGGGTGTTTGATTCGGAACTCGTGAGTCGCCGTAGTGCGGAAATCCGCACAGTGCGCCAAAGGCCTGTGCGGATTTCCGCACATGGCTTCTTGGAGATCCTGAAGTTTCAGGTATTAAGTTCATATACTTATTTGATAAAAAACAATAAAATATCAAAAAAACAGCTATGAAACAAAAAGTTGTGAGAAGAGATTTGATTCGGTTCACTTCGCGTCATGGGGCGCTGCAAGAGTGCCCGATGAAGGGTTCTAGGAAGTCTGGGAGGACAATACAGATGAAAATCCTGACAACAGCTGCAACCGCACTTGCGCTGACTGTGACGGCTACTGCCGGGATGGCGGCGTGCGAAGATGGCGAAATTGTCGTTAAGTTTGCACACGTGACCAACACCGACAAGCATCCGAAAGGCATCGCTGCTTCGCTGCTGGAACAACGCGTCAACGACGAGATGCAGGGCGTCATGTGCGTGGAGGTCTATCCGAACTCCACGCTCTACAATGACGACAAGGTTCTTGAGGCGATGCTGCAGGGCGACGTTCAATTGGCCGCGCCGTCGCTATCGAAGTTCGAAAAGTTCACCAAACAGTTCCGCCTGTTCGACCTGCCGTTCATGTTCAAGAATATCGACGCCGTGGATGCCTTCCAGGCCTCGGCGGACGGTCAGGCGATGAAAGACAGTATGCAGCGCCGCGGCCTGCAGGGTCTGGCCTTCTGGCACAATGGCATGAAGCAGATGTCGGCGAACAAACCGCTGGTTGACCCATCTGATGCGGATGGCCTGAAGTTCCGGGTTCAGTCCTCGGACGTTCTGGTTGCGCAGATGGAAGCCATCGGTGGCAGCCCGCAGAAGATGGCATTCTCGGAAGTTTACGGCGCGCTGCAGCAGGGCGTGGTGGACGGACAGGAAAACACCTGGTCGAACATCTACGGCAAGAAGTTCTTCGAGGTGCAGGACGGCATCACAGAAACCAACCACGGTATCATCGATTATCTGGTGGTGACGTCGGTCGACTGGCTGGACAGCCTCGAGCCGGAAGTGCGTGATCAGTTCCTGACCATTCTGAGCGAAGTGACCGAGACCCGGAACAAGGAAGCCTTTGCCGTGAACGAAGCGGCCAAAGCCTCGATCACGGACGCCGGTGGAATTATTCGCGAACTGAACCCTGAACAACGTCAGGCCTGGGTCGATGCAATGAAGCCCGTTTGGGACAAGTTCGCTGACGACGTAGGTCAGGAAAAGATCGACGCCGCTCAGGCAATCAACGCCGGGTTCTGATCCCGGTCCAGGCCGCGCGTCAGGGGACTGGGGAGTTATCGACGCGCAGGCCGGGCGGGCCGAAAAGGCCCGCCCCAATCCTTCTCAACAATAAAAATGTGGGGACAGATAGATGTCTGGTGCGAAATCCGGCCATGGCGGGCTGGTCGACCATATCGAAGAAACCCTGATTGCGTTGCTCCTGGGCCTGATGACGGCCGTTACATTTGCAAATGTGATCGCGCGGTTCTTCTTTAATTCGAACATATTGTGGGCGCTTGAACTGACAGTGTTCATGTTTGGCTGGCTGGTATTGCTTGGCGCATCTTATGCGGTGAAGAAACACGCGCATCTGGGGGTCGACGCCATCCTGAACATGCTGGCCCCGGCGCCGCGCCGGATACTGGCGCTGATCGCCGTAGCGTGCTGTCTGGTGTTTTCGCTGCTGCTGCTGAAAGGGTCGTATGACTATTGGGCTGTGTTTGCCGACCTGCCACCCACATCCGGACGCTGGTTCCCGACAGGGTTCGATAGCGGAGCGCGCAGCCAGAGTTTCTACGAGGTTGACGATATTCCCATGGTCGCGCCGCTGCGCTTTCTTGAGGGCCTCATAAACTATGGCGAGGAATACGAGAAGCTTCCCAAGGTGGTGCCGTATCTGGTGTTGCCAGTTTCCATGCTGCTGCTGGTGATCCGCTTTTCGCAAGTCGCAGTGCAAATCTGGCGCGGTGAAACCGATCGTCTGGTCGCCAGCCACGAAGTCGAGGACGAGATCGAAGAAGTCCGGGCTCAGCAAGGAGAGCATGACTGATGGATGTAGTTCTTCTTTTCTCGATGGTCATTGGCCTGCTGCTGATCGGTGTTCCGATCGCGGTTGCACTTGGCCTCAGCTCGACCCTGTTCCTGCTGATCTATTCCGACAGTTCGCTCGCTTCGGTTGCTGGTACGCTGTTTGAGGCGTTCGAGGGGCACTTCACTCTGCTCGCGATCCCGTTCTTTATCCTGGCGTCGTCCTTCATGACGACGGGGGGCGTGGCGCGCCGGATCATTCGCTTTTCGATTGCCTGTGTGGGCCATTTGCCCGGCGGGCTGGCGATTGCGGGCGTGTTCGCCTGTATGTTGTTTGCAGCCTTGTCGGGGTCATCCCCTGCGACGGTGGTCGCAATCGGTTCGATCGTTATCGCTGGAATGCGACAGGTTGGGTATTCCAAAGAATTCGCGGCCGGTGTGATCTGTAACGCCGGAACCCTGGGTATCCTGATCCCGCCTTCGATCGTCATGGTGGTTTATGCAGCGGCAGTCGAGGTTTCGGTTGGTCGCATGTTCCTGGCAGGCGTCATTCCGGGCCTGTTGGCCGGTTTGATGCTGATGGTCGCAATCTATGTGATGGCGAAGGTCAAGAAACTGCCCAAGGGCGACTGGAAAGGCTGGGGCGAGATATTCGCATCAGCGCGTGAAGCTGGTTGGGGCCTGTTCCTGATCGTGATCATCCTGGGCGGCATTTACGGCGGTATCTTCACGCCGACCGAAGCCGCAGCGGTGGCCGCGGTTTATGCGTTCCTGATCGCCTGCTTCGTCTACAAGGACATGGGGCCGCTTAGCAGCGAGGGTGACGCGCAGAATATCTCGCTGTTGAAGAAACCCTATGCTCTGGTCACGGCGCTCTTTCACCCGGATACCAAGCACACGCTGTTCGAGGCTGGAAAGCTGACCGTCACACTATTGTTCGTGATTGCCAACGCACTGATCCTGAAACATGTGTTGACCGACGAACAGGTGCCGCAGCATATCGCCAGCGCAATGCTGTCGGCAGGCCTGGGACCGGTTACGTTTTTGATTGTGGTCAACGTGATCCTACTGATCGGTGGTCAGTTCATGGAACCCTCTGGCCTGCTCGTCATCGTTGCGCCGCTGGTGTTCCCGATTGCCATCGAGCTGGGCATCGACCCGATCCACCTGGGCATCATCATGGTGGTGAACATGGAGATCGGAATGATCACGCCACCGGTCGGCCTGAACCTGTTCGTGACCTCGGGCGTTGCGGGAATGCCGATGATGGGCGTCGTGAAGGCTGCGCTGCCATTCCTTGCGGTGCTGTTCGTCTTCCTCATCATGGTGACGTACATTCCATGGTTGTCGACCTTCCTGCCCAACACCTTCATGGGGCCGGAAATCGTGACCAATTAGACAGCGTCTAAATGACAATGCAAAAATCCGGGCGGCGCGATCCGCCCGGTTTTATCTTGAAGAACAGAATTGAGTGACTATCTGCCACTCAGAGGACGACCTCCCCAAAATGGGAAATTCTCCGGGACGGCCCGGGCAAAACGAGGTCTCTCATATGCCCTGGATCATTCTGTTAACTGCCGGACTGCTTGAAATCGTCTGGGCCTTTGCCATGAAGCAATCGGCCGGTTTTACCCGGTTTTGGCCCACCGCGATTATGGGCGTGTCGATGTTGGGCTCGTTCGTCCTGCTTGCGCTGGCAATGCGGACGCTGCCATTGGGCACAGCTTATGTCGTCTGGACAGGGATTGGCGCCGTTGGCGCGTTTCTGGTCGGTATAATGTTTCTGGGCGAAGCGGTAACCGCCGCGCGCACTTGCGCGGCGGTTCTGATCGTGGCCGGGATGATCACGATGAAACTTGCCTGATCAGGCGTTTTCCAGTGCCTCGATGATCCCCGAGAAGTCGGCGGCTTTCAGGCTTGCGCCGCCAACCAGCGCACCATCGACATTGGAGACGGCGAAAATATCTGCGGCGTTGCTAGGCTTTACCGAACCGCCATAAAGCAACCGGACCGAACGCCCGACCCCTTCGCCAAAGCGGCGCTCCAGACGCGCGCGGATAAAGTCGTGAACCTCTCCGATTTCGTTCAGAGTGGGTACTTTTCCGGTTCCGATGGCCCAGATCGGCTCATATGCGACGATGAGGTTCTCACCGGTCGACTGATCCGGAATGGACCCCGACATCTGGCCGCCAATAATATCAAGCGTATTGGCGGCTTCGCGTTGTTCCAGACTTTCACCGACGCAGATAACGGTCTTAAGCCCGACGTCCATCGCGACGCGGGCTTTGGCGCGAATGTCCTCATTCTGTTCGGAATGATCCTCGCGTCGTTCCGAATGCCCCAGAATGACGGTCGTTGCGCCAGCGTCGACCAGCATGTCGGCGCTGATATCGCCGGTGTGGGCGCCGTTCGGGGCCGCGTGGCAATCTTGGCCGCCGATAGTAATGCCGGTTCCCTGCGTGGCCTGCGCGGCACGGTGAACCAGTGTGGCAGGAGGGCAGATCAGAATATCGACAGTTGGGGCAGGGTGGGTGCTGGCCAGCACCTCAAGCTCGCCCAGCGCTTCGCTGGTTCCGTTCATTTTCCAGTTTCCAGCCGCCAGCTTGCGCCGCATCCCTGCACCTCTTCATTTTGACATCATTTCATTTTCGGATAGCACCCTACGCCCCACCTGACAATTCCGCGCAAGGGGTGCTGGTCGGTCAATCGCCGGAAATTCCGTCTGCGCCAATACACACGGTTCGCCTGATCAAAAGGTGGCCGGAAACCCGGGAGCTTTGGGGAGAATGTTGATGCGACGCACAAACGCCTTATCGCTGTTCAGTCAGCGCCTCGTCGAACTTGATCGACTCGCCGCAGCCGCATGCATCAACAACATTTGGATTACGGAACTTGAAGCCGGACTCCAACAGAGTGACCTCGTAGTCGATCTCGGTCCCGAACAGGAACATTTGCGCCATGGGCGCAATCATGACCCGTGCACCGTCCTGTTCGACAACCTCGTCGTTAGGGTCCGCCTGATCCACATAGTCCATGGTATATTCCATGCCGGCGCATCCGCCTTTTTTCACGCCGATGCGCAGCCCGGCATGTCCGGCCGAGGCCATCAGACGAGCAATTTGCTCGGCCGCCTTGGGCGTCATGGTTACAGCCTGTTTGCCAGGAATGCCAAACATCAGGGGATCTCCGTCGTCGCGTTGACACTAATTTAGGGCTTTCGATCACCGGGCTCAAGTGAGCGCGGCCTATGATTGCTAAGATTTGCTTTGAAACGGCCGGTATGCGGGCACCGGTCGCCTTGCACCAGCGCAGCTGGCCGGATTAGCCTGTTCCGAAGGGGCAACAGATATCCGTCCTTCGGTTCAACAACAATCACGAGGTTTTCAAATATGGCATCGCGGTCAAAATATCTGAAATTTTATGCGCCGCTGGCGTTGTTGGGGCTGAGTTACGCCGTTTTGGCTGGCACTGCCTGGGCTGCGTCGGACGGGCCCAGACACCCTGTCAATTGCGCAACCGCTAAAGGCGATCTGCGCGCGATTGCGTCAGAAAAGAAGCATGCCGAAGACAAGCAGTTGGAAAGTGTGGCGGCAATTACGCCTGCGGGCGCATTGCTTGGACTGGTAACCGGCACCGAAGGCAAAAGACTGCAAATGCTGTCCGGAGATTACGACAAGCAATTGGACGATAGGGCAGCAGAGATCAAATCGACCTGCGGCAATCAGTAAATTGCAGTTTACCCTGAACGTTCTGGACCGCCCTCGGGCAAGAGCGGTCCAATATTCGGGCCGGAGATTTCAAGGAGGGCAGGCGATCCAGCAGCCCGTGCGAACGACAAATGGAATGCACTATTTCGTCGACACACCGATTTGTTGCGCAGGTGTATGAAAGTTTTGCTACAGCCGTGTAACAGTTGGATGACTTTTTGACGACAACAGATTGTTTTTAGAAGATAATTCTCTGGTTACATAAATCCGAGTTCCAGTCGGGCCTCGTCAGACATCATTTCCATTCCCCACGGTGGTTCCCAGGTCAGTTCGACGTCAACTTCCTTGATGCCAGCAACCGGCTCAACAGCTTCAACGATCCAGCCCGGCATGTCTCCGGCGACGGGGCAGCCCGGTGCGGTCAGGGTCATGATGACTTTGACTGCATTGTCCTCGGCAATCTCGATTGTGTAGATTAGCCCGAGATCATAGATATTCACTGGAATTTCAGGATCATAAACCGTTCGGCATGCCTCGACCACGGCCTCGTACAAGGGGTGTTCGATGGTCGAAGGGGCAATCAGCGGCGTGCCTTCAAACTGTTCACTGGGATGCGTCATTCTTGCCTCGGGTTTGTTACCTGAGAAAATATATAGGGAAAGGCCGGACCAGCGTCCAGTGCGGCAATGGCGCCCGCCTTGGGCGCCACCCCCGTTCAGTCATTGATATCGTGGTTGAACGTTTTGACCTGACCATGGGGCAGCGCGAATATGCGCCGAAGAACCAGCCAGGACACCAGCGACAACACCGCGAAGATCAGCAACAGTATCGGCAGCGAGGGTGTAAGCCCCGGCAAAATCAGCAGGATACCCGTGATTGCGGCACCGATGGCAAAGCCAAGAAAGATGAAACCCGGCAGCACGATTTCAAGGATTCCCAAGGCCAATGCGGCGGCCATCCAGATCCACCAGGTCAGCCAGAAGGGATCTGCCATCATTTTGCTCCTTTCAGCATCTTGAACGCATCACCGAAAGCCTCAAGGGCGTTTGCCGGCACGACGATCGTCTGTTTTCCGGTCCCGTTGCCCAATGCGTTAAGCGATTCGACCTGTTTCAGAGCGACCTGATACTGAGCGGCCTCGATACCGTTGTCCTGAATTGCCTTGGCAACGACACCGGTCGCATAAGCCTCGGCTTCGGCTTGAATACGCCGGGCCTTGGCGGTTTGTTCCGCCGCATAAAGTTCGGCATCTGCCTGCAGTTCAACAGCGCGTTTCATGCCTTCGGCTTCGGTTACCTGAGCCCGGCGCGCGCGTTCGGCATTCAGCTGCTGCAGCATGGCGTCACGGGTCGCTTGGTCCAAATTAACGTCCAGAATTTCGGCGCGGGTCACTTCGATGCCCCAGTCATCGACGGCTGTTTCGACACTTTCCTGGATTTGGGAGATCAACTGGGCGCGGTTCGACTGTACTTCATCCAGATCCATTTTGCCGATCTCAGCGCGCACGATACCTGCCACCGTGGTCGCAATCGCACCGTCGACGTCACGGATTCGGTAGACTGTCTTTTCAGGCTCAAGAATGCGGTAGAACACCGATGTATCGATCTGGACCAGAACGTTATCCTTGGTGATCGCATCCTGCGTCGCGTTTGGAAGCTGACGTTCAAGAATGGATATCTTGTGGCGCGCAACATCTAGGAAAGGAACGATAAAATTTATCCCGGGTCCCAAAACCGAGTGCAGCCGACCGAAGCGTTCAATCACGAACTTTTCGGATTGAGGGACGATCTTAATGCCCTTCAGGATGACGATTACGATTAGGGCCGCCGCCAGCAGGTAAATGATGTTCGATGAAAGCAATCCGATGATCTGATCTTCGGTCATTTCTGTCCTCTTTATTGTGTACTATGGTATACACTTGGGGGTTGAGTCGCCCGATTTCAACTCTGGTATGGACAGATTGGCCTCGGATGCAAACCAGTGAAGGCGTCGAAGTTCGAGGGAAGACAACAGATGTGTCCGCTTTGCATCCCGTCATGATTGCGGTATCGGGCGCATATGAAACTGATTATCGACACAGATCCGGGAATCGACGATGCGATGGCTATTGCCTACGCCGCCGCCGCGCCGGAAATTGACCTGATTGGTCTGACGACCATTTTCGGAAACACGCATGTGCATCAATCCAGCCGTAATGCGCGGTTTTTGCTGCACAAACTCGGCCTTGATGCTGCAGTCGCGGAAGGCGCAGCCTTTCCGCTTGAGACGGACGCACATGTGCCGTCCGAACATGTCCACGGGCCGGAAGGGTTCGGAGACCTGACGGAAATCCCGCAGATCGGCGAAAACCATCACCTGCTAGCGGCGGAATATCTGGTCGAAATGGCACGCGAACACAAAGGCGAACTGGTCGTGTGTGCAGTTGGTCCGTTGACCAACATCGCGGATGCGATGCGCTTGGACCCGGAGTTTTCCCAAAATCTGGGTCGGCTGGTGATCATGGGGGGCGCCGTGTATTGCCCCGGAAACATCACCGCCCACGCAGAAGCCAACATTTACCACGATGCCCGAGCGGCGGATTTCGTTTTTGCGGCCCCACCGAATACGGTTCTGGTTGGATTGGACGTCACGCTGAAGACCTTGTACCGGGGTGCGGATTTCGATGCGTTGGCCGAAAAGTCAACAGATATGGGCGCTTTTTTGCGCGACATTTCAAAGTTTTACCTCAAGTTCTATAAGGAAGTCGGTGGGCTGGAAGGATGCGGCTTGCACGACTCGACCGCCGTAATTGCATGCTCTCACGAACCGATGTTCGACATGGTCGAGACAGGCCTGCGCGTGATCGTCGGTGGGGAGGAAAACGGTGCCACGCGGCCGGATCCCTCGCGTCCCGCAATTCGCGTTTGCAGTGATGTCGACGGCGAAGGGGTTGTGGCGTTGTTCACGGAGCGCGTTGTCACTTTGCCCTGACGGGTTGCAAAGGGCAGGCGGATCAGGCAAATCCTGCCCGGTTCAGCGACCCCGAGGCGACACAATGACAGACCGTTTTTCCTTTGATCTGAAGGCCACCGACGGCAAGGCCAGAACCGGCGTGATCTATACCCCGAGGGGTGAGGTTCGCACGCCTGCTTTCATGCCGGTCGGGACAGCCGCGACCGTCAAGGCGATGATGCCGGAAAGCGTTCGCGCCACAGGGGCCGATATCCTGTTGGGCAATACATACCACCTGATGTTGCGCCCCACCGCTGAGCGGATCGATCGCTTGGGCGGATTGCACAAATTCATGAACTGGGAGCGGCCGATCCTGACGGACTCGGGTGGATTTCAGGTCATGTCGCTGGCCGGGCTGCGCAAGCTTACGGAAAAAGGCGTGACCTTCAAATCCCATGTCGACGGATCAAAACATGAACTGACGCCCGAGCGGTCAATGGAAATCCAGCGGCTCTTGGGATCGGACATCGTCATGTGTTTCGATGAGTGCCCAGCGTTGCCAGCCGATCGGGAACGTATCGCAGAATCCATGCGCCTGTCGATGCGATGGGCCGACCGGTCGCGCGAGGCGTTTGGGGACCGTCCGGGCCATGCACTGTTCGGGATCATGCAAGGCGGGCTGGAACGCGACCTGCGCGAGGAAAGCGCCGAGGCATTGAAGAAAATCGGTTTCGAAGGCTATGCCGTCGGCGGTCTGGCAGTGGGCGAGGGGCAGGAAGCCATGTTCGACTGCCTTGAATACGCGCCGGACTATCTTCCCTCGGACAAGCCCCGTTACCTGATGGGTGTTGGCAAGCCTGACGACATCGTGGGTGCCGTCGCACGCGGGATCGACATGATGGATTGCGTGTTGCCGTCGCGGTCTGGGCGAACAGGGCAGGTTTTCACCCGTCGCGGTGTGGTCAACATCAAGAATGCCCGTCACACGGACGACCCGCGCCCGCTGGATGAAGCGTGCGGTTGCCCGGCCTGTTCAAACTATTCGCGCGCTTACCTTCACCATGTTTTCCGTTCGAACGAGATGATTTCGGGTATGCTGCTGACATGGCACAATCTGCACTATTTTCAAGAGATTATGCAGGGAATGCGAGACGCGATTTCCGAGGGTCGGTTTGCGGCTTGGCAAGGTGACTTTCACGCGCAGCGTGCGGAAGGGGATATTGAGCCTGTTTAGGCGGCAAATCCGGTTGGGTTTCAACAAAATTCGTGGATATGTCCGCGCGACGCCTTGCAGTCGGTAAATCATCCGGTCATTCTGATTGACGACAAACGGCGATGAGGTTGAAAACAGGCGGTCAGCGCCCCACCTTTATCGTCCAAGACAGGAGATGGCCAAAGGTTGCCTTTCTAGGGACCAGTGCCGTCTTGCCAATGATAAGGATTGAGCATGCAAGAGCCTCTGAATTCCTCATACCCCGTACTGCCTTTGCGCGACATCGTGGTTTTTCCGCACATGATCGTGCCGCTGTTCGTGGGGCGGGAAAAATCCGTCCGTGCACTGGAAGAAGTGATGCAGGACGACAAGCAGATATTGCTGTCCAGCCAGATTGATCCGGGTGACGACGATCCCACCATCGAAGGGATTTACCAGTCCGGTGTTCTGGCGAACGTGCTGCAACTGCTGAAGCTGCCCGATGGCACCGTCAAGGTGCTGGTTGAAGGGCAGGCACGCGTGCAGATCACCGAATTCCTCGAAAACGACGATTTCTTCGAAGCCCGTGCGGAGTATCTGACCGAGATACCCGGCGATGTGACCACGACCGAGGCGCTGCTGCGCACCGTTGCGGACGAGTTCGAGCGCTATGCCAAAGTGCGCAAGAACATTCCCGAAGAAGCGCTTGCAGCAGTTGGCGAGACAACTGAGCCCGCCAAGCTGGCTGACCTCGTGTCGGGTCATCTGGGCATTGAAGTCGAGCAAAAGCAGGAGTTGCTGGAAACTCTGTCCGTCAGCGAACGGCTCGAGAAGGTCTACGGCCTGATGCAGGGCGAAATGTCGGTTCTGCAGGTCGAGAAAAAGATCAAGACCCGCGTCAAATCCCAGATGGAGAAGACGCAGCGCGAGTATTATCTGAATGAGCAGATGAAGGCCATTCAGAAGGAACTTGGCGATGGCGAAGACGGCAGCAATGAAGTTGCCGAACTGGAAGCCAAAATCGCCGAGACCAAGCTGTCGAAAGAGGCGCTGGAAAAGGCGGAAGGCGAGCTAAAGAAGCTCAAGAACATGTCGCCGATGTCCGCCGAAGCGACCGTCGTGCGCAACTATCTGGACTGGATTCTGTCGCTGCCGTGGGGCACCAAGTCCCGTGTCAAAAAGGATCTGGGCCGGGCGCAGGACATTCTGGATGCCGATCACTACGGCCTTGAAAAGGTTAAGGAGCGGATCGTTGAATATCTGGCGGTTCAGCAGCGGTCGAAAAAGCTGAAAGGCCCGATCCTGTGCCTTGTTGGCCCTCCGGGTGTGGGTAAGACCTCGCTCGGTAAATCCGTTGCCAAAGCCACGGGGCGCGAGTTCATTCGAATCTCGCTGGGTGGCGTACGCGATGAATCCGAAATCCGCGGTCACCGTCGCACCTATATCGGTTCGATGCCCGGCAAGATCATCCAGGCGCTGAAAAAGGCGAAGACCACGAACCCGCTTATCCTGCTCGATGAAATCGACAAGATGGGGCAGGACTTCCGTGGCGACCCGGCTTCGGCAATGCTGGAAGTGTTGGACCCGGAACAGAACAGCACGTTCATGGACCACTATCTTGAAGTGGAATATGACCTGTCGAACGTGATGTTCCTGACCACGTCGAACAGCTACAACATGCCCGGGCCTTTGCTGGACCGGATGGAGATCATCCCGCTGGCCGGCTACACAGAAGAGGAAAAGAGCGAGATCGCCAAACAGCACCTGATCGGCAAACAGGTCAAGAACCATGGTCTGAAAACCAAGGAGTTTGATCTGACTGACGAGGCGCTCCAAAAGATCATTCGCATCTACACCCGTGAAGCCGGGGTGCGGAACCTGGAACGTGAAATCGCCAAGGTGGCGCGGAAATCGCTGACCAAGATCATCAAGAAAGAGGCTGAATCCGTCACGGTGACGCCGGACAATCTTGATGAATTCCTGGGCGTGCCGAAGTTCCGCTATGGTCTTGCTGAGCAGGACGATCAGGTTGGTGTTGTTACCGGTCTGGCTTGGACCTCGGTAGGGGGTGATCTGCTGCATATCGAGGCGCTGAAACTGCCCGGCAAAGGGCGGATGAAGACCACCGGCAAGCTGGGCGACGTGATGAAGGAATCCATCGACGCGGCCTCGTCTTACGTGCGGTCGATTTCACCTCAGATCGGTGTGAAACCGCCCAAGTTCGACACGTTGGATATTCACGTGCACGTTCCGGATGGGGCAACCCCCAAGGACGGTCCTTCGGCCGGTTTGGCGATGGTAACGTCGATCGTATCGGTCCTGACCGGAATTCCGGTGCGCAAGGACATTGCCATGACGGGCGAGGTGTCGCTTCGCGGGAATGCAATGCCGATTGGCGGTTTGAAAGAAAAGCTGCTAGCTGCCCTGCGGGGAGGCATCAAGACGGTGCTGATCCCGGAAGAGAACGAGAAGGATCTGGCGGACATTCCGGATAACGTTAAGGAAGGTCTTAAGATCATTCCGGTCAAGCATGTCTCGGAAGTTCTGGAACAGGCACTTGTTCGCGCGCCAGATCCCATCGAATGGGACGAAGCGGCCGAGGAAGCAGCGGCAGCCGCCGCCAAGGCACCCGACAGCACCGGACCGTCGGCGACTGCACATTAAGTTACCGGAAGTCAGGGCCGGGATACTGGCCACCTAAGAGAATATGGAGAAGCCTGCGGCAATTGCGGCGGGCTTTTTCATTTGGGTCACTCGGTTATTCAGAACCCGACAACGGGTTCCTTGGGATCCAGTATTTCTTCTTCGGCGATGTATTCCTGAAACTTTTCAGGGGATAGGGCTGAACGGACGGCAAGACTGAAGATCACGGCGGAAAACAGGATACACAGCAGAATATCCCAACCAAAGGGGATCTGCTTTTGCGCGCCTTCGCCGAATTGCCCAAGGAAAGAGATCAGCCCGATACCGGCAAAATAGGGCGCCAGCCACAAAGCTTCGGTCACGTCCATTTCGTCAAGACGGTTGCGGAACCGCAGCAGCAGAAGAACCATTCCAACGATCAATGCAATGCCAAGTCGCCAGACCGTGTCCCAACCGCTCCAGTAGACGACCAATGTGGCAACGGCAAAGGCCGTGACGGCGACCACCTTGACGGCCGGGATGCGGATCGAACGCGGGTGATCGGGCATGAGGTGGCGCAAGCAGACCACGGCGATTGGGCCGACGGCGAATGACAGGACGATGGCCGCTCCGTTCAACGCGATTACTGTGGCGAAAGGTACGGTCAGCAGGAAGAGCGTTCCGATCAGAAAATTCAGCGCCAGTGCCCAAAGCGGCACGCCGAACGAAGACAGCATTTGCAGGCGTTGCGGCAGGAAGCCGTTTTTGGACAACGCCATGGCAATACGCGCGTTCGAGCCAGTGGCCACCAATCCGTTGCCAAAAGGTCCGATCACCGAGCCGACGTTGAGCAGGCTGAAAAACCAGATGATCCCCACGGACATGATTATTCCGTCCAGCGGACCCTGACCGCCAAAGTTCAATTGTGCCCAACCGTTTTTCAGCATTTCGGGATCAAGCGCGCCGATGAATGCGATCTGAAGTCCCAGATACAGGGCCGCGCACAGAACGATGGATAGAACCAGGGCTGCAGGGATGGCGAATTTGGGATTTCGAACTTCACCGGCCATGTCGACGACGTGGCGAAATCCGATGAATGAGAATATCACGCCTCCGGTCGACACCGCTGCCATGATGCCCTGTAATCCATAGGGCGCAAAACCACCTGGTTGAGTGAAGTTTTCGGTGTTGAACCGTGTCGCGATCAGCAGGATCGACAGAACGATAGGAATAGCGATTTTGGCCCACGTCAGCGCGGCGTTGACCTGAGTGAAAAACTTCACCCCCAATGCGTTGACCGCGACGAACAGAAGCATGAAAACCAGCGCAACCGCAATGCCAGCCCCGGTCAGATCGCCGGTATCCGCAGCATGCAGCCAAGGCGCATAAGGCGCGAGGTATTTTAACATCGCCTCAACTTCGATTGGTGCGGTGGTGTTATATCCGATCCAGGCTGTCCACCCCATGGCCATCGAGACTATGTTGCCATGTGAAAACTGAGGCACCCGTGCAATTCCGCCGGATATCGGCAGCATGGCCGAGATTTCGGCGAATGTTATGGCCAGAACAAACATGGCAACCGCGCCGATAATCCAGGAAAGGATGGCCGCAGGACCAGCATGTTGCACGGCCAACATAGGCCCGAACAGCCAGCCCGAACCAATAATGCCACCAACCGAAATGAAGGTCAGGCCAACAAGACCAATATCGCGCTTCAATTCAGCCATAAACAATCCTGAAAACAATGCCCGGAATTACCGATCAATTCCGGTCAGGATAGGCGGGGGAAACGCGCTGTGACAAGCTTGCTCTCGAGCAACCCTCAATCAGCTCGACTTGTTGGTATTTAGGCAGCTCTGGCAGCACGCGTAAGCCAGCCTTGGTGTCACCGGGCTCCCAGCCAGACTCTAGTAGGCGGTTATTCTACGTCGCTTGATTCCAAACAGCCCAGCTATTGCGCCTATCAGTAGCAGTCCGCTGGCGGGCCGGGGAACGGCTGATACTTTTAGATTGTCCACCCGATAACTGGCACACCAATCGTTACACCAAACCGTGTTGGGTCCGAACGGGTCGTACAAGTCATTCCAATAGGGCCACTGATCGGGTTGTTCACGGTAAGTATCAACTGATCGATATGAGAGAACCCGCTAGATAACCTAAGCTTCTTTAGTTTCGGTATGACACTGTCCGACGTAAATTGTGTCTGCGTCGGGCCGATCGACTGCGTAGCCACCGTAGCCCCGTTTCGTACCCCAGTGAAAGTCAGAGTTGCCACCGGCGCAATTCCTGACGTTGCCCACTGGAAGTAGGCTTGGCTGTTATCGTCTGCCGGCCTAGGCCCCGATCCGGACATGAAAATCCGCAATGCGCCCCAAACATCAATAGATTTTGCCGTGAATGTTGTTCCGCTTATGGCTCTGATTGTTGACGTCAGAATGCCGCTATCGGAATGCAGGTACAGGTAGTTCCCGCCCAAATAGGTAAAGCTGGCGTTATAGGCAAATCCCTGGGACGTTCCGACAAAGTTCGACCCCGATGTACTTTGAATGTTGTGATCGAACGTAACCGTCAAAGCACTGGCTGCATTGGCCAAGCATACGGCTAACGCCGCAAATATATGTTTCATCGCAATACCCTCTATCAATGTCTCCAGATTAGTTAGAGAAGTATCACTTTGTAACTAGTCGTAGAGGCGGTTCTTTTAGAGAAATGAGGCTTGGACGCCCGGCCGCGTTTTGGCTTCTGGCACCCATTCCTGTCGCCAGATCCGACAAGTCATTGAAAAGATGGTGGGTGATAAGAGATTTGAACTCCTGACATCTTCGATGTGAACGAAGCGCTCTACCACTGAGCTAATCACCCGTGAGGCCGCCTCTTACAGTGTGTCAGTCCGGTTCGCAAGATCAGATGCAGGTGGCGCAGAAACTTTGCTTGCCCTCAGCGCATTTCACGCAGAACCCGGCGCCTGTTCAAAGGGTGGGTTCGGGAAAAAATCAGGATAAGGCAAAAAACTTGAAAACGCCGCTTGACGATGCCGGGGCGTGGCCATAATACACCCCAACGTTCAGAGCGAACGGGCAGCGGGCGGTTGTAGCTCAGTTGGTTAGAGTACCGGCCTGTCACGCCGGGGGTCGCGGGTTCGAGCCCCGTCAACCGCGCCA
>NZ_JBXWOP010000029.1:0-37151 GCF_059610965.1 Ruegeria sp. CDSB136
CGTCTCAACCGTCTTTCCAGTCCGTCAGGCCGTCTCCCCGACCCGTCAGCACCGCCTCAGCAGCGCCGGTGAAGGGGTATTTACGGATTAGGTCTGGGACCTGCAACCCCCATTTTCAAAAAACTTCACATTTCACTGCAGAAACTGACACGGGTTAATGAAAACAACAGGTTATCTTAATAATTCGCGCGTTTGAGCGGCTTGTGCACTGCAGAAACCGGGTAAGAAGTCGACCTTTCGGCGGAATCGTACCCAGTGTTTGGTATGCACCTAGGTCCTAACCAAAGAAAACGCCGCCCGAGTCTCCTCGGGCGGCGCAATCACAGTAAAGGTCGCTGGTTTAGTGCAGATCGAAACGATCCGCGTTCATCACCTTGTTCCAGGCCGAGACAAAGTCACAGACGAATTTGCCCTCGGCGTCGGCCTGACCATAGACCTCGGCCAGCGCCCGCAGCTGCGAGTTCGAACCAAAGACCAGATCGACCCGGGTGCCGGTCCATTTGACCTCTCCGCTGGACCGGTCGCGCCCTTCGTAGACGCCCTTGCTTGCAGGCTTCCATTCGGTACTCATATCCAGAATGTTGGTGAAGAAGTCGTTGGTCAGCGCTCCGACACGATCGGTGAAGACGCCATGCTTGCTGTCGCCGAAGTTGGCGCCCAGAACGCGCAGGCCACCGACAAGTGCTGTCATCTCGGGTGCCGACAGGTTCAACAACTGCGCCCGGTCAACCAGCAACTCCTCGGGTGAGACGGTGTAGTCGGCCTTCTGGTAGTTGCGGAAACCGTCAGCGATGGGTTCCATCACCGAGAAGCTCTCGACATCGGTCTGTTCCTGCGTTGCATCCGTGCGGCCCGGGGTGAAAGGCACTTCGACATCCTGACCACCGGCTTTGGCCGCCTGTTCGATTCCTACCGCACCCGCAAGAACGATCACATCTGCCAGCGATACTTTCTTGCCACCCGACTGTGCGCCGTTAAAAGCCTTCTGAACTCCCGACAGGGCATCCAGCGCCTTGGACAGTTTCAAAGGCTCGTTGACGTCCCAGTCTTTCTGCGGCGCAAGCCGGATACGTGCACCATTGGCACCTCCGCGTTTGTCAGATCCGCGGAAGGTCGAAGCAGAGGCCCAGGCGGTCGAAACCAACTGAGACACCGACAATCCTGCCGCTGCAATCTTGGCCTTAAGGTCTGCCACATCCGCATCATCGACCAGATCGTGATCCACTGCCGGAACGTTGTCCTGCCAGATCAACTCTTCGGTCGGGGCTTCCGGACCAATATAGGCCGAACGCGGACCCATGTCGCGGTGGGTCAGCTTGAACCAGGCCCGTGCGAAGGCATCTGCGAACTCTTCCGGATTCTCATGGAAACGCTTCGAGATCGGGCCATAGATCGGGTCCATGCGCATCGCCATGTCGGCGGTGGTCATCATGGTCTTGACCTTCTTGGACGGGTCATGGGCCGCTGGGGCCATGTCTTCCTCTTTCACGCCGACCGGCTCCCAGATATACGCGCCCGAGGGGCTTTTGGTCAGGTTCCAGTCATAGCCGAACAGCAGGTCAAAATAGCCGTTGTCCCATTTGATCGGGTTCGCGGTCCATGCGCCTTCGATCCCCGAGGTCGTGGTGTCATCCCCCTTGCCAGAACCAAAATTGTTGATCCAGCCAAAGCCCATTTCCTCGATCGGGGCGGCTTCTGGTTCCGGGCCTACCAGATCGGGGTCGCCCGCACCGTGCGCTTTGCCGAAAGTATGACCACCCGCAACCAGCGCAACGGTTTCCTCGTCGTTCATCGCCATCCGGCCAAAGGTATCGCGAATATCGCGGCCCGAGGCCAAAACGTTGGGTTCACCATCCGGGCCTTCCGGGTTCACGTAGATCAGGCCCATCTGCACGGCGGCCAGCGGGTTTTCCAGATCGCGCTCGCCCGAATAGCGGCTATGCGGGTTGTCTGTCGGAGCCAGCCAGTCCGTCTCGGCGCCCCAATAGATGTCTTCCTCGGGCGCCCATATATCTTCGCGGCCTCCGGCGAAACCAAAGGTCTTGCCGCCCATTGACTCGATGGCGCAGTTACCGGCCAGAATCATCAGATCGGCCCATGAGATCTGGTTGCCGTATTTCTGTTTGATCGGCCACAGAAGACGGCGGGCCTTGTCGAGGTTGCCGTTGTCCGGCCAGCTGTTCAACGGTGCGAACCGCTGGTTTCCCGTCGAGGCCCCGCCGCGTCCATCCGCCGTCCGGTACGTCCCGGCGCTGTGCCAGGCCATCCGGATAAACAGGCCACCGTAGTGGCCATAGTCCGCCGGCCACCAGTCCTGCGAATCCGTCATCAGCGCATAAAGGTCTTCCTTCAGCGCTTTCATGTCCAGCTTCTTGAATTCTTCGGCATAATCAAAATCCGCACCCAGCGGATTTGATGCTGGGGTTTTCTGGTGCAGAATCGACAGGTTCAACTGGTTCGGCCACCAGTCCCGGTTCGACCGGGTACCCGCACCATGCATGACAGGGCATCCGCCTGTTTTGGGGTTATCACTTCCGTCCATATCGATCTCCAATCCTGGCTAAGTCCGGCAGGTTCGCGTGTGCAAATCTCAGATAAGTATAGTGGTTCGAACAGCACTCATCGTGCCGAGTCGTCCACATCACTCACCGGCAGAAGTAGCAAATTCAAACCATGCAAAAAAGTTTTGTTTTCCGATCAATTTCATAGCTTTTTGCTATTACTTGGAATTCACCTCAGACAGCGAAACCTGATCGGGCCGGACCAACACCCGACATGCACACCACACTCATCCCCGCAGGTCGCCTGACCCGGGGATTCAACAGTAAAAGATCCAGTCAGAAATGGCGTTTCTTAACCGCTACCGCTTCATCAGGGATTCCAGCCCGACACGATAGTCGGGATAAAGAAGCCGCACGCCCAGCTCTTCCTTGATACGGTCGTTTCTGACGCGCTTGTTCTCATTGTAGAAACTGCGCGCCATCGGAGTCATGTCAGCGTCCTCAAATGCCACGGCTGGCGGCAGCGGAAGCCCTTGAAGCTCGGCCGCGTAACCGATGACGTCCTGAGGCGGAACAGGCTCGTCATCACAAACATTGTACACAGAACCGGGATTGGGCCGTGCCATGGACGCCCGCAGTACCTGCGCAACATCGGCAACGTGAATGCGCGAGAAAACCTGCCCCGGCTTGATGATCCGCCGCAGCCCGCCGCGTTTGAGTTTGGAAAATGGTCCCCGCCCGGGACCATAGATGCCCGCCAGTCGGAAGATATGCGTCGGCAGGCCCGGAATTCCCGCCCATTCCTGTTCCGCGTGCAAGCGCCACTGGCCCCGGTCAGCCGTTGGTGCAGGCGGCGTCGATTCGTCGACCCAGTCGCCCTGATGATCGCCGTAAACCGCGGTTGTCGACAGATATCCCACCCAGGAAAACTGATTGGCCCGCGCCTCGATCTCGGTCCGCAGGGCGGCCAGAACCGGATCGCCCTTTGCCGTCGGCGCGATCGAGATCAACAAATGCGTCACCCCATCCAGTGAAGGTGCCTGACCCGGCCAGATCAGAGGGTCGGCACCTGAGGCCCGGATTGCATCGGCCCCGTCCGCATCCCGGGTTGTCCCGACAATCTGCCATCCATCATGCATCAGCAGCCGCGACAGTGCCTGCGCCGAATACCCGTGTCCAAACGAAAAAAGAGATCCAGTCATGGCCCCTTAGATGATCCGCTAAAGCGCCAGATGCAAGCACCTGCCCGAGGATACTTGATTCGAATCCCCTGATGCGCCTTTGATTGTGTCATGAGCGACAAGAACCCCGATCTGAAAGCCGCCTATGCGCTGAAAACGCCAGAGGACAACAAACGCCTCTATGCCGAATGGGCCGGAGATTACGACGAAGGCTTTGCGGCCCTCGAAGACTATCAGCTTCATGTTCACACCGCCCGCGCCTTTGTCGGTGCAGGCGGCCAAGGGCCGGTTCTGGATGTGGGTGCTGGCACCGGACTGTGCGGCGCGGTGCTGGCAGGGCTCGGAGTCGGACCCATAGATGCCACCGACATCAGTAGTGAAATGCTGAGTCAGGCAATGCGAAAGGACATATACCGGGATGCGATCGAGGCCGATCTGAACCACGGAATCCCGGTTCCCCAAGACAGTTATGCCGGCATCGTTTCGTCAGGCACATTCACGCATGGCCATCTGGGGCCGGATGTTCTGCCCGCTTTGTTGCGCATTGCGCGTGCCGGGGCGCAGTTCGCGCTGTCCATCAACG
Source organism: Ruegeria sp. CDSB136 (assembly GCF_059610965.1). Classification (NCBI taxonomy): domain Bacteria; kingdom Pseudomonadati; phylum Pseudomonadota; class Alphaproteobacteria; order Rhodobacterales; family Roseobacteraceae; genus Ruegeria; species Ruegeria sp. CDSB136. The sequence continues at coordinate 4,266 of NZ_JBXWOP010000029.1, forward strand.
CCAGGCACTTTGAAAAGCTCGGCTTTGCCGAGGCGCTAAGGGAGTTGGAACAGGATCAGATCCGCAATCTGACCCTGACCGAAGTTCGCATCTACGGAGATCTTGCAGCAGGCGACAACAAGGATGACACCGCGTTGATCGCGCTGTTCGAACGCATTTGAATAGCCGCGCCGTTCAGCGCCCCTTCCAGACCGGGTCGCGTTTTTCGGCGAAAGCCCGCGCGCCTTCCAGATTATCATCAGAGCCGTACAAGGTATCGATCGTCGACAATTGGCGCCGCGTGATCCGGTTCATGATGTCCTGAAACTTCGAATCCTCGGCCTCACGCACAACTTCCTTGATTGCCGCATAGACCAGAGGCGGGCCGCTTGCCAGAAGCCGCGCAAGCTCCCATGCGCGGTTCATCAGCTGATCGGCGGAAACGATTTCATTGACCAGACCCCAGCGGCGCGCCTCGTCCGCATCAAACCAACGTCCCGTCAGCAACAGTTCCATGGCAACATGATAGGGAATGCGCTTGGGCAGTTTGACGCTGGCGGCATCGGCAATCGTGCCCGAACGAATTTCGGGCAGGGCAAAGCTGGCATGATCGGCGGCAACAATGATGTCAGCGCTCAATGCCAGTTCCAGACCGCCCCCACAGGCGATTCCGTTCACGGCAGCGATCACAGGCTTGTTCATGTCGCGCAGTTCCTGAAGCCCGCCAAAACCACCAACACCATAATCGCCGTCAACCGCGTCGCCGTCAGCCGCGGCTTTCAGATCCCAGCCGGGGCAAAAAAACTTGTCCCCTCCGCCGGCCAGAATGGCCACACGCAGATCGGGGTCATCGCGGAAGTCGCGAAATACGTCCCCCATGACACGGCTTGTCGCCAGATCGATGGCATTGGCCTTGGGTCGGTCCAGGGTAACTTGCAGAATTGCGCCATCGCGTTTGGTTTTGACCGGATTCATGAGCTTGCCTTTCGGATCAGGGCATCCACCGCAACCGCACCTTCCTTGGTGCAGATGAGAGGATTGATTTCAACTTCGCTGACAGTTGCCGCATTGGCAATGACATACGCCTGTACGGCTTCGACCGCGTCCAGAATTGCATCGATATCCGCTGCAGGTTTGCCCCGGTATCCTTCCAGCAGCGGCGCACAGGCCAACCGGCCCAGCGCGTTCTGCACGGCCTGCCGGGACGAAGGCACGAGCATTGAGACGGTATCACGCAGAATTTCAGCCAGTACCCCGCCCGCCCCCAAAGTCAGGACAAATCCATGCGCCGGATCACGCGTGACGCCGATCAGCAACTCGGCAACACCGCCATCCGCCATTTCCTCGATCAGTATGTCGTCGGTGCCGATCTTCTCTGCCACGGCGGTCAGAGCATCGGAACTTACGCCCAGTTGAACCGCGCCATGTTCGGACTTGTGTGCCAGGCCAATGCCTTTGACCGCAAAGGGGCCACACAAATCGACTGCGGCCTCGGCCACGCTGCTTTTGCAAGCTACAACACGCCGCGGCACCTTCACGCCGTGACCTGCCAAAGCCTCTTTTGCTTGCGCTTCGGTCAGAACCTGATCCGGGTCAGAGTTTGAGGGCAACAAAACCGGTTCGGCCGGTTCAGGTACGACGCGCGCCGCCGCCTCGATTGCGGCCAGCGCCTCGTGCAGGCCGGCAAAAGGGACAACACCACCGTCGACCAGTTGTCGCGCCACGTCCTGCGGCATCAGTTCGGGCAGGGTCGCTGTTACCGCAAAGGGGCGACCCGTGTGCGCGACGCAGTTCAGCGCCGCCTGCGTGGCGCAGGCCCAGTCGGTCGCATCGGTATGGGGATAGTCGACAATCGACATCGTCAGCGCCTTGTCCGGCCCGGTCAATCCGGTCCAGGCGCGGGTCATCGCGTCGGTGTCGCGCCAGATATAGGTGTGATAGTCCAGCGGGTTTGCCAAAGCCACCATCGGCCCCAACGCGGCGCGCAGATCGGTCTTTTGCCGGTCTGTCAGCGGCGGGAAATGCAGATCGCGCCCCTCGGCCATATCCGCGCCCAGGCTCGCCTCGCCACCAGAGCAGCTGATCATGCCCAGACCGTTGCCATCCAGACGTCCGGTGACATGCAGCAGTTTCAGGCATTCCAGAAAGCTCGGAATGTCACCCAGCCGGGCAATCCCAAGGCGGTCCAGAAAAGCCTGTGCTCCGGCGTCGCCTCCTGCCAGGGACGCGGTATGCGAGATCGTCGCCGCCTGTGCATGCGCGGAACGCCCCATCTTTAGAGCGACGATCGGCACCCCGCGCACGTGCGCCTTGGTGGCCAGCGCCTCCCATTTGCGCAGATCGCCAAAGCCTTCGATATGCACGCCGATGGCGGTGATCCGGTCATCGTCCAAAAGGGCCGACGCGATATCGGCCTGATGCGTCTGAGCCTGATTCCCGCAGGTCAGGATAAAGGCCAACGGCAGGGCACGGCGCTGCATCGTCATGTTGATGGCCATATTCGAGCTTTGCGTCAGGATCGCCACACCACGATCAACAGGCTGCATTCCATGCTGATCCGGCCAGACCGCAGTTCGGTTCAGGCCATTCACAAAGCCATAGCAATTGGGCCCGAGTATCGGCATATCTCCGGCGGCAGAGACCAGTTGCGATTGCAGATCGGCAGCCTGATCGTCTTCGGCCCGCGCTTCGGTGAAGCCCGAGGCGAAGCAGACCGCTCCGCCCGCGCCGCTTGCAGAAAGGGCTGCAACCGCGGATACGGTTGCATGACGGTTGATCCCCACGAAAGCCAGATCGGGGGGGCGGGGCAGATCCTCAATCGACGCATAAGCCTGTAAACCCGCGACTTGCGCAGCCTTGGGATGAACCGGCCAGATTTCTCCCTCAAATCCGAACTTGCGGGCCTGCGAAATCACTTCGGCGCACCACGCACCGCCACCGATGACCGCCAGTGTCGAAGGGTTCAGAACGCGCGCCAAAGCACCCATCACACGAGCTCCGGCGTCATGCGCCCAGCGCCCGCAACAGATCGCGGCTGATGATGTGGCGCTGAATTTCGCTGGTGCCGTCCCAGATGCGTTCAACGCGGGCATCGCGCCAGAACCGTTCAAGCGGGTAGTCGTCCATCAGCCCCATACCACCATGAACCTGAATCGCGGCGTCGGTCACCCGCGCCAGCATCTCCGACGCATAAAGCTTGGCCGAGGCGATCTCGCGGTTGCTTGGCAAACCCTGGTCCAGCCGGTCGGCGGCGGCCAGCGTCAACAAATCGGCTGCGTCAATCTCGGTGATCATGTCGGCGATCTGGAACGAAACGCCCTGAAACTTGCCGATCTTCTGCCCGAACTGTTCGCGCGTCGCGGCATAATCCAGCGCATAATCAAAGGCGCGGCGGGCGCGCCCCACGGACATGGCCGCAACGGTGATACGGGTGGCATAGAGCCATGTGTTCATGACCTCGAAACCGCCATCGACCTCACCCAGAACCTGAGCATCGGGCAGTCGACAATCGTCAAAGTCCAGAACCATGTTCTTGTAACCGCGGTGACTGACCGACTTGTAACCGTCCCGAATCGTGAAACCCGGAGTCCCACGATCCACCAAAAACGCCGTAATCCGCTTTTTAGGGCCTTTTGGCGTCTGATCTTCGCCTGTAGCGATGAAGACGATGATAAAGTCGGCATGCTCGGCGCCCGAGATGAAATGCTTGGTCCCGTTGACAACCCAGTCACCGCCGTCACGCACAGCTGCACATTTCATGCCACGCACATCCGAACCCGCGCCGGGTTCGGTCATTGCCAGCGCATCCATCCGCTCACCGCGCACGGCAGGCATAAGGTAGCGTTCGATCTGGTCCCCTTCACAGGCCATAAGAATATTCTGCGGCCGCCCGAAGAAATGGTTCAGCGCCATCGAACCCCGCCCCAGTTCGCGCTCGACCAGGGCAAATTCCAGATGGTTTAGCCCGGCGCAACCGACACTTTCGGGAAAGTTGCAGGCATAAAAGCCCAGTTCCAAAGTCTTGCGTTTGATGTCCTCGGCGATCTCGTGCGGAACTTCACCGGTCCGTTCGACCAGTTCTTCGTGCGGGTAGATCTCGTTCTCGACAAAGCTGCGAACGGTTGAGACGATCATCTCCTGTTCGTCGGACAGGCCATATTGCATCGGTTCACTCCACATTTGGACTTGTCGTTATCCTGACGTGGCTTGAAATCACGATCATACAGAATTAGACGATTATCATGCCGAAGTGGAAAAAATCTCCTCCTGCAACGCAGCGACTGGGCGTTCTACTGTTCGACGGGTTTTCGAACCATTGCCTTGCCAATTCGGTCGAACCGCTGCGCGCGGCGAACACCCTGTCGGGGCGAACCCTTTATGACTGGACATTCCTGTCGCTGGATCCTGGGCCCGTTACATCCTCATCCGGCCTGCAGGTCGCACCGCATGAAACGCTGCAAAAATCTCATGGCGACATGTTGTGGGTTATGCCGTCATACGGATTTCAGGCCCATGGCGGCTGGCGTACGCTGGCCGGACTAAGATCGGCTGCAGAAAGGTTCCAAACACTGGCAGGCCTGGACACCGGTAGCTGGCTGCTGGCGCGGGCCGGCTTGCTGGACGGGCATCGCGCTACCATCCACTGGGAGGAACTGACAGGTTTTACCGAACGCTTCCCCGAAGTCACGGCCCTGCGTGAGCGATATGTCATCGACCGCAACCGCATTACCTGTTCAGGCGCCATGGCAGCTTTCGATTTGGTCCTGTTTCTGATCGGGCGGGATCACGGGCAGGCCCTGGCCCTGGAAGTGTCCCAATTGTTCATGACCCGCGACTCCGCACGCTCTCATACCGGCGGGGCCGGTGCAACCAGCGGCTATGTGAACAAGGCTTTGGGCCTGATGCAGGAAAACCTGGAATCACCTTTGTTAGTGTCTGATATAGCCCGGCGCGTGGGGCGTTCCCAAAAGGCGCTTTCAATCCGAATGAACTCTGAACTCGGCGCGGGGCCGGCACAGGTTTATCGGCGGCTGCGACTTAATCTGGCGCGCAAACTGGTTTCCGAAACCGATCTGAGCATCGCCGAGATCGCCTTGCGCACGGGCTACGATGATCCCAGCGCCCTGACGCGCGCGTTCAGGGCCGAGTTCGGTGAGACACCGCGCGCCCTGCGGACGCGCGGAACCTGAAACCGCCGCCAGTCAGCCGAACATCTTTTTCTTGCGCGCCCGGGTAACTTCGGTCGCCTCGGGCGAGCCGTCATGGAAAGTTCCGAACCAGCGGTCCCAAGGCATTTCCTGATTGCCGTAGTTGCATTCGTAATACCGATGGTGGAGCTGGTGGTAGAACGTGCCCAGAGCCAGCCGTTTTCTATCCTTCACCAGCAATTCCTCGTACCCGGTATGGGTCATCGCAGCGCCCGGGCCCTGAAACACGATGTGGAAATACAGGTGGATCGGATGGGACGGAACAATCCAGTGAATGCACAGGGTCGAGAGATAAAAGAAATGCTCGACCGGATGCATCGAGAAACCTGACCAAGGGCCGATATTGACGTTTCGGTGATGCAGGCTGTGGACCTTTTTATAGAGGAACGGCTGATGCAGCAGACGGTGCACCCAGTAAAAATGAAAGGCCGACCACATTGGCAGCAGGATCAGCCAAAGGATGAACCAGACCGGATTTTCAGCAAAGGTGATGGTTGGCGTATATCCGTTGGCCATCAACCACATGGTCACGGCCTGAAACCCGGTCAGCTGCAGAACGCCCGACCCCAGAGACCAGAACATGTTGTCCAGCACCTGATCGCTGAAATTCCACAGCTTGTTGTTCTTGCCCTGCTCGCGCCGTTCGAACTTCAGCTTTTTACCCTGCGCCTTGCGCGTATAGAAGTACCAGTGCAACCCTCCGGCGACGATGAAGATCATGGCAAAATTCACCAGCCAGATCTGAAAAATCCAGCCAAACGCAAAAGTCCTGACGGTTTCGAGCGATGGGTAGAAAAACGCCCACAGCGCAACGGCCAATCCCAGCATCAGAACCCGTTCGCTAAGGGTCAGCCAGTTCCGGGCGAGCCAGCCCGCCAAATACGCCGGATCAGGTGGCCAGCGAAACACCGAAGGATTCTGCAAGGGCAGATCAGGGTGGTAATTCCACTCGCGGCTCATGTCCTGCATCTGAGAATTGTCTGTCACGTCGAAGTATCCTGTGGTTGGGATCGGCAATATTCAGGGCTCCGGCGCCGTGCAGACACGTCCGGTTGCTCTGCCCGTCAGGAGGGTCTGGTTCAGGTGGCGTAGTCCGAGCCTTCGGCGTCCAGCACGGCCTTGATTTCGCGCATATGCGCTTCGGCCTGCCCGGGATAGTCATCAAGCTCTTGCGCCGTTTTCTCGGCGATCTCGTCCGGAAGAACCCGCAACTTCTGTCCCGTTTGCAGCGCGCGTATGTAGGTTTCCGCAGCTCTTTCGAAGTAATAGAGCCTGTTGAACGCGTCCGCAGGATCGCTGCCGATCACCAGAACACCATGATTGCCCATGATCATGACTTTCTTTTTCGGGTCCGCCAGCATCGAGGCACAGCGTTCGCCTTCACTCTCAAAGGCCAGACCGCCAAATTCCTCGTCAACAACGTAACGGTTGTAAAACGTGGCGGTGTTCTGGTCGATCGCAGGCATCGTACTGTCCGCCAGCGAGGCCAGTACGGTGGCGAAGATCGAATGCACATGCATCACGCAACGCGCATGTGGGCAATGTCGATGAATCGATCCGTGCAGGCCCCACGCGGTCGGGTCCGGTGCACCGGGCTGGTCCATTACGTTCGGGTCATTTGCGTCCAGAAACAACAGATCCGAGGCCCGTATACGGGAAAAGTGCATCTGATTGGGATTCATCAGAAACTGCGTGCCGTCTTCGTTCACCGCCAGGCTGAAGTGGTTCGCGACCGCTTCGTGCATCTTCAGCCGTTCGGTCCAGCGGAATGCGGCGGCCATGTCCACACGTTCGGGCCAGTGGTCAATATTGGGGCGCAGGCTGGTAACGGTCATGTCAGAAACTCCTGTATTTCGGGTCTGCGTGGAACCGTGCCTTTTGCAAACGGGTTTGACCAACGAAAAATTCGCGGTTAATCCATTAGCTCAGCTAATGCCAGAGTTATGCAATGCAAAAACTGCTTCCACCTTTGGGCTGGCTGCGCACTTTTGAAGCGGCGGCCCGCCATCTTTCCTTTACCGGGGCCGCACGCGACCTGAACATGACGCAAAGTGCTGTCAGTCAACAAATCAAGGCGCTGGAAGGTCACCTGGGGCAGCCCCTGTTTCTGCGTCGTCACAGGGCGCTGGAGCTGACCGAGGCCGGAATAACCTATTTGCCTGTCGTTCGTGACGCTTTTCGCACCCTTGTCCGGGGCACCCAGGCCGTTACGGGTGCACAGCAGAACGCGGTGCAGGTGCAATGCAATATCACCTTTGCGGTAAACTGGCTGGCCCCCCGTCTGCCGCGGTTCCGCGCTTTGCACCCTGATGTCCAACTGAATATCTTCACCGAACTTTGGGAACCCCGGGAAATGGCCGAGGGCGCGGCGGTCGAGATCCGTTATTCGCTGCGTCCGGCAGACACCGTGAGGACCGAGTTTCTATGTTCCGACGCCTATTATCCGGTATGTGCTCCGAATTATCCGGTCACTTTGGAGACCCTGCAACAGCAGCCCCTGTTCGATTGTTCGAACCTCATGTCAAACTGGGCAAGCTGGGCTGAAGATCAGAGCCTAAATTGGGAAAATCCGCCCATAACTCATGCCACGACCTATCTGTTTGGCCTGTCCGTCGCGATGGCCGGTGGCGGGTTGTGCCTGGCCCATGACGCCATCGCCAAACATCTGATTGAGAAAGGAAGCCTGATCGCCCCCTTCGCACACCGTGCCGCGATGCCCGAGGCGTACTACCTGTTGCTGTCACCACAGGCCGAAGAGAATTCAGGAGCGATTGCGTTTGCTGAATGGCTGCGAAAGGAAATTGCCGAACCCGTTCCGAGCTGATCCCGGCGAGTAGATCTATGTCCATCGTCTATGCCCGTTGGGCATCTCCTTTGGTTGGGCCAAGCAGCGCTGCGCGCTGCTACAAGCTCAGTCCTGATTTACGTCTTTCGGGCGGCTGGGAACCCAGGCATATCCGTTTTCACAGAGGATATAGGCCTCGCGCAATCCGTGGGGTTTATCCGTTGGGGCCTGCAGAACGGTGCCCCCGGCCACTTCTGCACGGGCAGATGCATCGTCCGGATCTGTTTCGTACAAGCGAATTTCAACACCGGCCCCGCGCGGGGGATTCTCGGGCAGCAATCCAAGCAGGGGATTCGAGTGGTATGTCCCGTCAGAGTGCAACTGAAAGACGTGCGTTCCGTAGGTGACGATCGCAAAATCTGCGGTCACTTGGTGACTGGTCATGTTAAAAACAGCCTCTAAGAAAGCGCATTCCGCCGGTACATCGCGAACCAGCAGGTTCAGAGCGATCCCACTGAGGCTGCGTCCAAAACTGTCTGCATCTATTGCGTCATAATCCATGGCACCATGCAAAACCCGAACCGCGGCGCATTGCAAGTGCTCAGCCCCATCCGGCAAATTGTGATGGTTTCATGATACCCGACCGCCGGGGGTTGCACCTGACCGCGCATTCGGGAAAGTTGAGCCATGGAATACACACCTTTCCCAAGCTGGCCCGACGTCGCCCCCCGTTTGATCTCAGTTGCCGCCGGGCGCGAAGCTGCGGACATGGTCATCCGCGATGGTATCTGGGTGAACGTACACAGCCGCGAACTGCTCCCCAATCATTCCGTCGCCGTAGCCGACGGGCGCGTGGCTTTTGTCGGGGCAGACGCGTCACACTGCATCGGCCCCGAGACGCGAATCATCGAAGCAAACGGGCGATATATCGTTCCGGGCCTGTGCGACGCGCATATGCACATCGAATCGGGGATGCTGACCCCGGCCGAATTTGCCCGGGCCGTGATTCCGCACGGCACCACCTCGATGTTCACCGACCCGCATGAGATTGCCAATGTTCTGGGTCTGGACGGCGTGCGTATGATGCATGACGAGGCGATGATGCAGCCGGTGAACATCTTTACGCAGATGCCGTCCTGCGCACCGTCCGCACCAGGGCTGGAGACCACCGGCTATGAAATCACCCCCGATGATGTAGCCGAGGCGATGTCCTGGCCAGGCATTATCGGGTTGGGTGAAATGATGAACTTTCCCGGCGTGATCCATGGCGACCCCAAGATGCTGGCTGAAATCGCCGCTACGCAGCGGGCGGGCAAAACCGTCGGCGGGCACTACGCATCACCCGATTTAGGGTCTGATTTTGCGGCCTACGTCGCAGGCGGCCCGGCAGATGATCACGAGGGCACATGCGAAGCGGATGCCGTTGCCCGCGTGCGCCAGGGGATGCGGTCCATGATGCGGCTGGGTTCGGCCTGGTATGATGTCGAAAGTCAGATCACTGCCGTGACGCAGAAAGGTCTGGACCCCCGCAATTTCATTCTGTGCACGGATGATTGCCATTCGGGCACGCTGGTCAACGACGGGCATATGAACCGCGTTGTCCGTCACGCCATTGCCTGCGGATGCGATCCGCTGATCGCGCTGCAAATGGCAACGATCAACACCGCAACCCATTTCGGGCTTGAGCGGGAAATAGGGTCCGTAACCCCAGGACGGCGGGCCGACATAATTCTGAGTTCGGATCTGACCGAATTGCCTGTCGAGATGGTCATCGCGCGCGGGCAAGTCGTGGCCGAAGCCGGTAAAGCCACAGTGGAATGCCCGCACCTTAACTGGCCGGACAAGGCCCGTAACACCGTTCACCTGGGACACACCCTGACGGATGTCGATTTTGAGATCACGGCCCCGGCGGGCGCAAATAGGGTACGTGCCAATGTGATCGGTGTGGTCGAAAACCAGGCTCCGACCAAAGCGCTGAAGGCCGAATTGCCGATCATCGGCGGGCTGGTCGAAGGCGAAGATGATGTCTGTCAGATCGCGCTGGTTGAAAGGCACAAGGCAACTGGCGGGGTAACTAATGCCTTTGTGTCCGGGTTTGGATACCAGGGCAACATGGCAATGGCGTCAACCGTGGCCCATGACAGCCACCACATGATCGTTGTCGGCACCAGCCGCGAGCAGATGGCGCTGGCCGCGAACCGCCTGGCCGAGGTGGGCGGTGGTATCACCATTTTCCGCGAGGGCGAGGAGCTGGCACTGGTTGGGTTGCCCATCGCCGGCCTGATGTCAGACCGGCCGGCCTCGGAAGTGGCCGACAAGGCGCAAAAAATGGTCGCGGCGATGGAAGCCTGCGGCTGCAAACTGAACAACGCGTACATGCAGCATTCGCTGCTGGCCCTGGTGGTGATCCCGGAACTGCGGATTTCTGACCTTGGGCTGGTGGATGTGCGGACGTTCGAGAAAATCGACCTTTTGGAACCACTTGCATGACAATCATAAAAACACCTGATGCACCTGATCCGCAAAGCTTCACCGACCCCGAGGCCGCAGTTGCGCGGCTGGAGGAGTTGTACAATCAGGCTACAAGGTTTCTGTGCGACAGCTTTGCCAAAACCATGGGACACGGCGCTCCGACTGAGCGATTCAGAGCCTATTACCCAGAAATTCGCATCAAAACCTCCTCCTATGCTCATGTCGACAGCCGCCTGAGTTTTGGTCATGTCTCGGAACCGGGTGTTCACGCCACCACGGTGACCCGCCCCGATCTGTTTCGGTCTTACCTGACACAACAGATCGCGCTGCTGATCCGAAACCATGACCAACCTGTGACCATCGGGCCTTCGGACACGCCGATCCCGGTACACTTCGCCGTGGCCAACAACCCGGAATTGGTGGTGCCGCAGCAGGGTGCTGCCGGATTCACTCTCAGGGATGTGTTTGACGTTCCTGATCTGACCACCACCAATGACGATATCGTCAACGGGGTGCATGGTCACGAAGATCTGGCAGGACCGTTGTCGCTTTTCACTGCGCAACGTGTGGACTACTCGCTGGCGCGGCTGTCCCACTATACAGCGACCGACCCCAGCCACTTTCAGAACCACGTCCTGTTTACAAACTACCAGTTCTACGTGTCCGAGTTCGAGAACTACGCGCGCGAACAGCTGGCCGATCCGGACAGCGGTTACACAAGCTTTGTCTCGACCGGCAACGTCGAGATCACCACACCCGATGCCGCCCTGGAGCAACCGCTGAAGCTGCCCCAGATGCCGACCTACCACCTAAAGCGCGCAGACGGTTCCGGCATCACTCTGGTCAATATCGGTGTCGGCCCTTCCAACGCCAAGACCGCCACCGACCACATCGCGGTTCTGCGGCCCCATGCATGGCTTATGGTCGGTCACTGCGCCGGATTGCGGAATACGCAGGCGTTGGGGGATTTCGTGCTGGCACATGCCTACCTGCGTGAGGACAAGGTGCTGGATGACGACCTCCCGGTCTGGGTGCCGATCCCGCCGCTGGCGGAAGTGCAGGTCGCGCTGGAGCGGGCTGTTGCCGAAGTCACCGAACTGGAAGGGTACGAGCTAAAGCGCATCATGCGCACCGGCACCGTTGCATCTGTCGACAACCGAAACTGGGAACTGCGCGACCAGTCCGGACCGGTTCAGCGTCTTAGCCAGTCTCGGGCCATCGCGCTGGATATGGAAAGCGCCACCATTGCCGCCAATGGCTATAGGTTCCGGGTTCCCTACGGCACTTTGCTGTGCGTGTCAGACAAACCCCTGCACGGAGAATTAAAGCTTCCCGGCATGGCTTCGGACTTCTATACAACGCAGGTAAGCCGCCATCTGGCTATTGGCATTCGTGCGATGGAGCACCTGCGCGGCATGCCGTTGGAGCGTCTGCACAGCCGGAAATTGCGTTCTTTTGACGAAACGGCCTTCCTCTGACGCAAAAAAGCAACGTTTTCCCCATATTTTTAGGGTTTTCCGCGCTACTATTCGTTGTGTTCCAACACAATATCCCGTTACAGTTACGCGGTGAGGCCCAAGAGACCGGGCACGTTAAGGAGACCAAGAAATGGCAAAGCCTATGACAAAGACTCAGCTGGTTGCTGCTCTCGCTGAGGAAATGGGGACCGATAAGAAATCCGCGAACTCCGCGCTGGAGGCCATCACAGGCCTGATCACCCGCGAAGTTTCGGCCGGTGGCGCAGTAACCCTGCCCGGCGTCGGCAAAATCTACTGCCGCGAACGCCCCGAGCGTCAGGTCCGCAACCCGGCCACTGGTGAGACATTCACCAAAGAGGCCGACAAGGTTGTGAAAATGACCATTGCGAAGGCGCTGAAGGACAGCGTGAACGGCTGATCGGATCACCGATGATGATTCAAAGGGGTCGCGTTTTCGCGGCCCTTTTTTTGTGCGTGGCACCTGTAAGCTCCCACCAGGTCCAAGACCTGTCCGGGTCTCACATGCTCACCACCAAGCAGTCATCGGATTTAAACCGGCGCGGTATCATCGCGACCGGTTTTTTTGGCGTGGACCTCTTTGTGTGCGCAAGACCCTCCCTATATCCCGTTTTATGAAACAAGAAATTTCTTTCACCCGGCTTACCCAGATCTCGACCCCGGAAATACTGGCTCATATGAAGAACCCGCGACTTGCGGAACACATGTCCCTGCTGACGCAGGGCTGGGATGAAGAGACGGTCAATGAGTTCGTGAAGGCGAAAGAGGCCTATTGGGCGCGTGATGGGCTTGGCCATTGGGCCTTCCTGCACGGTGGCGACTATGTGGGATGGGGCGGCTTTCAAAAAGAGGGCGAAGAGTGGGATTTCGGCCTGGTCCTCATGCCCGGAGCATTTGGATTGGGGGCCAGAATAACAAGGCGAGCCATAGAGTTTGCAAAATCCGACGAACGGATAACGTCGGTGACATTTTTGCTGCCGCCCTCACGCAAGAAACTTGGCGCACTTAGAAAACTGGGCGCGTGTCCCGTAGGCGAAGTTGATTACGGTGGCGAGAAGTTCCTCAAATACCGTCTCAATATCGACGCAAGCTAGCGCTCGAAGGCGGAAAGACTTTGCCTTTGCAAAAAAGGGCCCCGAAATCGGGGCCCTTTTCCTGTTTGTTGTTGAAAACCAATCAGTGAACTGTCTCAACTTTGTGGAAGTCCAGATCACGATCTTCGGGCATGGAATCAATGCTCAGCACCTCATTACGCTTGGCGAGCAGGATATAGACCACACAGGCCAGATAGAGACCCACCACGACCGCGCCGATCCACTGGATCTGCAGCCACTGGCTCTGGAACAACAGGGTCAGGACGAACAGCAACGCCACGTTGCCCGCCACATAAGCCGCCTTGCCGAACCTTTCGACCGTCATGTTCAGATTGTCGGTATAGAGTCTAATCAACGAGTCCAGCGAGTTGATGACGAAGGTCACGCCCACGATCACCATCGCGATGTTGGTGATGCCTGCGGTGCTGATGCCGTTCAGGTGGTAGTAGTAGAGAACGGTGAACCAGATCGCCAACGGGATCGACGGAAAGATCAGCAGCGCGGCCAACAGTTGCCACGTGGTCAGACCGCCCACAAAGCGCGAGGTGAACTGGCCAATCATGATCGACCATGCGAACCACCAGAACAGGTAGAAGGCGTGATAGTCGGTCAGCGGTAGGACGAACTTGTGCAGGTTAGCGAAATACGCACTGATGTTGCTGCCAGTATCAACGAACCCGGTCATACCCATACCGGCCGCCGCCCACATCCCCAGGATCAGAGCCAGGAACAGGAAGGTCGATCCCACCGACAGGATACGCACGTATTTCAGATCGGTCGACGAATAGGCCGCCGCCAGAATCACCACGAACACGATGATGTAGAAGGTGGTGACCACGGATTCGCCATCTCCGACCTCGGGCAGGTAGCCGGGCAGGTAGATCAGGAACAGGCTGGCGGTGAAAGCACAGGTGCCGATGATGACCACGTTGTTGATCAGCTTGACCAGCGGGATCTCAAAGAACTTCACACGCGGTTCGATGACGCAGAAATAGAACGCGGTCAGGAAGTAGAAGGCCCAGATCAGAAAGCCCCAGAACCCGAATTCGATCGCCAGCGGGTTGGCGAATGCATAGGCCGGGTCTTCGGCATAGCCCCCGAACTCGGTCAGAGGGAACATGATCAGGCCGACATCCAGCCCGGATGTGAACAGGATCGCGATAAACGTGAACAGGTGGACTGGCGTCACGCCGACGCAGCGCAGGTTCCACCATTTCACGACGAAGAAAGCGACCAGGCCCAGGGCCAGCAGGACGCCAAAAGACAAGATGTATTCCAGGAACACCGACAAACCTCCCTTGATTGGTCAGATTTGGCGCGAATATCCTTAATTGGCTGGTCAATCAATAAAAACGAAAACCCAAGAATTCTTGCACGGCACATGTGGCTTTTTTGACGCTGAACCCCTGCGGCGCTTGCGGCCTGATCGGAATTCGGCAACAGTCCCGGCGTTCCGGGATGGAGGTTTCATGGATCTGCGCGCCATAGCCATGGGGCTGACATTTGCCCTGATCTGGTCGTCGGCCTTTTCCTCGGCGCGGATCATTGTTGCCGATGCTTCACCGCTGTTTTCACTGGCCCTGAGGTTCCTGTTATCTGGCATCATCGGAGTGGCGATTGCGCGAGCCATGGGACAAAGCTGGCATCTGACAAGGGACCAATGGCGGGCGACCATCCTGTTCGGAGTTTGTCAAAATGCCCTTTATTTGGGTCTGAATTTCTATGCCATGCAAACGGTCGAAGCCTCGGTTGCCGCGATCATCGCCTCGACAATGCCGTTGCTGGTTGCCGTCGCGGGTTGGTTGTTCTTCCGGGAAAAACTGCGACCCATGGGAATTGTCGGGCTGCTGGCTGGTTTCTTCGGCGTCGCCCTGATCATGAGCAGCAGGATCAACACAGGGGTCGATATGTTTGGCGTGATGCTGTGCGGGATCGGCGCCCTGGCCCTGACCTTCGCGACACTGGCGGTCCGCGGTGCGACATCGGGCGGGAACTTCATGATGGTCGTCGGGTTGCAGATGTTTGTCGGCTCAGCCGTACTGTTTGTGGCTGCGCCATTCTTTGAGACGATCTATGTCCATCCAACGCTGCCCCTGCTTCTTGCATTCACCTACACCACCCTTGCCCCCGGGCTGCTGGCGACCTTGATCTGGTTCATGTTGCTGAACAGAATCGGTGCTGTCCGGGCCGCGACCTTTCACTTCCTGAACCCGGTGTTCGGTGTCGCAATTGCTGCACTGTTGCTTGGTGAAAAGCTCGGGCCCATGGATGCGGTCGGAGTAGGCATTACCACGCTGGGGATTTTAGCTGTTCAGCTGTCCAGACAACCGGTTCAGCGCAGCAAAGCCTCGACCTGACTCAATAGTTTCCGCGAGTCAGGCCGCACATTCGACCCAAACGTGGCGACAACCTCTCCTGACGGGTCGATAAGGATCTTGTTGAAGTTCCAGCTGGGGACAAAGCCAGTTCGCGCGGCGACAGCCTTGTAGAATGGGTGCGCGTCCACTCCTTTGACTGGCGTTATGTCGGTCATGGGCAGAGTCAGGTCATAGTTCAACTCGCAGAACCGCTTTACCTCTTCCGCGGAGCCCAGTTCCTGTTTGAACGAATCCGACGGGACGGCCAGAACCACCAGCCCCCGGTCCGCGTAAGTGTCATGAATCTTTTGCAGGCCCGCATACTGCTCTGTGAACCCACATAGGGACGCGGTATTCACGATCAGAACCGGCTGGCCTCGCCAGTCTTCGATAGACAACGTGCCGCCGTCGATCGAATCAAACTCGCCGGTCAAAGGCGCAGCTTGCACGGCGCGGGCAATCAACAGCAGGGCGAATAGCAGAAGCAGTCTGAACATGGCGGCACCTCCTTTACTGAGAACTACGTGCCCGCCTGGCAACCGGATCACATGCACGAGCGCGCGAGATAGCTGAAATATGATTTTGCTTTTTGCCTCGTTATGCCCAAATAGAAGGCCAAGTCGCGTCAAAAACCGGAGGAGCCATGACCCGCTATACCAAAGATCCCGAGGCCATCGCCGCTCTGTCACCCGAAGAATACCACGTCACGCAGCGCAGCGGTACCGAACGCCCCGGCACCGGCAAGTATCTGGGCAACAAGGAGCCCGGGATTTACGTTGATATCGTCTCGGGAGAGCCATTGTTCGCTTCGACCCACAAATACGAATCCGGCTGCGGCTGGCCAAGTTTCACGAAGCCCATCATCCACGAACACGTGGAAGAGTTTCGGGACGCCACCCTTGGTATGATCCGTACCGAGGTGCGCTCGAAACACGGTGATAGCCATCTGGGGCATGTATTTCCTGACGGTCCGCGCGAACATGGCGGGCTGCGCTATTGCATAAACTCAGCCGCGCTGCGGTTCATTCATCGTGACGAGATGGAGACCGAAGGCTATGGCGAATATTTGATCCATGTGGAGGACATCTGATGACTGAAGAACGCGCCGTACTTGCCGGGGGATGTTTCTGGGGCATGCAGGATCTGATCCGCAAACTTCCCGGCGTTTCCCGCACCCGTGTCGGATATACGGGCGGTGACGTACCCAACGCCACCTACCGCAATCATGGCACCCATGCCGAAGGAATCGAAATCTGGTTCGATCCTGCACAAATATCTTACCGCACTTTGCTGGAGTTCTTTTTCAAGATCCACGATCCCACGACGGTGAACCGTCAGGGCAACGACCTCGGGATGAGCTATCGTTCGGCTATCTACTTTGCCGACGACAATCAGAAGCAGGTCGCGCAGGACACGATTGCCGATGTGAATGCCAGTGGCCTATGGCCCGGTAAAGTCGTGACCGAGGTTGAGCCCGTCGGAGATTTCTGGGAGGCCGAACCAGAGCATCAGGACTATCTGGTCCGCATCCCGAACGGGTATACCTGCCACTTTCCGCGCCAGGACTGGGTGCTGCCCAAACGCGCGGATGCGGCCGAGTAAACGACGACCTGCCCCGACCCTCTATGAATTCGAAGGGGGGCTAGCCAGTGGCCACTCGTGGTCGGCCACTGGCTTCGACCGTCACAAGGGCTTCGACAAACACATCCTGCGCCTCGATGCGCGCGGTCTTGATGTCCCTGTCGACAATGACCCGGATATCTTCAGCCCCGGCTTCGCGGACCGCGGTTTCAGTTTCTTCCTTCAAAACAGCTTCCAACAGGGCCAAAGCCTGATCTGACGCCGCAAAATCCTGTGGCCCACTGTCCAGATGCACGCGATATCGCCCCTCGGCAGGCGAGGTTACGGTGCCCGAGCGCCGCAAAGTCAGCCGCCCGACAACCGCACCGATGGCATTTGCGACGCCGGTATGCTCGGGCAGGATCATCCGGCATCGCAACCGCTCCCCGACGGCCGGATAGTAGCTGGGCGCCGAAGCGCCAAGGCCCACGACATCGACATTCAAAGCCGTATCCAGAGACAACAGGCCACGATGCCCTGCCAGGCCGCGCCGGGTCAGTACATGACGGGCCAGGTCCTGAGGAGGAACCCCAAAATCATGCCCTTCTTCCGCAAAAGCAGTCTCTAACAAGGTCAAACTGGTCTGTTCGGTCAATTGATCCACGATCATGCCGGCCAGCTGTTCCGGAGACTTCGCCAAAACATCACCCGACCCCACCCTCTTGCGAGACACAAGTTCCAGCGCCTTGCGGGCAGCACTTGAATCCCAGGCATCGACCCGGCCCAGAACATGGCTGGCATCCGAAGGCGTGACGCCCGAAACCTGAACAAGCCCGCGGTCCACCAACCGCGTCAGCGCGCCGTTGTCCATTCTGGTCCGCAACAGGCTGCTCAGCGGCAAAACCTGGTCACCAAGCCGCTCCAACACAGCATTCTCGCGCGGCCCGACATCATCAGCACGAATCCCTGAAAATCTTCGGGCAAACCGTGTATCAAACTCACCCACCGTTGTTGCCCGCAGTTGCTCGTCCAGCGCGGCATGCACGACTCCGGGCGCTTCCGACGCGATCAGAGAAACCGGCAGCACCCGCCGCGGCCCCAGGAATACGCCGCCGCCCAAGCCTTCAGTAACCACGTGAACCTGGCTGTCACCGCCCAATCCATGGGTCCGCATCGCCACCGCCTCGACCATGGTGCGGAAACCGCCCACCTGCGCCCCGGCCGGATCAATCGCAGGCTTGCCGTCCCGGATCAAAGCCACATCCGTCGTGGTCCCGCCAATATCAGAGACAAGCGCATTCTCGACCCCGGTCAGCCAGCGTGCCCCCACAATCGAAGCCGCCGGGCCGCTGAGGATCGTCTCAATCGGGCGTTCACGCGCCTGCTCCGCACTCATCAGCGCACCATCACCGCGCACCACCATCATCGGGGCCGTGATGCCCAGCTCGTGTAACCTGTCCTGTGCCCGGCCGATCAGGCGGTCGATCATGCCAATCAATCGCGCGTTCAGAACGGCGGTCACCGCCCGTTTCGGACCGTTCAGCCTAGCCGACAGGTGATGGGAACACGTGACCGGTGCCCCTGTCTTTTCCGCAATGATCCGCGCTGCTTCCAGCTCATGCGCCGGGTTGCGTGTGGCGAATTGCGAAGCAACGGCAAAGCCGGATATCCCTTTATGAGAGTCTAAAAATGCCTCAAGCGCCGCAATATCCAGCGGCGCAGCTTCGCCACCGGCATGGCTGTGGCCACCGGAAATCACAAGCGCCGGGTCGCCTTTAAGCGCATCCTTTAGCCCGTGCTTTTCCAGATCACTGTCCTTGAAGCCGATATACACAAGCGCAACACGCCCGCCCTGCCCTTCGACCAAGGCGTTCGTGGCCAGGGTGGTCGACAGCGACGCCATCGATATCTGGTCGGGTGAAACCCGCGCCTCGTCCAACACGGACGAAATCGCCCTGCCCACACCAATCGCCAGGTCCGCCCGTGTTGTCAGGGACTTGGCCGAGGCAATCACCTCTTTCTCATCCCGGATCAGCACCGCATCCGTGTAGGTTCCGCCTGTATCCACCCCCAAAGCCAACGCCATCGGGTCCTCCATCTGTTCGCTGACAAAGGGTCTAGCGGTTTGCGCCGTCACGTCCAGCCTGTTTGCGGCATTTACGACAGCCGTTTTACCGCCCAGCGCGCCGCGTCGGCCACTGCCGGATCAGGGTCGTCCGTTAGCGCCTGCGCGGCACTACACAGTTCTGCATTGCCCGAATTGCCGATGGCATACAGCACATTGCGCACAAACCGGTCGCGACCAATCCGCTTGATGGGCGAGCCGGAAAACTTCTCCCGAAACGCGGCATCATCCAGTGCCACAAGATCAGTTAACGCAGGCGCCTTAAGGTCATCCCGGGCCGCATACCGAATGTCACTGGCCGCCACCGCGAATTTGTTCCACGGACACGCCGCAAGACAATCATCGCATCCATAGATCCTGTTGCCCAATTTGCCGCGCAACTCTTCCTCGACCGGACCTTTGTGCTCGATTGTCAGATACGAGATACAGCGCCGCGAATCCAAAAGGTACGGGACAGGAAACGCGTCGGTCGGGCAACTATCCAGGCAGGCCCGGCACGACCCGCAGCGGTCAATCTCCGCTGGATCGGCCGGCAAGTCCAAAGTCGTGAAAACAGACCCTATGAAAGCCCAATTGCCCCAATCCCGACTAACCAGATTGGTGTGTTTTCCCTGCCAACCCAATCCCGCAGCCTGACCAAGTGCCTTTTCCGGCACAGGTGCTGTATCGACAAACACTTTCACTTCGCCACCGGCCTCGGCAATCAGCCAGCGCGCCAGTCGTTTCAGACGCTTCTTGACCAGATCATGATAGTCCTTGTTCTGAGCATAGACCGAGATCGCCGCTTTTTCGGGATAGTTCAGAATTTCGGTCGGATCATGCTCGGGCGCGTAGCTTTCGGCCAGCATTATCACCGACCGGGCCTCGGGCCACAAAATCGCCGGATCACCACGCCAATGGGTGCGCTCTGCCATCCATCCCATCTGCCCATGATATCCGGCCTGCAGAAACGCTTCCAACCGGCCCGGAACCTGCGGCACATCCCAGGGCCTGCAAATCCGACAGGACACAAAACCCTCGCTCAATGCCTGGGCGACCAGCTTTTCTTTCAAACCCGATCCGTTCTTCATCTGGCCAAAAATATCCTCGGGGGTGAATTGGCCCGACGGGCCAAGAGGGGGCGGAAGGCCCCCTGCGCCCCGACCCTATCAGAAATCCAGATCGGCGTAATGGGGCGGAGGCCGGAATCCCGGCACCTGATCAGCGAGGATGGACCGGAACGCCGGTCGCGATTTGATCTTGGCATACCAGTCCCTGACCGTCTGGCTGCGATTCCAGTCCACGTCCGAGATATAGTCCAGTGCCGACAGATGCGCGGCAGCGGCGAAATCCGCCAGCGTCATCTGATCCCCGGCCAGCCAGCGGCGTTGATCCAGCAACCATGTCATGTAGTCCAAATGGTACTTGATTGCGCGCGCACCTTCCTTGACGCGCTTGCTGTCCGGATAGCCTTCCCCGGTCACTTTCTTGTTGACCCGCTCGTACACCAGTTTCGATGTCACCTCGTGATGAAACTTGTCATCAAACCAGCCGACCAGACGCCTTACTTCATAGCGCGCTTCGGGCGTTTTGGGCATCAGCGCGGGTTCGGGGCGGGTTTCCTCGATATACTCGCAAATCGCCGCACTTTCCGACATCACCTGCCCGTCCAGGCGCAATACGGGAACCTTTCCTGCGGGGTTTCGACGCAGAAAATCCGGATCTTTCTCCCAGTACCGTTCCTCAACCAGTTCCACTTCGATTTTCTTCTCTGCCAGCGACAGACGAACCTTGCGGCAATAGGGGGACAGGGGAACGTGAAACAGGCGCGCCATGAGCTTCCAATCAAAGCAGTGAATACAACCAAGCTTTAGCCTTGAGCAGCCTTGGGTTTCAATCCTCGAAACAATCCGCGCGACCATCTGCGCGGATGGTGGCCGCTCCGTCCCGTATCGCGGCAGCCCGGCGGCGCGTGCGAACCGACGGATCCGCAACGGATCTGTTCCTGGGCGAAGGCAGAATTGCAGCGATCCGCGCGGCCTGAACCGGCGTCAAATTAGCGGCAGATACGTTGAAATGCGTTTGCGCGGCAGCCTCGACCCCGAAAACCCCGTTTCCGGTCTCAGCAACGTTCAGATAAACCTCAAGAATGCGCTGCTTGCTCCAAAATAGTTCGACAATCGGAGTGATCGACGTTTCAAGCGCCTTGCGCACCCAGCTGCGTCCCTGCCAAAGGAACACGTTCTTGACGACCTGCTGCGAAATGGTCGACGCGCCGCGTGCGCCTCCATCTTCCAGCGCGTCCCGGATAGCCTCGATGTCAAAGCCCCAGTGCAGACAGAAATTCGCGTCTTCTGCAGCGACGACCGATCGCGCCATCACCGGGGAAATCTTTTCGATCGGAACCCAATCGCGTTCAACTTTGCCCAACCGGCGCCACTCGGACCAGATTGTATGCGTAATCGGCGGATTGACGACCGAATAGAGCAGCACAAGACCGACCACAAATGCGACACAGGCCAACAACCCACGTGTCAGCCAGCGGCGAATCCGCGATATCGACAGCTTCTTTGACTTTGTTGCCTTTGATTTCCTACCACGCGTTCCGCGCGCTGCTTTTTTTGCCATACCCTTGCTATACGACGCATGAGGCGCGTTTGGAACGGGCTAAATTTCAGCCCCTGTGCCATATGCATGCAAAGGAAAACCCTGCGCGTTTGTGGAAACACGCAGGGTTTTGACCTTGTTTAGGGTCTGTTTACTCCGCCGGAACTGCTGCGATCTCTTCGCTCAGCGGATGGCTGAGTTTATTCAGCATTTCCTTCGGGCACACCTGCAGGAAGTTGGCCTTTTCGACATCCCAGTGTTGCAGGATATCCGCGGCTTTGCGGCTTCCGGTCTCGGCTGCGTGACGTTTGATCAGCGTTTGCAACTGATCGACCCAGTGGCTCACCGTGACCGGACAGGTGACAAGTGTCTCCATGTTCATCAGAAGCTGCGCCTTACCGTCAGGATCGTACAGATAAGCCATCCCTCCGGTCATACCGGCACCAAAATTTGCACCGATGGAACCAAGGATCACGGCAACGCCGCCGGTCATGTATTCACAGCCGTTGGACCCGCACCCTTCGATGACCACCTTGGCACCCGAGTTCCGAACCGCAAACCGCTCACCCGCGCGGCCGGCCGCAAACAGGTGACCGTCGGTTGCGCCGTACAGGACAGTGTTGCCGATAATGGTGTTTTCATCCGCTTTCAGCGGGCTGATCTGCGGCGGACGCACCACGATCGTGCCGCCCGACAGACCTTTGCCTACATAGTCGTTGGCATCACCCGACACTTCCAGCTTCAGACCCGGAGCCGCAAAGGCCCCCAAGGACTGACCGGCCGATCCCTGCAATTTCACGTGAAGATGGTCCGGCTGGAAAGTGTTTCGCATCCCGAAATTCTGCACGATATGACTGGAGACACGGGTGCCCACGGTTCTGTGCGTGTTCTGGATGGCGTAGGACAGCTGCATCTTCTCGCCGTCTTTCAGGAACCGCGCCGCGTCGCGGACAATTTCGGCGTCCAGTGTATCCGGCACTGCGTTCCGATCCTTGTCGCGGTCATACACGATGTCATGCGCGCCATCGACCGTGATCAATAGCGGGTTGAGGTCCAGATCGTCCAGATGCGCCGAACCACGGCTGACCTGCGCCAGCAGATCAGCCCGGCCAATGATGTCATCCACGGACCGCGCGCCCAGGCTGGCGAGGATTTCGCGAACTTCCTGTGCGTAGAAGGTAATCAGATTCACAACCTTGTCCGCGTTGCCCGTGAATTTGGCGCGCAGGCTTTCGTCCTGTGTGCACACACCAACGGGGCAGGTATTCGACTGGCACTGACGCACCATGATACAGCCCATCGCGATCAGGGCGGCAGTGCCGATACCGTATTCCTCGGCCCCCATCATCGCGGCCATGACAATGTCGCGCCCGGTCCGAAGGCCGCCATCGGTCCGCAGGGTGACGCGGTCGCGCAGGTTGTTCATCGCCAGAACCTGATGCGCCTCGGTCAGACCCATCTCCCACGGCAGACCGGCATATTTGATGCTGGTCGCAGGTGAGGCACCCGTGCCGCCGTTGTGACCCGAAATAAGGATGATATCCGCTTTTGCCTTGGCCACACCGGCGGCAATCGTGCCAACGCCCGAGGACGCAACCAGCTTGACCGTCACCTTGCAGCGTGGGTTGATCTGTTTCAGGTCATAGATCAGCTGCGCCAGATCCTCGATCGAGTAGATGTCGTGATGCGGCGGAGGTGAGATCAGCGTCACGCCCTTGGTCGAGTGCCGCAGACGCGCGATCAGGTCAGTGACCTTCATGCCGGGTAGCTGACCACCCTCACCGGGTTTCGCACCCTGGGCGACTTTGATCTCCAATTCTTCACACTGGTTCAGATATTCGGCAGTCACGCCGAACCGCCCCGAGGCCACCTGTTTGATCTTGGCCGACGGGTTGTCGCCATTGGGCTCCGGCACGAAATGCGCCGGATCTTCGCCGCCTTCACCCGAGTCCGACTTGGCGCCAATCCGATTCATCGCCACGTTCAGCGTCTTGTGTGCCTCAGGGCTGAGTGCGCCCAGCGACATGCCCGGCGTGACAAAGCGTTTGCGGATCGAAGTGATCGATTCCACCTCTTCAATCGGGATCGGCTTGCCGAGTGGTTTGAAATCCATCAGGTCGCGCAGATGGATTGGCGGATTGGACTGCATCTTGGCCGAATACTGCTTCCACAGCTCATATGAGGCTCTGTTACAGGCCATTTGCATCATATGCATCGAGGTCGCTTCCCAAGCATGGGTCTCACCCGACTTGCGCGCCTTGTAGAAACCGCCGATTGGCAACACATCCAGACCGCTGTCCCAGCCTTTGGCGTGAATCTCCTCGGCCTTGACCCGGATACCATGCACGCCGATGCCCGAGATGCGGCTGGTCATGCCGGGGAAATATTCGGCCACCATGGCGCGGGACAGTCCCACCGCCTCGAAATTCAGACCGCCGCGATACGACGACACCACCGAAATGCCCATCTTGGCCATGATCTTGAGCAGGCCCTGGTCAATTGCCTCGCGGAATCGCGCAACATTTTCGGTCAGCGTGCCATCCAGCAAGCCACGTTCGATCCGGTCGGCCAGCGAATCCTCGGCCAGATATGCATTGACCACGGTGGCGCCACATCCGATCAGAACGGCAAAATAGTGCGGGTCGATGCATTCTGCCGACCGCACATTCAGCGAGCAGAACGTCCGCAAGCCTTGACGGATCAGGTGAGAGTGCACGGCGCTGGTGGCCAGGATCATCGGCATCGCCACCTTGCCCGGACCGGAATACTGATCCGTCAAGACCAGATGCCCGGCGCCCGAGCGCACGGCTTCTTCAGCTTCGGCTCTAACACGGGCCAAAGCGTCGCCCAGCGCACCTTCGCCTGGTTCAAATGAACAGTCGATCTCGGCCAGGGTCGCATTGAAATTTTCTGCCAGCTTCTCCCATTGCGTGTTCCCGACAAAGGGGCTTTCCAGCACAATGATCTCGGTCTGGCTGCTGTCTTCGTCCAGCACGTTCTTGAGGTTGCCAAACCGCGTTTTCAGCGACATCACGCGATATTCGCGAAGCGAGTCGATGGGCGGGTTGGTCACCTGGCTGAAATTCTGGCGGAAGAAATGGCTGAGCGGGCGGTATTGCCTGGACAGCACTGCCGAGGGTGTGTCGTCACCCATCGAGGCCAGCGCCTCTTTTCCATCCTCGGCCATTGGTGCCAGAATCTGCTCCAGTTCCTCGACCGAATATCCGGCGGCGATCTGCCGCTTGCGCAGTTCCTCGCCGGTGAACAACGGACGTTCGGTGACGCCTGCCAAAGTGGCATCAAGATCGTTGATCTTGCCGACCCACTCGCCAAACGGCAGCGCGCGGGCCAGTTTGTTCTTGATCTGAGTGTCGCGGAACAGTTTGCCCTTTTTCATGTCCACGGCCAGCATCTGCCCGGGACCCAATGCACCTTTTTCGACCACGGTCGCCTCGTTGATCGGCACCATGCCAGCCTCTGATCCGGCGATGACCAGACCATCGCCCGTCACCACATAGCGCATCGGGCGCAACCCGTTCCGATCGAGACCGGCGCAGACCCAGCGGCCATCAGTCATGGCCAGCGCGGCAGGGCCGTCCCAAGGCTCCATCACCGAGTTGCAGTAGGAATACATGTCGCGCCATGCCTGCGGCAGTTCGACCGCCTGCTTGGACCAGCTTTCAGGCACCAGCATGGTTTTCGCCATCGGGGCCGAGCGGCCCGCGCGCACCAGAACCTCAAAAACAGAGTCTAATGCAGCCGAATCCGACGATCCGCCTGCAATGATCGGCTTGATGTCTTCGGCATAGTCGCCAAAGGTGCCGCTGGCCATGCGGATCTCATGGCTTTTCATCCAGTTGATGTTGCCCTTCAGCGTGTTGATCTCGCCATTATGGGCCAGCATGCGGAAGGGTTGGGCCAGCCACCATTGCGGGAAGGTGTTGGTGGAATAGCGCTGGTGGTAGATCGCGAACGCCGATTCAAAGCGCTCATCCATGAGATCGGGATAGAAGACTGCAACCTGTTCGGCCAGCATCATTCCCTTGTATATGATCGAGCGGCAAGACAGCGAGGCCAGGTACAGGCCGGAAATCCCGGCCGCCATCGCCGCCTTTTCGATGCGGCGACGGATCACGTACAGCTCACGCTCGAACGTCTCTTCGTCCACGCCCTTGGAGTTCGAGATCAGAATCTGCTCGATCTCGGGGCGGGTCGCATTTGCCTTTTCGCCCAGGCAGGTCACATCGACCGGAACATGACGCCAACCATAGATGTAATAGCCCATGCGCAGAACTTCGGTTTCCACGATAGTCCGGCACCGCTCCTGCGCGCCGAAATCGGTGCGGGGCAGAAACACCTGACCAACGGCGATAAGTTCGCTCAGGTTGGGCTCGTGACCGGTGCGCCGAATTTGGTCATAGAAGAATTGAACCGGGATCTGCACATGGATACCCGCGCCGTCACCCGTTTTGCCGTCGGCATCCACGGCGCCGCGGTGCCAGATCGCCTTGAGCGCATCGATTCCAGCATCCACAACCTTGCGGCTTTTCTTGCCGTCAACGGAAACAACAAGGCCGACACCGCAGGAAGAATGCTCTTCTTCCTCGGAATAGAGACCGTTTTCCGCCAGCCATTTGCGTTTGGCCTCTTCGGCCCGCACCCAATCGGCATCATATTTGGTCATTGATTGTCTCCTTCTTCCGGCTGGGCAAACATGGCTTCGACCTCGGCTGTGGTCATTTGCTTGCGCTCGCCTGCAAACGCGTACCCATCGGGCTTTTTGTCGATAAAAAGTTCCAGTTGCAGCTTGTGGCCCGTATCTTCGAACAGGCCCGCCGCCATCTGTGTATGTCCGTGCAACTCGCCCGGCAGGGTGATCCGGTACCAAAGTGCCGAACCGCAATCCGCGCAGAAGGCACGCTCGGCCCAGTCGGACGATGCATAAGTCTTTACAGGCCCCAATGCCGCGTAACCGGATTCAGCCTGAAAAGTCATCAGCATCGAACTGGTCCAACGGCGGCATTGATCGCAGTGGCATGCGCCCAGCGATTCCTTCGCCGGAGTAGCGGTCACTGTGACCGCGCCGCACATACATTGGCCTTGCAATTCGGGCATTCTGACCCTCCTGTCGCTGGGCTTTCGGGTTATTCGGCTGCGACGGCAGCCCTGCTGTTGAAACGCTCGATAATCGCGTCGGCGCAGTCGCGGCCATCCCGGATCGCCCATACGACCAGCGAGGCACCGCGTACGATGTCTCCGATGGCATAGACGCCGTCCATCTCGGTCTCACCTGTCTGGAACGCGGCCTTGACGGTGCCCCAGCGGGTTACGGGCAGGTCGGGCTGACCAAACAGTGTGGGCAGGTCTTCAGGTTCGAACCCCAGCGCCTTGATGACCAGATCGGCCTCTTCGACATAGTCTGCGCCTTCGATCACTTCGGGGGCCTGACGGCCCGAAGCATCGGGTTGACCCAGACGCATCTTCTGCACCATCACGCCAGAGACCTTGTCGTCACCAGTGAACCCTTTCGGCGCGCTCAGCCACTCGAACACCACGCCTTCTTCCTCGGCATTCTGGGTTTCACGCTGCGAGCCGGGCATGTTCGCGCGATCGCGGCGGTACAGACATTTGACCGAGGTCGCGCCCTGACGGATCGAGGTCCGAACGCAGTCCATTGCGGTATCCCCACCGCCAATGACCACGACTTTCTTGCCGTCGGCGTTCAGACGACCGTTGTCAAAATCCTCAACCGCGTCACCAAAGCTCTTGCGGTTCGAGGCAGTCAGGAAGTCGATGGCTTTCTCGATCCCGCCCAGACCACTGCCCGGCATGGAAAGATCGCGGGACTTGTAAACGCCGGTCGCGATGATCACGACGTCATGCCTGGCGCGGATTTCTTCGAATTTGTCCGCATCAACGTCACAGTTCAGCTCGAACGCGACCCCACCGTCGGCCAGCAGATCATTGCGGCGCTGAACGATGTCCTTTTCCAGCTTGAAACCCGGGATACCGTACATCAACAGGCCCCCGGCCCGGTCATAACGATCATAAACCGTCACTTGAACACCTGCACGGCGCAGCATGTCGGCTGCAGCCAAGCCACCGGGGCCACCACCAATGATTCCGACACTTTCGCTGCGCTCGGCGCCCGGCGCGACCGGCTTTACCCAGCCTTTGTCCCAGGCCGTGTCAGTGATGTATTTTTCGATCGTCCCGATGGTGACAGTTCCGTGGCCGGATTGTTCAATCACGCAATTACCTTCACACAGGCGGTCCTGCGGGCAGATTCGGCCGCAGATTTCAGGGAAGGTGTTGGTCGCCTGGCTGGTCTGATAGGCCTCTTCCAGGCGTCCGGTTGCGGTCAGGCGCAGCCAATCCGGAATATTGTTGTGCAGCGGACAATGCGACTGACAATAGGGAACACCGCACTGGCTGCAGCGACTGGCCTGCTCGACCGCCTTTTCGGCAGCAAACTCGGCATAAATCTCGGAAAAGTCTTCCTTGCGGTCATCAGCGGCACGCTTTTTGGGCATGACGCGGTCGATCTGCACAAATTTCAGCATCGGTTGCTTGGCCACGGGTCGGACTCCATGAATTGGCTAGGTCGGTTTTCTTTAAGAGATCGCAGGTCGGATGAAAAGTCAATTGTACTGACCTATTTTACGAAATTCGCACGCAGTGGTGAAAAAATTCTGGGAGTTTGTTAGATTTTAGAACCGATTCGGACCTATCTGCCTGCTTTTCTTTTCTTCATCACGCTTATACCCATTGTTCATAACGAAAACACGGCAGCGTCACGGCGGGCGGATGAGCATTTTTCAATTGATTCTTGCGGCGATTATTCAGGGAATAACCGAATTTCTGCCGGTTTCCTCTTCGGGGCACCTGATCCTGCTGCCCAGCCTTACCGGGCTGGATGATCAGGGCCTGGCCATCGATGTGGCCGTGCATGTCGGTACATTGGGCGCTGTTGTTCTGTATTTCTGGACAGATGTTATACAGGCCTTCGCCGGACTTCCCCGAGCACTAAGCGGCCGACTTGATACGCCGCAATCCAGGCTGGCCGCCGGGTTGATCATTGCGACGATCCCGACGGTCATGGTTGGCGCTGTCCTTTACCTGACCGGTCTCAGCCAAAGCCTTCGGTCCATCGCTGTGATCGGCTGGACCATGCTTGGATTTGGCCTACTGCTGTACTGGATGGACCAAAAAGGACCTCAGTCCAAACACGCCGGTGACTGGAGCCTGCGGGATGCGGCGATCATGGGCCTGTGGCAGGTGCTGGCCCTGATCCCGGGCACGTCAAGATCCGGGATCACGATCACGGGCGCACGCCACCTTGGCTACACGCGGGAGGATGGCGCGCGGATCGCCATGCTAATGTCGATCCCGACGATCCTTGCCTCGGGGACACTGCTGTCCGTAGACGTGATCCGAAACGCGGACGCGCAACTGGTCAAAGACGGCGCAATTGCGGCGGCCTTCGCGTTCTTTTCCGCGCTCCTTGCCCTCAGCCTCATGATGCGCCTTTTGCGCAGCGTCAGCTTCACGCCCTACGTCATCTATCGTGTCGTTTTGGGCGTGATACTGCTGGCAATCGCCTACAGTTGATCAGATCCGCAGGTTTCCGGCCGAATTCTGAATGTCGTCATATTGACCGGCCGGGCGGAATTTCCACAAATAATCCGGAAGAACCGACTCAAGTGTTGCAGGCTCAATCCCGAGGTCTGGGAAAGACTTCACACCATCCGAAACAACATTGTCGTGGCGCAGGTTCTTCAGCTGATCACGTGTCAGGATCGTATTTGGAAACAGCTGAAAGCTGACAAACTTCACAATATCCAGAACTCCGGCCATGATACGCGCCGCAAAGAATGGCAACCCGATAATGATGCGCTTCCGGTGGATAACCCCCAGCATCTGTTGCATCAGCTCACGGAACGATTTGACCTCGGGACCGCCAAGTTCGTAAATACCCGCGTCTGCCCGACCCAGAATGCCCAAAACAGCGGCTTTGGCCACGTCATCGACATAAACCGGCTGAAACCGTGTTTCTGCACCGGCCAGGGGTAGAAATGGCCCAAGGCGCGCCATGCCGGCAAAACGGTTGAAGAACTGATCTTCGGTCCCGAAAATAACGGATGGGCGCAATATCACGGCATCCGGCATATGGGCCAGAACGGCCGCCTCGCCTTTGGCCTTGGTTCTCGAATAGACGCTATCCGCTTCCGCATCCGCACCAATTGCCGAGATGTGAACCATCCGGGCCACACCCTGTTCCGCAGCCAGCCGCGCGATCCGTTCCGCGCCCTCAGCCTGCACTTCGTCGAACGTGTTTTTACCCAGCTCGTTCAGAACTCCAACACAGTTGACGACGGCATCGGCGCCCTTCATGGCCAGGGCCACCGAGGCATCATCGCGAATATTGCACAGGATCGGCTCGACCTGCCCCACTGCACCATACGGCTTGACGAACATCGCCTCGTTCGGGCGCCGCACCGCGACCCGAACACGCCACCCCTGAGCCGCCATACGGCGCGCAACGTAGCGACCTACGAATCCCGATCCACCATAAATCGTGACCAGTTTGGACATGAAACGGCTCCTGCTAAATGGGTCCTGATCCGATCTATCGCCCCAGAGCACTGCAAACAAGGCACAATAACGCCGCGCCCCGGCGATAAATCCATTTCAGTGCGGCACCTGTCCCGCGCCTCGGATGCGCGCATCAAAAAACTTTCAAAAAACTTCCCGAATCCTGTTGACGCCCTCCGCCAGTAGGCTTAAACGCCCCTCCACGACACCTGCCCAGGTGGCGGAATTGGTAGACGCGCTAGCTTCAGGTGCTAGTGTCCGTATGGACGTGGAGGTTCGAGTCCTCTCCTGGGCACCAAATTTCCCAAGCAGATCATTACTAATTCATTGATTTTGTTTGATTTAGTTTGGATTTCGACCGCTTCCACCCAATGAATTGTATCACATTTTGTAACACATTTGCGACTTCTAGCATGTTACCCGGTCGCCACAACGCAAGCGGAAATTTTCTTCTAGACAAAACTCAGAATCGAAGCGCCGATGGGCGGAATACTCCAACCTCTATCGTTGCACTTTTGGTGAGGAACACCCGTAGAAATCTGCATATTTGGACTTCTAGATAGAGGAAAGCCGCCAACAAAATGTCGGCGGTATTCCTGAAGTCGGTGAGTTAACGGGAAACTTTGGCTGTAGTGTAGGTTAGTTCGCGCTCGCGATGGCTCGGATTGGACTGCCAACATGGTGGCTTGAGCAAGATCGCTTTTCTCCCCCGCGCCGGCACCTGACGAAACACTACCCAGGCACGAAAGTTCGGCTGCACGTCCAGCCATCAAAGTAGCGAGTCGATTTTCCAAGCTTTGAGTTTCGTGACCGAATTGGTCCAACTCAAGGTCAACTTGACCACCCTTTGGTGAGATCTGGGCCACTGTCGGCAATCCGGCGCGAAGGGCACCCGGATTTGCGGTTGGTCGCTGTAACGAGGCTCTCATAGGCTGGCTGGAACCATCCGTTCAGACGTGGGTAGACGAAAGGTGTATAGGATTGGGGCTGCATGGAGGTGCCCTTTCAATTCTCGAAATCTAGAAACATCGCAGCCGTAGGGCTACGAACACGCGACGGAATTAGGCGTGTATGCGTTTCTCAGGCAGCGGCACGGTGCGCTTAGATTTCGAGTTGTTTGAAGGCACGATTTTCTCCTTTGGGAAGAAAAACATATGCATGGCGCTCCGAAGTGACAAGCCCTGAACGAAAAAGCCTTCGCAAACTTTGTTGCTTGCTTGATCTGCGAAACAATTCAGAAACGATCACATTCTGACAGTTGAATGTTTCTTGCGACAGCGGTCGTGCTTTTCTCCCCGTTGTTTGCGGGTGCTCTTGGCGACCTTCCGCCTAATGGGACACCAGCAAGAGCGAAAGGAAAACATGAAGAATACACTCGACAGCGTCTTCGCGGGGGACGCAAGTACTGTTGATTGTCATTGAGAACTAACCCGGTATGCCCATAAATTGTCATTAAGAACTGAGTGTTGTCATTTGCAACCATCTGAGCAAATGTAAGGCAAAAAAGCTATGTCATGAATAATACCGAAGGCAACTTGAGCGTTCCGCCCACGCTTCCTCCTCTTGAATGGGAAAACCGTCTCGTCGCTCACTACCTAAGGTCAGATGGTCCATATGGAGGGGCGCCGCTGTCTTGGTTAGACGCGACGCCTGGAGAAATCGCTGCCGCTGCGAATCTCGCAAACCTCCCAGACCAAATCGTACAGAAGTCGTTCCTTAAACAGTTTTCTGCTAGTAGCGTTGCCGATTTCTTCGGTGGTTACGCTCTTGTAAACACGCAACACAAAGACGTCCCCGGCAGCTTCCGCTACTTGGTACTATCTTGCTTCGTAAGTGCAGCGGATCAAGGCGTGGGAAACAACGACAACTTCCGAGATCGCCTAGCTGCACTTTTGGAGTATCCAAACTCGTTTCAATCTGTTTCCGGAGTAAACAGTCTTTGGATAGAAACCAAGAAGTGGGTCGATGAAAAAATCGATGCCGGCGAACCATTCCGGGAACTGATTTTGCCAAATCCGGGTAGCGCCACGTTGATCGGCATTGCCACCAAAATGGCCTTTCCCTCTCGCGGCGATAAGGCGGCAATGCGCCGAATTGTAGGAAAGTTGGGTGTCCTCAAGTCTATCGGCTACTCGGATGTAATTCGGGCCATGGATCGTCTGGCAAACCCTTGGGATATGACGAGCGCTCTAAACGAGGCCTATACCGACTTCCGAAGAAAACATGATCAGGGAATCAGACTTCTTTCGCAGCACCGATTTTGGCGCCTCTTTCTAAGCTCTGCTCTAACTTCGCCAAACCTGTCAAAAATTTCCTCCCTATCCAAATGGCGCCTTCTGTTCTGGTTCGCCGGTTATGACGGGGATTCGGTCGAGGTTTCATTCGTGGCAGATGTATCAACGGGGACAGGTACAGACACGCAAAGTTTTGCGGACTTCATCAATAAACCTCCAAGAAACGTCGCCCAGCCTGCTTTGCAGAGCTTGAGCCAAGGTATCCTAGTTCTTTCAGAGGGGATTGATGGCCAGTTCGAGTTTTGCCAGAGTCTTCCAACTTTAGCCGACATTCCCCAAGTGGCCTGGGTTCTGACGTTAAGGTCGCCTGACTGCGCCACCTGATCAAGCGTTTTT
>NZ_JBXWOP010000030.1:0-33369 GCF_059610965.1 Ruegeria sp. CDSB136
AAAACGCTTGATCAGGTGGCGCAGTCAGGCGACCTTAACGTCAGAACCCAGGCCACTTGGGGAATGTCGGTTTAGATATCTAATATTTGCGCTCGGTATTTGCGCATCTACGACCTTGTTCGCACAAGAGGCATCTGATGACGCTGCTGCGACGGAAAACGCCTCGGCCACTTCGTCCGATCTTCTGACTGATGCTGAGTTGCAGACCCTGGTCGCTCCGGTCGCTCTTTATCCTGATACGCTGCTGATACAGATTTTGGTCGCGGCGACGCAGCCGTTGGAGATCGTGAAGGCCGAACGGTATTTGCTGGACAACGCCGACCGAGACGCCTCCGAGCTTGGTCCGGAAATTGAAGCCATGGGCTGGGATCCTTCGGTCAGTGTGTTGGCGACAGCGTTTCCCGAAGTCGTCGGTCAGATGGCCACCCATGTCGATTGGACCGAGACGGTGGGAACAGCCATGCTGGCGCAGTCCGATGATGTGCTGGATGCGGTTCAAGTCATGCGGGACCAGGCGATTGACAGCGGAGCGCTTGTGTCCGGGCCCGCGCAAACTGTCGAGGTGACGGAAGAAGACACGGTTGTCATTACACCGACAGAGCCGGAAACCGTATACGTCCCACAGTACAACCCTGAGACCGTCTATACGGGACCGTCGGTTGGCGACGTTGCAGGCGCAGCCCTGCTGACATTTGGCACCGTCGCCCTGATCGACGAGATTTTTGACGACGACGACGATTGGTATGGCTATTGGGGGTGCCGAAACTGCGGTGGCTGGGGCGGTGGCCCGATTTACAGAAACCCGAACATCGACATTGACGTCGATGGAAACGTCAACATCGGCAACAACATTGATCGGGGCAACCGCACGGATATCGGATGGAAACCCGATCCTGGCCGTCAGCAGCAAGCCCGAGACAAAATCGCCAATCACAAAAGACCTGAAGGGGGTCGTGGCAATTTGCCGGTCAACCGCCCCGAGGGTCGCACGGATGAATTGCGGTCAAAACTGAGCCGCGAGTCCGGCGCCGCGGACATCAGCCGGGACCGTGCGGCGGCTGCCGTTGCGGCTGGCGCAGGTGCAGGGGCCGTGGCCGGAGGTGCTCTGGCAAATCGGAGCGGTGGGAAAAAACCGTTGCCGCAGATAAACCGGGGCAACGTCGACCGGGACAAGGCCGCTGCAAAACAACAGGCCGTTGATCGGACCAAACGACCCGATGCGGCGAAACGGCCTGTCGCACAAAAACCGCAGACCGCCAGAAAACCGCAGGCGAAGAAGCCCGCAACGGCGCAGCGCAAACCCAGTGCGTCCAGGGGGCAGGCGATGAAGAAAAAGGCGTCCGGCAGCAGAACTCATAGCGCGTCCAAGCGAGGGCACGCCGCCAAAGGCAAGCGGAGACGGTAAGATGCGTATATCGGTATTTTCAGTTGTTTTGCTCGCTGCGACCGCAGGCGTCGCGCTTTCTGACGGCGCCCGGTTTGGTACTCCGCAAAGCGCGCTGGACGCGTTCGCAGATGCTCTGAAAGCCAATGATCACAGTAAGTTGCTTGAGATTTTCGGACCTGAAGCCGAAGATTTGGTCGGATCGGGAGATCCGGCAGAAGACCAGCAAAGAAGGCAGGAAGTTCTTGGCATGTACGCTGAAGGGTACCGCTTTCAGCCCGAGGATGATGGGGTTGTTCTTCTGCTGGGTGAAGACAGTTGGCCTTTCCCGATTCCAATCCTGCGCGGGGAAGACGGCTGGCGTTTTGACCTGGAGGCCGGGATCGAAGAACTTTCGGCCCGGGAAATCGGTTTGAATGAGCTGGAAGTGATTGATTTGCTGGAGGCTTATGTCGACCTACAGGCGGCATTCCGGCTGGTGGATCACAACGGCGATGGCGTCATGGAATTTGCTCAGACGATCATTTCCGACCCGGGCGAGCGAAACGGACTTTTCTGGCCCGAAGACGACAGCTTTGTCGGCGCAGCACTTGCCCGAGCCGCCGCCTCGGGGTGGAGCGACGGTGAGACCGACTATGAGGCGGAACCATTCCTCGGCTATTACTTCACCATCCTTCACGAACAGGGGGCGAATGCGGCTGGTGGAGCATACTCGTACTTTGTCGGGGATCGCTTCGTGGCCGGACATGCCTTGCTTGCAGTGCCTTCGGATTACGGAGAAACAGGCATTCATTCCTTCATGGTCGGTGAAAACGGTATCGTTTACGAGGCCGATTTCGGCCCCGAGACACTCGATGCCACTGCCGATATCAACATCTACGATCCCGGCCCGGACTGGTCGCCGGTTGAGTAGCCGCCGATCTCCGGCGCACTTCCCGCCGCAGCAAAGCGATTGGTAAGTGATGGTCGCCCAAAGTGGGCGACCATGCCGACCGGATGGCGTCAAGCGACGAGCCTGCTCCAACTGGACCATATCGAATAATCGGGAAAGGATCGCGCACTTCAGCGCTGTCCCGCGAAACCAATGTATCGGTGCCTTCGTCCCGCCCGCCTTACTTGCAGATCGGCAACACCAATGGAGGTTGCTTGGGCAAAGAATCCCTCCATTGGTTTATGATGGGTTGGAGGCTACGCTTGGGCCAGAACTTCGGAGCACCAATTGCCTGTAGACAGGCGGCGTTCCAGTAAACCCCTGCCCCAGACAACGATTTGCCCTTTTTGACCGCCTTTGCGACGGCGTTAATGTCTTTGCCTTCCGGATAGATGTAGAGGGTTGTCGGGTTCCCTTCCACCAGGGCCAGAATCTCTTTCGAGGCGGATTGCGACCATGTCGTGCACCCGTTGCTGCGGCCCCCGGTATAGTTCACGAGCCTTCCGTATGGGACATAGCCGTCATCATCCGCATGAGAGCTTTGCGGATTTTTGAACCGGCATTGCCACTTCAGGAAAACGGCAGGATGTCCGCCAATTGCGCGCTCCCGTGAGTTGCTCGTTTCGCCTTCGCCATCAAACAAAAGAAACGTCCGATAGAACGGTTTCGTCTGACCGGAATGACTGTAATAGCCTTTGAATGATGTTCGTGTCTCGGCGGTCACGTAGGATCCGCCAGCGGTTAGTTTCGACCCCTCAGCGTTGCTGAAATTCTTCGCGCATTGCCGACCGTTTGAGAAATTGGCGCGTTGCAGTTTTCGACCATTCCCATAGCCGGACGAGACGGCCTGGAAAGATTTCCGAGACTCGCAGATGACATAAAACCGACGTCCCGGGTTGCCGTTTCGCGCGGTACTGGGCCGGGTTGCATCCTTTGCAAGATAGCAAGGGTTTCTGACCACGCCCTGCCGCACTTTTTCCTGATACAAATCCCGCGCCCTTTTCAGGACGATCGGAGCTATTTGGCCATCGCCCGTGCCCACATGCTTTTGCAACCAGGCGGGGATATCCGATGACAACGCCTTAACTTGATCAGGCAGCGAACCTGCCGAGACGGCAATTGTCATGAACGTGACTGCAAGACGGAGCGATATCGGTTTCAACGGAAAACCTCCTGCCAGTATGTCCTCGTGACCAACCTACCACAATTTTAGCGTGCAGGGATGTCTGTCGAAGGAACGACGGAGGGCGCCTGTTGCCGCAAATCCCACTTTTTGCAATGAGAGGTCTCTTGGCAGTTCATTTTCCAAAACACTGAGGTTCATGCGTTGACGGCTGCTGATCTGGAAGTGCCCGTCTAGAATTAAGTGCCGATTTCGTGGTTATGGCTTCACAGGCTTCGGAAACCGCCTTGGCGGCGCGGCTTGGCAAAAAGGGCGACAGAGTGACTTTGAGGCTGACCAAACTGCCTTGCCGCAATTTGAATGACATTCGAACCTGGCAAGTAGTTCTCTAATTAACCGTACGTCCTGAAAGCCAGTCGTTTAGTTGAGACGGTTTGCGGTGGCACTTCTTGCCACGTCGACCACACGGTCATCTCCAGACTGAATACAGCTGACCGGAACTTCGCCTCCCAGCTCACTTTTGGGCGAGGTCATCCACAACGCGCATTGCCACGGGGTCATTTCAACGGGCAGCGCCTTCAAAACATCTTCCATCAACGGAAACGGAGTACCATCTTCGGCAAACTGAAAAGATGGATACGCGTCAATACCTTCATATGGAACGGAGAAAACCTTTCCGCTTCGCTTCCAGATGTCGCCAATCCGCGTGACCAGCCGCGAGCCTGTCTTCCACTGCGCGTGTACCGCGCCCATGTCGAGCAAAGAAAACTTCCGGGAAAACTCATCCTTGCGGATGTCGCTGACAATACAGAACTGTTCTTCGAATTTGGCCAAGTACATCTGACTACACACAACACTAACAAATTCACACACGACAACACTGCCAGAACATCGCCCTCGCGAAAGTAAAATAGTTCACTTTCAAAAGTGCGTACTGATCTAAAGCCGCGCGGAGAAAGTTAAGCCACTGTAATTATTTCAACTTTCAGGCAGATAAACCCTCAACCCGAAGACCAGAAAACCATATTGGCCTTTCCGTTTACCTGGCATGCGGGCAACAATTCCTGTGAGAGCAGCAAATTGATTACAGTTAAGGGTGAAATTACACGGATCGGAACCACTCAGGTGCTGTGGGCTACTTCCCGCCTGCGTCGGAAACCATTATCCCGATGGCAAACAGGGCAATGGCTCACCAGGGTCAGGATGTATTTTTTCCTGCGATGGGAGGTTCACGGTTCGAAAACCGAGCCGCGACATGAGCGACCTGAATTGGCTGACCATTGAGCAGATGGCTAAGCTCGCTCCTTATTTCCGGAAGCCACAGGGCAAGCCTCGGGTTGATGCCAAAAGGGTGTTTGCCGAGATTATCTTCATCAATGGCGGCGGTTTGGGATGGCGGGACGATCCGGAATCCGACGGTCTGCACAAGACCCATTGCAGCCGGTGGAAGCATTGGAACAAGACGGTGTTTTCGTCCGGATGATGGCCGTTCTTGTCGCCGAGCACAGCAAAGAGAAGGCCGTCAAGATCGATAGGAACAGGCGAGCATCATGCGTTCAGCTGAGCCTGCGCAAGTATCTCAGGTCACTCCGCGCCGCGACGAGCATGGTCGCGCAATAAAGGTTAGCCGCCGGATCGGGAGAACCAAAGGAGGCTTGAATACCAAGCTTGATGCCATTTGCGACAGCCAAAGGCGCCCGCTCAACCTGTTCGTTACCGACGGGCGGATCAGCGATCAAATCGGTGCTCGGGTCCTGATCAGTTGCCCACCAAATGTGGACCGTCTGCTCGGAGATCCCCACCACGACGACGACAGGTTCCGAGATATGTTGAAAGACACAGGTATATCCACTGGCCTCCATTTTTTATCATGCAGGGAATTGTCGCGACAGGTAACGATAAAAATCCCATATCGTTCCTTCATAGTCGCTTGGCGCGAGGTGGCCGGAAGGCGCATGGCGCGAACTGAGCCCCGATTGCATTTTCTCCAGCTTCTCGCGATCCTCGCGATTTACCTCGTGCCATAGCTTGATGCGTTCTTCCAACTCATCCTGGGTCAGCTCGTCGCCATAGGTCGACATCGTCCATCTCACCCGGATGCAATCCACGGACAAAGGTTTGATGGACAAAGAAACTAGCAATGTCGCGGCCTGGCTGGCCACCTGAGCGGGGAATACATTGAACAAGGTCGAGCGGCGCCGTTCGTCGTCGCTCAGACCTGGCGCGCCCATGCCACGGGATTCGGCGCTTGATGGGTAGTTGGCACAATAAGCCGTGAACGTGTCGTCGGATAAGGCCTTTCGGCTTAAACCCGTCGGCGTGTAGGGATGCAACGTTTCCGGATGCACGACCGAAAGGTGGTACGCTTCCATGAAATTCTCGACAAGGCACTTCCAGTTCGTGTGCCAGTCTTCTTCAAACGTTGCAACATGGCGCATCCTGTCCGTCTGATAGTTGCCAAGCAGAACTTCCAGTTGCTCAAGGCGCGGCGCCAGCGGCTCTGCATCATCGTCCAGATTGACATAGATAAAGCCGTTCCACTGCTCACAGCGAAATTCCGGTAAGGCGCAACTGCCCTTTTTGACGCCTTTGTCACGCATACGCGGCGCGTTCAAAAGCTCACCGTCTCGCGCATAGCTCCAGGCATGGTAGCTGCAGACAAACTTACGGGTTGAACCAGACCCTTCGGCAATCGGCATGCCCCGATGGCGGCACAGGTTCGACAAGATTCTGACTTGCTCGTCATCCCCGCGAACGACCAGCAGGGGTTCGTCGAAAAGCTGCGCTGTAAAGTAGTCCCCGGCACTTGGGATTTCGTCGGCACGGCCAAGGCAATGCCACTCCTTGCTCAGGAATGTTCTCACCTCGAAATCAAAGAACTCGGGATCCGTGTAAAACCATCCGGGCAAGCACTGCGCTTGCGACTCTGGCAGGGCCGCGACCTGATGGAGCATTCCCACCATCTCAGCGACCCGCTGCTTTCGAACCATTTGCATTTTACTGCGCGGCCTCCTGTCCGAAGACGCGGTTGAACCCGGCCGTCTTCTCGGCCAGATACTGCGTGAAGTCGTAAATCGGTCGTTCGAGGTAAGAGAGGTGTCCGGCCCGCGCCGCGCCGGAATTCAGACCTTTGAACACTTTTTCCGTACAGCCGCGGTCTTCGTCATTCACGTCATCCAGCAGTTTCTTCAGTGTCGCGATGTATTCATCAGCCTTCGGGTCCGCCATGAATTCGGGTGACAAACCGCCGCCATAGACAATCGAGACCTGGCCCGTGCCTTTTGGGTGCAACGAAAGATACCAGAAGTATCCCGGCGTCAGAGTAATCAGGTGACTTGGGTAAAGCGTCAGCAGAGCGGTGGTCTTGCGCCAATCGCCCTCAAGGCGCGTGTTGTCCGGATGGGCGTTGCCCATCGGCAGCGACGCCTCTTTGGTGATCCAGTGATAATTGAAGTGCTTCAGCCCAGGCGGGCAATCCATCTCCTCCAGTTTGGAATGGCCCCCAACTGTCTGGGCGTGACACACAGGCAGGTGGTAGCTCTCCATGAAGTTCTCTGCCAGAACCTTCCAGTTCGTGTCCCAGACATGGGTCTCGCGGAAGCACTCGACATAGTTCTCCATGCCGTACTGGGACACCATCTCTTCCAGTTCGGACAGTTGCTGGGCCACCGGGGCTGAATCCGGGTTCAGGGTCACGTAAATCCAGCCCAGCCATTCCTCGCAGCGGATTTTGGGGAGCTTGTAGCTTTCTTTGCAAAAACCCGTCGTCTCTTTCATGAACGGTGCGCCGCGCAGGTTGCCTTCCAGATCGTAGGTCCAGGCATGATACGGGCAGACCAGAACGCGGGCGTTCCCTTCGCCTTCCACGATCGTCGACATGCGGTGCAAACAGACATTCGAAAACGCTTTCAGCTCTTCGGACTTGCCCCGAAGCACGACGATGGGTTGTTCCGCGACTTCAAGGGCAATGTAGTCACCGGGGTTTGCCAATCGGCTGGAACGTCCAACGCAGACCCAGTCCTTGCCAAAAACATTGTCCAACTCACTGCGCAGGAAATCCTGACTTGTGTAGACAGAAGGAGGCATGGCAACCGCGTCTTCCATCGGCCGATGAGCGGCATTCAACAATTCAGTAACTGCCTGGTCTAACGACATGGGTGGCTCCTCAATCATGCGGTGACCCCGATTTGCAGGCCAAGACAGCCTGTCATCCTCGGACGATTTCATGTTGCACTCGAACTGAAAAATATAAAAACTTAAAAAAGATGGCCTTTAAGAAGGTAAAATATGGTTCGCTTCACTTTGCGCCAATGCACCTATTTTCGAACCGTCGCCGAATACGGCGGCATTGCACAGGCCGCGCGTGTGTTGAACATTTCGCAGCCTTCGGTCGCGCAGGCGATACAAAAGCTTGAAGATGTCACCGGGTTGGTCCTGTTCAATCGCCACCATGCTCGGGGCTTGTCGCTCACGCTTCAGGGGCGCCTGTTTCTGGAACATGTCAAGGAACTTGAAGCGCAGGCTGAACGTGTCCGCACTCAGGCAAAGGCACTGCTTTCGGAAACGGCGGGCGAACTTCGGCTGGGCGCATTTCGGACCCTTTCACCCTTTTTCCTTCCGACGCTCATTCGAAAATTTCAAAACACCTATCCGGATGTCCAGGTGTTTCAACAAGAGTATGGTCTGGCTGAACTTGGCGATGCGCTGCGAAACGGAGAGATTGATCTGGCTCTGACATACGACCGGGGCTGGTCACTGGATGGGCTGGAGATCGTCAGACTGGCCGCTTTGCAGCCGAAAGTTATTATTTCTTCAAATCATCCGCTGGCACAAAATGAAGAGGTTCGATTATCTGACTTGCGCGATATTCCATATGTCATGTTCGACGGGCCAGGCAGTCGGACCTATTTCGAAGATTTGCTGAGAGAGGCGGCCCTCTATCCAGACATAGCCTATGCATCAAATTCGCTTGAAACCGTGCGCAGCGCCGTAGCTGAGGAGTTCGGATTTTCGTTTTTGATAATGCTGCCCGAGTCGACGACGACATATAGCGGAGGCACGATAAAAGCGCTGCAGTTGGTCGAAACCCTGCGTCCCCTAAACGTTGTACTTGCGTATCACAGAGATCTTCAGAGCAAGTTCATCATGGGTTTTAAGGCACTTGCGAGTGAGCACTTTGGTGGCCGTTCTGAGGACCAAACTGAATGAGAAAAGTGTTGTAACCTCCAGCTGGGTGTCAGGCCCCTTGGCACAGTGGGTACGATGCCGTAGTTGGCGTAGAAAGACTGTGGGTCCAGAGTGATGGCCAGACCTATGGCGAATGCAGTTAATCCGGACATGCCCAAGATAAGTCTGCCTCTAAGTTCAAGTTTCATGTTTGTCTCCAATGTCCTTTGGCCTGGCTCAAGCGGCTTTGGTCCACGCGCCAGACATTTCAGCTTTGTTTGCGAAGTCAGCGAAGTCGCGTGGCGCGCGTCCAAGCGCACGCTGGACCCCGTCTGCGAGTTTCGCATTGCGCCCGTCCAGCGTTTCACGCGCGATGTCCGTAATCACATCAGCAATCATCTCGCCATTCGCACGCGCGATTTCCGCGTGGAAGTTTTCGAATGAAATTGGCAGGTATTGCACAGTCCTGCCCATGGCGCGCGAAAGCTCTGCGGCCATGTCTGCAAACGTCATTAGACGGGGGCCGGTGACCTCGTACAGCTCACCGGTATGTCCGTCTTCGGTCAGTGATGCTACGGCAACATCGGCAATGTCGTCTACGTCGATGATTGGTTCGCGTACATCGCCGGCGGGCATCGGCAAGACACCTGCCATGACCGGATCAAGCAATGCCCCTTCAGAGAAGTTTTGTGCAAACCATGCTGCACGAACGATAGTGAACGGAACTCCGGAATTGCGTACGACTGCTTCCGCTCGTTCCGCATGAAACTCGCCACGCCCGGTTAGCAGCACAACACGCCGTAATCCCTTTTCACGAGCCAATGCTGTGAAGGCTTCTACTTGCTCAACCGCGCCTGGAATAGCGATGTCAGGAAAGTAAGAAATATAGGCAGACGAGACGCCTTCCAGGATTGCGGGCCAGGTCTGCGGTTGTTCCCAGTCAAATGGCGTTTCACTGTTTCGCGATGCGCGCCGGACTGTCTGCCCTTTTTCTTCCAGACGTGTCGCGATCCGCGATCCGGTTTTGCCTGTTGCGCCAAGTACAAGAATGGTTTGCTTTATCATTGGTCATCTCCATGAGTTCACTTGATGGCCCGAAATTAGGCAATCAATAGAGATGTTCTATTCTTCAAAATCCGATATTCTTATTCGATCGTCCAAAGTAGGTAGACGGAGAGCTAAATTTCAGCCAAGGTCCGCACATGAACAAGGTTGAACCGCATGTCCCTGACCCAGATGCACTGGCACAGCCGATCGGCGATCCGCTGGGGGAAATCCTCCATTTGCTGAAATTGACAGGTACATTCTATTGCCAATCTCGCATGACTGCACCATGGGGCGTATCGATACCGGGATTTCCCGGCGTACTGAGCTTTGCGGTCATCACACACGGGCGGTGCTTGATGAAGGTCGGTGAGGATGACCCGTTCGAGGTCGAAAAAGGCGATCTGGTCTTGATGACCAACGGAGCACCTGTAGGTTTCTTTAGCTCAGAAGACACGCCGCTTTTGACGCTGGAGGAGTTGCCCATTCGCAAGGTAACCGAGCTTTATGAAACACTGGAATACGGCGGCGGCGGCGCGGAGACGGGCATCATGTACGGCTTGGTCCGAATACATCACGCCGCCAGTGATATGT
Organism: Ruegeria sp. CDSB136; assembly: GCF_059610965.1. Taxonomy (NCBI): domain Bacteria; kingdom Pseudomonadati; phylum Pseudomonadota; class Alphaproteobacteria; order Rhodobacterales; family Roseobacteraceae; genus Ruegeria; species Ruegeria sp. CDSB136. Next base: position 10,243 of record NZ_JBXWOP010000030.1, read on the forward strand.
TGATGCGCTTGCTTCCGGATGTACTCAAAATCGACCCGTGGGAGGAGGACGCCGGAAGCTGGTTACAGGCAACCTTACAATTCATCGCAAAAGAGGCGCGGGAATTGAGACCGGGCGGCGAAACCGTGATCACGCGACTGGCCGATGTGGTTGTCATCGAGGCCATTCGTCGTTGGCTGAACAGCGCACCCGATGCAGATCGAGGCTGGTTAAAAGCTGCGCGAGACCCGCAGATCGGTCGCACGATAGTCGCAATTCACCGTACGCCTGCTGCGGCTTGGACGGTCGAGTCTCTCGCGGAGGTTGCTGGTATGTCCAGATCTGCTTTCGCGGCACGGTTTACTGAGTTGGTAGGCGTTCCAGCAATCCAGTATCTTGCAACGTGGCGTATGCACCTGGCCAGCGAGAGGTTGGTGTCCACCGATCAACCTATCTCGCAGATTGCCGCTGACATCGGATACTTGTCAGAGCCTGCGTTCAACAAGGCCTTCAAACGGGTATTTGGCGCACCACCGGGAAAAATCAGGAAGAACGGAGTTCACTCCGTATCCAAGCGAAACTTGAGAAACTGAGCCCCTTCGTATTCGATCTCGCCGATGTGTTTGGCACCGAGTTTCCGGAGCGCACCCAGATTTTTTCTACTTGGTGGCAGCAGAAACGTGACAAAGGGGATACGTTTGTCAGCAATCGCAAAGCCGATTGCCATTTTGGAAATCCGTTTCCCAAGGCCAAAGGCGTCGGGCCGCAAAACCACCCCAAAATCCCACTCGTCATCTTCTTTTTGAAAGCCCCCCAAACCAACATACTGACCGCCTGACAAAAACGCCCAATGTCCAAGACCGTCCCGTGCCCGGTAGCCTTCCTTCTTGGCAATAAACTCTCTTGCGACGTCAACATTCCATTTGAACGTCAAAAGCGGCATATGCTCTGCTACCCGGGGGTCGGACGTATGAACCGCAATGTCATTCGGATCGATTTCCGAAAGGCGTGCAAGTGAAATCCCATCTTTCATCATTATACTCATTTGATGGCACGAGCTGTCCCTTGCATGCAAAGTAATTATGGCGCGAATACTGTTTCACAGCTTTCTCGCGACAATGTACCGGCTCGGCAATAACCCGGCTTGATCCGCAGTCTCGACGATATCGAAGCCCGCAAGTTCAATGGCTTGCTGGAGTTCAGCTACAGATACAATATTTACGAACGGAGCTTTCCCGAGCACCTGCATGATCGGGATCGCTATTCGCCTGATTATGCCATATTTGAACCCTCCACTCTCTGGAGCGCAAACGGTCTTTGAAATGAACACCCCACCGGGTTTTGTAAGGGTCGCAATGTGTTCGAGTGCATGGCCCATATCGGGTACAAGGTGCAGTAGATTATGTGCGAGGACAGCGTCGTAAGAACCGTCGTTAGGATCGTGCTGCAGAACCTCGGCCACTTTGAACGTTACATTCTCCAGCTCTTCTTCAGCAAGTTTCTCGTTGGCGATTTCGATCATCCCCGGTGCGAGATCGGAGGCAGTGACTTGAGCCACATGTGGTGCCAGTAGCAACGCGGTTGACCCCGTCCCACACCCGATTTCCAGCACGCCGTCTTCGGCTTTCAGGTAGGACTTTGTACGGTTGAGCGTGTTCAGATACCCTTCCATATTTCGGATAGGATCAGCCGCATATTTGCGCGAAATCCTGCTCCAAAATGCGGCATCTTTGGACAATGCAGCCATATCGTTTCTCTTTTCCTTTGGTGTCACCGCAGCCAATATCTTAAAACGCTGATTTATTAAATTGCCAGATATTGCAGAACTGTTATGCATTAATGCATGAATTGGAAGGCTATCAATTTCGATTGGAACCAGGCTCGGTCCTTTCTTGCAACGGCAGAAGAAGGCTCGTTTTCCGCCGCGGCGCGCGTGCTTGAGCAGACCCAGCCAACCGTCGGTCGTCAGGTCGCCGCGCTGGAACAGGCGCTTGGCGTCACCTTGTTTGAAAGGGTTGGCAAGTCGCTTAATCTGACAACAGCCGGTGCTGAGCTTTTGGTGCATGTCAGTGAAATGGCAAATGTCGCGAACAGAATTTCTCTGACCGCAACAAGCCAGTCGCAAGCAGTTGAAGGGCAAGTCAGGATCACTGCTTCCGACGTGATGTCAGCCTATCAGCTACCGCCTATTCTCAAACAGATCAGGCTCGCGGCACCGCAGCTTGAGATCGACGTTGTCGCAGCAAATGACATACGAGACATACAGCGGCGCGAGGCAGATATCGCAATTCGGCATGTGTGCCCGACACAGCCGGACCTGATTGCAAAGCTCGTGGCAGAAGCGTCGGCACATTTTTACGCTGCCCCTTCATATCTCGAACAGGTTGGGCGACCACGAAATGAAGACGAACTTACTAAGTTGGATTTCGTCGGCTTTGGCGATGTTGACACGATAATTGGATTTCTCAATCCGGCTGGCATCGAAGTAACCCGCAAGAATTTTCGGATTGGATCGCAGAGCGGGATGGTGTCATGGGAGCTTGTGCGCCAAGGCTTCGGCATTAGTGTTATGTCAGACGATGTGGCGGCCCTTACACCCGGTGTGGAGCGTGTTCTGCCCGAACGCGAGCCATTCAAATTTCCTATCTGGTTGGCCACACACTCTGAGTTACAAACAGCGCGTAGGATCAGGTTGGTTTTTGATCAGCTTGCAGACCATCTCGGCTCGCGGACAAATTATTGAACTTGAGTTGGTCCGGTGTCGTGAACTGGAGTCTGCTTCGGGCTCTATGCAGTCGTTCGCCATACTCCGCGTGAACGACTGCTATGCGGGCCATACAGACTTAGAATGTCTCTGTCGCTACGCGGTACGCGCGTCTAAACGGCAACTTGTATGCAGCGGACGCGCAATTTGTCGTGAAACTTGACGGCTGTTTTTGTCGAATTAACATCAAAAAAATAACAAAAACTAAGGCGCTTCTCCGAGTGTATTTTGCCAAAACTTCTGAAGGAAAATCCATGAAGAACCCTCTCCGAACTGTCTCACCTTTCGGCTTGTCGTTGATAGCTGCCGCTTTAATTAACGTACCCTTTGGCGCAGAGGCGCGCGATGTTGGGAACCGAGGCGCAGATAGGGCACAGGATCGCGTGGATAGTAGAAGTGATCGGATTGACGGCGATGCACGCGACGCTGTTCGGGATGTAGGCGAGAAGGTCGGAGACGAAGTTCGTGACGAACTGGAGGAAGAAGCTGACGATGTGCGCGATGAGCTCGAAGAAGAGATCGATGCGGAGCGCGATGACCTTGAAGACGAGGCCGAGGAATTGCGCGAAGAGCTAGAGGGCGAGGCTGACGAAGCTCGTGACGAATTAAAGAAAGAAATCGATTGATCTTCGAAGTTCTTTGGCGTTCGCTATTTGGGCAAATGTTTCTTAGTTTCAGGCCTCATAGCCAATAGATGACGAGAGTTGCGAGGGCGATTGCTGAGAGGAAGACCTTCGGGCACCTGTCGTAACGGGTTGCCACACGCCGCCAATCCTTGAGCCTGCTAAACATGATCTCGATCCGTTTGCTTCGTTTGTATCGGTGCTTGTCGTACTTCACCGTTGTCTTGCGCTGCTTCCGACCGGGGATACAGCCTCACGTAAACAAACCTAGCAGCCCGATACAGAAAACACCCCGCATACCTGAGAGACTCTAAGAGTACCCTGTGGGGCATGAATAGGTTTCGGGTTTGTTGGCGGCGGATAAGGGGCTTCCTTTTGTCGGCCTTTCGGGTGGACGCCTTGGGCAACTCAATGCCATCCAGAGGGTTCGCCACTTTGCCAGCCAGATCGTTCTCACGCAGAGCTAAGGTGATCAACGCAGAAGCTTGGCCAACTTCACGCTTGATGGTGTCAGCACTCAGTGGTTCCCCATTGCCCTTCCGATGGGCCTTGTAGTGGTCGACCAAATCCCGGCCATGAGCGCGCTTGAGTTTTTCCAAGGGCAACTTATCCAGCGGCCCCCAGACGGCCTTGAGGGTCCCTGCTAGACGGTCCAGACGAGTGCGCTTGGCCTTGCTATCAGCGCAGCGAAGAGTTCGATACATGCCGACACCATCGGCCACGGTAGGGGCTGGGGGTTTGGCCTTAGGGTTAGTGAGGATTTCCTTAACCATCGGGTCAGGAGTGATGCCCGCAAGATGACTACGCAACCATGGGTCATCTTCGTCTAAGCCAGTGACGCCTTCTAGCAACCCCGCGGCCTTCAAGGCAGCTTCGTGAAACTTTTGGCCGGGTGTTCTAGCGTCCAGTCCGGTCAGCCGTTCACGCATGGTCTGAACGGTTTTCTCAAACATGGCGTCAATTGCTGCATGCTCTTGAACCATCTTGGGGCCTGACTTGTTTTTTAGAAACACAATCAAGGTCGCACTATCCATCTGATCAGCGATATCTTTTGGCCAGCGCCGACGATACCGCAGCGTCTTGCCGCCGCGCATGCTGTCCAGATGTTTCAGCTTGTGGTTCACCATGTTCTCACCTCTGTGTATTAAAGGTGCCCTCATCTGTGTCCTAATTTCTGGGCAGATATCCCAATGAAATAAGGAAATAAAGGCTCTGAAGTGATGATAGTGGTGCCCCCACACGGCACTGAACACATTCACCACAATGCGTCAAGATTCCTCCGTGAGACCATTTTTTGTTAACAAAAACAAAAAACTTTATCAGCTTAACGATCACTATGCCTCAGAGTGCGTCTTGAAACCGCATGGAAAAGGGGGGATAAAACAGGGGATACAGATTACTGTGAGGGGATATGGCCGGATCACTCTACAAGTTGAGCGCGGCAAAGGTCCGCAGTGCCGGATCAGGCAAGCACAGTGACGGTGGGGGGCTGTACCTTTATCGACTTACCACAGGGGACCAATGGGTGTTTCGGTTCACCTATTCGGGTAAGCGCAAAGAGATGGGTTTGGGCGGTTATCCCGGCGTGACTTTAGCACAGGCTCGTGAAATGGCTGACGCCTACCGGGGGATCGTCAAGCGTGGCGGCAACCCTATTGAAGTTCGCAATGCAGAAAAAGCGCAAGCCGTCGCCAACCAGATTGCCAACGATCCCATGGCCCGCGAAATGAGACTGTTGAAGAATATCGCGCCTTTAGCCTTCGAAGCCCGCAAAGCGCAGCTGAAAGACGACGGGAAAGCTGGGCGTTGGTACAGCCCAATAAAAACACACATTCTACCCACCTTGGGTGAAAAGCCAGTTGAGGATGTCACCGGCACCGCTATCGCCGACGCCCTCCGCCCGATATGGCACACCAAGACGGATGTCGCCCGGAAAGCACTGACGCGCCTGAAAGCCTGTCTGAGCTACGCCAGCGCCAAGAAATACGAGGTTGACCGCCACGCCATCGAAGACGCCCGTGAACTTCTAGGCAAGCAAGTACATAAGGCGAAGAATATACCATCAATGAACTGGCGGGACGTTCCAGCGTTCTATCAGAGCCTCGACGGCGGTGGCACGGTTCAACTTGCCTTACAGCTTTTGGTCCTGACGGGGTTGCGATCTCGACCGATAAGATTCGCAAAGACGAACCAGATTGAGAACAATGTCTGGACGGTTCCGGCAGAATTGGTCAAAGGTCCGCGCGGCAAGACCGATGACTTTCGGGTGCCGCTATCCAAAGAGGCGCTTCGGATCGTTGACAAAGCACGGGAAGCCGCCCGCGATGGATATTTGTTTCCCGGCGTCCGTAAAGGCGTAATTAGTGATGCCAGCATGTCCCGGCATATGGAGCGGTTGGGACTGGAAGCACGGCCACACGGGTTTCGGGCCAGCTTCAGGACTTGGGCCGACGAAGCGACCAGCACAGGCTATGAAATCAAGGAAACTGCGATAGGGCATAAGGTTGGGTCAGCCGTCTCACGCGCCTACCAAAGATCCGACTATATTGACGAACGACTTTTATTGGCAGAACGCTGGGCAGCGCATGTGACTGGCAAGAATGCTGACGTTATTTCAATTTGAGAGGTGCGAAATAAGGGCAGATTGGTGCAGTGCAACTATCGGCCACTCTCAAATGTATTCTTAAATTGGGATAGTGTACATTCGAGCAATCAACATACTGAGCTGTACATAACAAAGCGATAACGTGCTTGCGTCAGCACCCCTCGGAAGAACTCATTATCTGACGTCAGTGCCAATGGCACAGTTTAGGTTGATTTGATAAGAGAGGGTTTTTGGCTCATCGCAACGTCGATCCGTCGTCGATCAGATACGGCTTCCGGCATGAGTTTCCCTGACATTGACGACTTCGAGGAACGGGCTGCCATCGCTGAATACGATGGCGGGTGCTCGCGCCGTGAAGCGAAAAACCTCGCAGCTCGGGCTCAGGGATTCCGTAACACTGAAACCTACTGGCGGTGGCTGGCTGACTATGTTGTTCAGCGGCGATCACCCTGACAACTATCCTTCGGCAGCCCTTGGCGGGTTGCCGGGAGATCAATATGATATTTTTTTCTTGCCGCTTCAAAACTACGCGGCGAGAATGAGGTGGAAAGCACCGATATAATAGGCGTTTACGTAGTTGAGTTAAGAGGTTTGCGATGAAGGTTAGTGGGATTGCGGACGATACTGGCGAGGCGATCTCGCAGGAAATATCTGATGTTTCGGCCGAAGAGTTGCAGTCATTGGCATCCTTGGGCTTATCGTCTGGAGAACTGAAGGCAAAGATCGACAATTTGGCGGTCTCGGCTGATGCTAAGGCGCTATTGTTTCAGGTTGCCACGAAGGTAATCCGAGTGGGAGAGACAGTCATCAAGATCGGCCAAAAGATCCTTGAAACGGTTCTCGAAATCATCAAAGCCTATCCGAATACAAGCTTCGGAGTTGTTTTCGGAGCGATTGCAGGAACTCTAGTAAGTTCAGTTCCAGTGATTGGATGGGTGCTGGGCCCAATAGTGACTCCGATACTGGTTCTCTTCGGAATGTCCGCAGGCGCAGTCATGGATTTTTCGAACAAAGCGGTAGAAAGACGGGTTATGACATCGTTGGCCGAGTTTAACGCTCTAAAAACCGGGATCAGCTAATGGAAAACGGTTGGTTTGATGGCGTCGTTGACGTTGTTCACGACGATATGCGGTTCAAGGCAAAGCTGGGGATTGGCGAGAACGCCTACACGTCCATACGCGTGAAGAAAGCGCTATTTGAAGCTTGGGATGTCGCAGGAGCTGCAGCGACAGGAGCTCAAGTTGCAAGCTCTGCTATGATCGCTCAGAAATTCTTTGCTGCTCCAAGTTTGCTCGCTGCAATAGGAATCGGCACTGCGACTGCGGCGACACCAATCGGTTGGATCGCTGCGGCGAGCGTTATCTCGGGCGGCGCTTGGCTCGGAATTACCCGTTATCTGAAATCTGATAACAAAAAGACTACCGTAATTCCCACTTTCATCAACACACCTTTGGACGTCTTGGGGCTAGGTATTTTCGACTTGTTGGCCCCGCTAGCCATGAAGGTTGCTCAAGTTGATGGGAACGTTGACGATGCAGAGGAAGCAACAATTAGGCGCTACTTTGTAGAAGACTGGGGATATTCGGAGCAATTCTCGGAGCGGGGTTTGAAATTCGTGAAACTTCGGTTGGATGATTATAACATAAAAGCCACGGCGCAAACGCTTGGCGCGTTCACGAGAGATAACCCGGATTGTAGTTTCGAGCATATGTATTCGGACATTATGACCTTCCTTCATACAGTGGCGGAGGCAGACGGTGTTCTTGACGAGCGCGAGGAAATGGCATTGGAGCGGATAGCAAAGGTATTCGCAGACGAAGGAAAATTCTCCGTTTCAAGAGCCGTCGCACCGGTGGGTAATGCGATTGGTTCGGCCGCGGCGTCGGTAGGCGGTGCCGTTGGCGCAGTTCCGTCGCAGTTAGCAAGCTTTATCCCACTGAGGAGAAAAGACAGTGTGGATACGCAAACCGACCCAGGTGCGGAAAGCGACGGCTAGCGACCTATCAACCCTACACCCACTCGTCAGCCCCAGCCCGCAGTCACCTAGCAACAAACCAGTCAGAATTTTGAAGCGGTTATCCGTGGTTATCCGAAAGCGTCGGAAACGTTGGCTTGGCTGCTACGGTCAAGTCACTCATTTTTCACCAATTATGCGTTCAATGTTAACTTTGTGCGAGAGTATTCAGAGCCTCTTCAAATTCAGTGGCAAATGGTTGGCCGCCCTTATTAGCCGCTTTTTCAAGAAGGTTCTTTAACTTCTTAGGCCTCGCCGGCAGCGTTTTTGCCAATTGAACCCATCCTTCACGTGACTTTTCAGTCAATCGTTTCCCGGTGATCTTCTCTACTTTCTTGAAAGCGGCTTCGAGTTCATCATCGCTAATCAATGATGGCATCGTTTTTTCATGTGGATGCATCCTTCGCCAAATGCGATTCACATACTTCGACTTACCCCAATAGCTATCGTAGTGAGCGCCCTCACGGGCTGTGTTTTGATCAAAAAAACGCTCACAAAACAGGACTTGACTGTGCGACCCGGTGTCAATCATATACATTTCGGTTGGATCCGCGTATCGCTTTGCGAATGTCTTAATCATCATCTGGGCGTAGGGAACACGTATCTCTTCCAAGCGAACTCCGAAATGATCAAGAACCTTCAATTGCTCAGGAGTCTTTGTTGAACCTTTCCAAGTCGCTCCTTTTGGCGTGAAAAGAAAAAAAGCCTCCCAAGCCTCGCGGAACGAAACACCTGCCATGACAGCGCATGCTGTAACCCCGCAGTTTCCCTTTTTGGGCGTATCATCTGGAACCAATACTCCTACGCTTTGAAGCGGTTCGGCGGGCTCAGCTGGACCACTCTTAAGTGTTTTCATCATTCACCCCTCTTACGCGAAGTCGCACAAGGATAGTCACACTTTACGGAAATTCTGCCAAATCGCTCAAGTTTCTTCAATGAAGTCCGAGCATCAAGCGGAGAAGCTCCACAAGTGCTCGACGCTCTGCAATGGCGTTGTCAGATAAATGGCTGTGTTTGCACGCATGTCATTCCGGATCGGCGCGTTCGGAGGCGTGTGCCGTACGTCCGCCAGCCACCGTCACCATCGCGGGGACCGGCGCAGCCTGCTGAATCTTCGAGAAGTAGCAGTGAAGTACGCCCGCTCCGCCCCGCTGCCAACTACCCAAACCCCCAGCCCCCCCGCTAGCACCCGGAACCAGTCTTTGGCATTGGTGGACGGTCACTCTGAAGGTCTCGTACTCGATCGGCGTGAGCGGGTGCGACGCGTCAAACTGGTACCCCCTCTTAAGAATCGTTAACCCCCTCGCGACGCGCCGGACTGGTTTGATATCGGCGGAGCATGTCGGGAATGTGTCTGCAACAAGGTTTGACGAGCGACTACGTTATTTGGAGTTCTGGGCAGCGATTTGACTGGAAAAGTGCTCGGGTCATTTCAATTTGAGAGGCGTGAAATAAGGGCAGATTGGTGCAGTGCACCCATCGGCTACTCTCAAAAATATACTTAAATTATAAGAGTCTAACTTCGCGAAATGAACATATTGAGATGTACACAACAAAGGGATAACGTGCTTGCGTCAGTATCCTTCGGGAGAACGCAAAAAACACAGAGGGACGCCAGCCCTTCCTACAGTTCGGCGTCCCATCTGCTCAAACCGAAACCTGTCAACAGAAGGCCCGGAATAGTATGTGCGTTGGAAGAAACAAGGTATCGCTGGCAAAAGCGGTCACCTGCTTTTTTTCTCCCTCTCGCTATATCAACAGAATTGTTGCAAAATGCAACACCCATTGCATCGGTGCAAATGGATGTGATCCATCGCGTTTTTCGACATTAGTTGATGCTCTTTCCCGGTCGTCTGCCCATAATGAGGTCATTACATGGCAGACCAAATCACCAACCCTAAGAACCTGATCCGACTCAAGGACGCTATCGAACGGTATTCGTTGAGCCGGTCCACCTTCGATCGTGCGGCCAATGCAGGCGCGATTACAAAGCACACCCTGGGTCGCGCTGCGTTTGTGGACACGCATCAAATTGATGCCTGGATCACAGGCAAAAACCAGAGCAACTAAAACGAAACCCGCGCCAATGGGGATGACATTGGACACGGGTGATTTCGTTGAGAGGTGTAGAAAACTACACTCGAAATCTAATGTGTTCGGCCCCTCAGCGCAAGGTGAGGTCAGAGCAAATGACTATCGAAATACAATCAAGTTCACGTATTTGTGGAGAAACCCTGACATTCCGCCTCGGGGGTGTCTGGCGCGCCGGCAGTGGTTCAGCGCCCTGCCCCGTTTGCCAGCCTGAAGGCCGCCGCGATCAACAGGCTCTTTCGATCTCGGAATCGGGAGGCAAGTTGCTATTGTACTGCTTCAAGAGCGGTTGTCGCTTCAAGGATATTGCAACCGCAGCCGATGTACCGCCCAGCGACATTTGTGTCGATCACAAAGCGCGGACTGAGGCTGAGGACAAACGCAAAGCGTACGAGTTCAACAAACTTCAACAGGCCCGAGGAATTTGGGAAGCGGCTCGCCCGATAAAAGGCACTAAGGCTGAAGCATACCTGCGTGATCGAGGTATTACCTGTCCCATGCCACCGTCGCTACGGTTTGCGCCAGATTTGTTTCATAGCCCGACTACGTCTTGGTGTATGGCTATGATCGCCAACGTCACTACAGGGGCCATTCACCGTACGTTCTTCGACAAGAAAGGCGTGAGGGTAAGCAAAAGCCCGAAGTTGATGCTGGGGCCGTGCGGTGGTGGCGCTGTGGTCTTATCAGAGGCAGCAAAGCAGCTTGTGGTGTGCGAAGGAATAGAAACAGGCCTGTCGCTCTTGTCTGGGCTTCTCAATGGTCCAGCAGCCGTCTGGGCCGCACTCAGCACGTCCGGAATGAAGGCACTGGCACTGCCACCTTATCCAGGAAAAATTACAATCGCGACTGATGGGGATCCAGCAGGCATAGAGGCCGGGCAGTCTCTTGCTTCGCAGGCATCGTCACTTGGATGGCAGGTATCGCTGCTACCCGCACCGGAAGGTTGTGATTGGAACGACGTTCTGCGCGGAAAGAAAGGCGGCCAGGCATGAACGAGCTAAACCCCAATATCGTGCCGTTTGATGCAGCCGCCGATTGGCCTGATCCCGATCTAACCATTGCGAAGCCAGTGCGACCACCAGCGCCCGTCATGTCCGAGGCCGACTTTGACGAGATATTCGGCATATGGGCGGCTTGGATCAGATCGGCCGCCGATGCCAAGAATGCACCGATCGACTATGTGTCACTCACGTTGCTGTCGACCGCAAGCGCAGCCATCGGCAATTCGCGTTGGGCAAGCCCTTGGGATGGCTGGAAAGAGCCCCCTGTTCTTTGGGCTATGTTGGTTGGTGATCCGTCGGCAGGGAAAAGCCCCGCACTGGATAGCGTGCTTGATCCCGTAAAAGACATTGAGCGTTCACTGTCTGAGGACTATCGCCGTGCACGAGGGGATTGGGAGGCCAAAAACGAGCTGGCCTCGCTCGCCCTGGCGCAATGGAAATCCGACGCTAAAACGGCCTTGATCGAAGGTGTGGAACCACCTGCGAAACCGCCCGAAGCTGATGCGGGGAAGCCTCCTGTTCGGGAGCGCATCAGCATTACCGATATCACAACTGAGAAGGTCGCTGACCTCTTGTCGTCAACCTGGCGTGGCCTGCTGCTGGCACGTGATGAGTTGTCAGGTTGGCTGTCTAGCATGGACAGATACAACGGCGGTGGCGATCGACCATTTTGGTTGGAAGCATACGGCGGGCGTAGCTATGCTATCGACCGCAAAAATAACCCGGAACCTATCATTGTTGATCACCTAAGTGTTGCGATTGTCGGCGGTACCCAGCCGGATCGCCTGTCCGATCTTTTGATAAAAACAAGTGATGACGGACTGCTCGCAAGGTTCATGGTGGTTTTTCCTGACCCCGTACCGCTTTCTCGTCCTTCGCAGGGGCTGAATGATCAGCAAATGATTGATGCCATCAATCGTCTACGTGGATTGCCAAATGTAGTTTGTGAGAAAGGCGGGAAACTTCCAAGCCTCGTTCACTTTAACGAAGCTGCCGCCAACATTCTGCATCAATTCAGGAAGCAGTGTCGAGAATGGGAAGTCGATGCAGCTGGCCTTTTTAAAAGCCATATTGGGAAGATGCCTGGGCTCGTGGTGCGTATTGCAAATGTCCTGGCCCATCTGGATTGGGCGGCAACAGACAACCCCCAATCCCCTGAACAGATTGAAGCGCACCACGTGGGCCGCGCCTGTGACTTTGTCGGGGACTATCTAAGAAAGCATGCTTTCAGGGCATACGGTACTTCCAAGTTGTCGCCTGAAGTCGAGGGGGCAAAGGTTATTGCCGATATCATTCAGACCGAAGGTATTCGTCTCTTTAAGGTCAGGGACATCCACCATCGTGGTCGTTCCGGTCTAAGTTCCGCCAATCACGTCAGAGCGGCATTGAAAGTCCTGATCGACGCGGATTGGGTCCGCGAAGTCAAGACCGAAACTGGCGGGCGACCCTCGATCAGCTACGAAGTTAATCCAAAACTGGAGGTTTGAGGCATGGGCCGTTGGTCAGATCTGGCGCGTAAGTTTGAAGTCGGTCGTATGTCTCTTCCCGACAACCGGCAGAAACCGGCAGAAAGGAACGAAGACCACGTTTCAACGGCTATTACGTCATTCGATCGCAACCGGCAAGAACCGGCAAAAAGCCCCACAGACGACACTGTTGCGGACTTTTTGCCGGTTTCGACCAGCAAGAAGGGCACGCCTGAAAACCCAACAGATAATGGGGAAACTACCTTTTTACCGGTTTCTGCCGGTTGTCGGGAAAGGAAATCAATTGGTGACCGCCCGATAACCTGGACCGGTAAGGTGGTCGATCTGGAAGACTGGCCACGCCTCTCGGAATGGGAACGCCAAGGCCCAAACGGCAGGGTGTGGAACGGTCTGGCTCGGCAGTGGAAACCATAACATGAGCGCCAAAAAAACAAAGTGGTGGTAGAGCTAGATTAATTTCTCGGATTCTAAACTACACCTCTGCGTCCATCGTAACAGCGTTTCCGCCTGACTTAGGACCGTGTTGATCGCAACTGGAGCGAGATCAGGTGGATATCCGTATCTTTTTAAGATGCGTCGAACCAGCACCCGCAACTTGGCCCGGGCGCTTTCTTTGAGGTGCCAGTCGACGGTGACGTTCTTTTGAAGCTGTTCAACCAGCACATAAGCGATCTTTCGCAGCGCTTCGTTACCCAACCTTTATAAACCTTAGCAAACCTTAACATATCAGATGTCTTTGAAGACACTTTAGTGTGACCGCAAGACAAACCGATTCAGTGGGTCGTATGCGACCCATACTTGAATAGTGCACCCGGACATCGTGGGCCTTTACGAATGACATGGATGATGCCGTTAGGAGCGCGATGGTCATCGACACGCTCAACCCCGCGTAACTTCGAAAATATGTGTCTAATGCGGTTGAGATACTCTTGGTCGAGCCAAGGCAAATGCCACATGGCCAATCCTCCTGCCAACTTGAATCACGATGTGGCATAGAATGGAATTGACAACGGCAAAGATCACGCAGCGCGGCAAAGCTGTCGTCCGACAGAAACACTCAGATGACCGCTCCGAGCCCAAATTGACCGATGCTGCACGATGCCCCAACGACAGAAATGCGCAAGTATTGTTGAAAAACTCGAGAATTCGGCCCACTCGCTTTTTCGCCGATTTCCATCGCGTCAGCAATGTTGACACCACTTGCCCAAAGCAGGCCATGACAGCCTCTCACATCGCGGAACCATTGCTTCGGCCGACCCCCTGGCTAGAAAAATCAACCGCCTGTCAGTGGGTAATTTTTTCCGGTTTTGGCCAAAACTGGAGTTTTTCAACAATATCCGCAGAAAGCAGACTTTGCAAAGTTCGGAGTGCGGCTAAATCCGAACGTGAGTTTAGAGGTAAGTTGTTGCGGAGGGTTCTCCAAAGCTGCCGTTCACACACGGTGCTTCGTTCACATGGTCGGCATGTTCTCAACGCAGATTCACCCGACACTCGAGTTAGCAGAAAGGCGTATCTAAGCGGAACACCCTAATATCAAGGCCGACTTACAACAAAGTTCGGTACTATCCCCGCCTTCGTGATTGCTGCTTCAACATCATACCCTGCAAAGAACCCGAATCCAGAGATGAGTGCGGAAGCTATGCCTGCATTTCGTGCGCCCAGAACGTCGGTGTGCAGGCTGTCACCAACCATCAGAACGCGGGACTTGTCTATGTGTCCGAGGCGTTGGAACGCAAGGTCATAGATGTTGGCGAAAGGCTTGCCAAAGAACTGAGGGGCGACACCTGTCCGATCTGCCAGCCGGTGCGCAAAAAGGCCGGGCTCTTGGGAAAAACCGTATTCACGAGGAGCGACAATATCGGGGTTTCCGACCATTACCGGACGGGGACGCTCCAGCAAGGCGGCCTCCAACATGGCCTGACGCGCTTCGGTCCAGACTGCCGACCCGATCATCAGAAACCCGTCGACGGTTTCGTAGGGCGTCGGGTCATCTTCCAGGTAGGATAGCTTCAACCCCTCCAAATCTCGAAGACCGGCGCTGGGGGTTGCCATCAATCCCCAGTACAATTCACTTTGGCCGTTTAGCTCAGACAACAATGTGGCCCGGCTAGTGATCAAATCCTGCGGTGCGAAGTCATAGCCAAGCCTGGTATATTTCTCCAAAAGAGTTGCGTGGGGAAACCCCGCGGCATTCGACACGACCAGAACACGCTTGCCGGCGGCTTGCAGTGACCTGACCCGATCTGGTGTCTCCGGGATCGCCGTATCGCCAATATTAAGAACTCCGAAAGCATCGAGGAGGAACACGTCGAACTCAGGAGCGATATCCTCTAGCGTCTCGACCTGACGATAGTTCACTTCAGTTGTGCTGGTTTTCGGAAGGCGGTGTCGTACCGCCTCGTAGGCTTCAAAAGCCTCTTGCGCAGAGAAACCGGTCAAATGATGGCCCCTCGTACTTTCGCCGAAACCCATTCACTGATCATGACCGCGACAAGAATTACAATCAGGATCAGGCTGACCTGTGGCCAAGCCAGAACGTTGAGCGAAGCTGACAATTGCAACCCGATGCCGCCGGCTCCGACTAGTCCAAGCACTGTGGATTCGCGGATGTTGATATCCCAACGGAAGACAGCAATGCCTGCAAAAGCGGGTAGAATTTGCGGAACGATTCCGTAAGCCATGACCTGCCAACGCGATGCTCCGGTTGCCGTGATGGCTTCGACCTGAGTGTGATCAATTTCCTCGATTGCTTCATAAAGAAGCTTTGCACAGAACCCGATTGAACGGATGGCTATTGCTATGACACCAGCAAAGACACCCGGACCAATAATCGCGATTAGCAGAAGCGCCCAGATCAACGAGTTGATTGAGCGGGTCGAGACAATGATCAACAGGGCGATGGGTCGAATGAACAGAGCAGATGGCGTGGTATTGCGGGCCGCCAAGAAGGCAACCGGCACCGCCATGCACAGGGCGATGATTGTACCCAGGGTGGCGATGTTCAGAGTATCCCAAATCGGGCGGCCCAGTTGGGTGATGTAGTCCCATTTGGGAGGCGTTGCACGGGTCCAGATATCGTTGGCGATGCGGGGCGCGTCCCAGACGAAAAACCAGGTCGTTGATTCCGAGATGAACTGCCAGCAGTAGACAAAGACTGCCACGCCCAACAGCCAGCCGAACCATCGAACCAGACTTTGACCCGTCGTTCGCCGGCGCCAGATTTGTGTGTCGTCGCGCTCAAGTACCGGCATTACTGAACCCTCGCACGGATAATTCCGGAAAGGTATTCAAGTGCCATGACGATCCCGATGATGAGTATAAGAATGGCTGCTGCCGTGTCGTATTCATAGCGATCAAACGCAGTGTTCAATGTTGCACCGATACCGCCAGCGCCCACGAGCCCAAGAATTGCGCTTTCTCGGAAATTGATGTCGATCCGATACATGGAAAGCCCCACAAGCCGCGGCATCACCTGAGGCTGAATGCCATAGTTGATCCATTGTGGCCAGCGTGCCCCGGAGGCCTTGATCGCCTCGGCCTGAACCTTGTCCATGGCTTCGATATCTTCCGCCAGAAGTTTGGAGAGAAACCCAATGGTCGCGAAGGAAAGCGTAAGAAACCCTGCCAGCGGACCAAAGCCGAAGATAGCCACCAGCAAAATGGCGACGATGATCTCTTGCAATGCCCGGCTTATCGCGACAATGCCGCGGCAAATTATGTAGATTGGCAGTGGGGCGATATTGCGGGCCGCTCCCAATCCAATCGGGATCGAAATCAGGATGCCCACGACCGACGCGGCCACGGTCATTATGATGCTTTCCAGAAGGCCACTCCAAATGTCCGACCACCGTGAAATGAAGTCCGGGCTGGTAAACGCAAGTACAAATGCCCACCCCCGGTCCAGTCCTTCATAGACCCGGCCCCAATCAACTTCGATGGTCATGAAAGCCGCGATCAGGTAGGCGAAAAAACCAAGCAACAATGCCCAGCGGAGCAAGGGGTTTTTGACAAAGGCAGGCTTACGCCAACCCTTTCCCAACATGTCGTCTAATTCTCGATGGCTCATTCCGCAGCCTCGACATCTTCATCTTCGTCGACTTTTTCGATGGTCGCTTCCCAGTCCTCTTCCCCATAGATTTCGGTCAGTTTCTCGGGGGTAAGACCTGTTGGAAGACCATCATAAACGATTTCGCCAAAGCGGAGGCCCACGACGCGCGGAACGAACATTTGGGCAAGCGCCACATCATGGATATTGATAATGGCCGCCAGTCCGCGTTCCTGACACAGCTCGGTGATCAGGCGCATAATCTGGCGACTGGTCTTTGGATCCAGCGACGCGGTCGGCTCATCGACCAGCAACAGTTTCGGGTTTTGAATCAAGGCGCGGCAGATGCCGACTCTTTGGCGTTGACCCCCCGACAGTTCATCCGCTCGTTTATCCGCCATATGCAAAAGCCCCACCCGATCAAGCAGGCGGAAGGCCTCGTCGATATCCGATTGCGGATATCGCCGCAGAAAGCTGCGCCAGAACCCTACATATCCCAGCCGTCCCGACAACACGTTTTCCATCACCGTAAGGCGTTCGACCAAGGCATATTCCTGAAAGATCATGCCCATTTCGCGGCGCGCTTTCCGCAGAGCGCCCGATCCGAGTTTGGTCAGGTCCACGTCATCCAGAAGGACGCCACCGCTTGTGGGTTCAACCAACCGGTTAATGCAGCGAATCATAGTCGATTTGCCTGCCCCCGAGGGCCCAATCAACGCAAGAACCTGTCCTTTTGGAACCTCAAGATCAATGGCCTTCAAGGCCTGATCTCCGGTTTTGTATGTTTTCGTCAGCTTTTGAAGACGCAGCATAAAATGCCCCAGATTAGGGTGAATAGCGGGCCCTTTCAGGCCCGCCGAATTAGCCAAAGATCACTGGCAGGCGTAGGAGACGCCATTTGCTGCGTCAATCTTACGGATGACATCCCAGAATTCCTGATAGGTCATTTCAAGGAACTGGCCTTCGTTCGATTTCGAGAACTCAGCTTCCAGGGTCGTGCCGTCCCAGTCAAAGTTGAAGAAGGCGTTGCGGATCTTCTCCTGCAGCTCGGGCGTCAGGTTGTAGACGGTACCAAACCCGGTGGTTGGAAAGGTCTGCGACTTGTAGATCGTTACGACATCATCTTCCTTGATCACATCACGCAAGATCATCCGCGATTTTACCGAGTTCGCGATCGAGGCCGCCAGGTAATCCTTGTTGGCAACTCCCAGGATCGAGTTGTCGTGCTTGCCCGAGTAGACAGGTTCGAAATCGCGCTCGGGCAAAAGATCAAAGTCGCTTTTCAGGATTGCCGAGGGCGCTTTGAAGCCTGAGTTGGATGTGGGTGAGGTAAAGGCCAGTTGCTTGCCCTTGATGTCCTCGACCTTTTCGATGCCCGAACCCGGATAAGTGATGATTTCCATCTCATAACCGAAATTACCGTCTTTCGAAGCCATGATCGTGAATGGCCGGAACCCGGCGCAGTTTACCGCCAATGGGTTAGAGCCGGTGTTGAAGCCCGCAATATGCAGACGCCCCGAACGCATCGCTTCGATCTGGGCCGCATTGTTCTGAACCGGAAAGAAGACAACGTCCTTGCCGGTTTCCGCTTTCAAATGGTCAAGAAAATCAGACCAGGCGGTTTTGTATACGGCGGGGTCTTCAACCGGTGTATATGCAAAAATCAGGGTGTCAGGATCAATTTGTTCAGAGGGATCGGTGGGGATATCCGCAATCAAATCCCCGTCTGCGTCACAAAAACGCTCGTCCAGGTCACCGCGCGGACAATCCTGCGCCGACGCCGTCCCGCTCAGCGACATGAGCGCGATTGCGGATGCCCCAATCAACAGTTTGATATCGATCTTCATATTTTCCTCCCAGTCATTCGCGGCCCTCTATCGATCCGCTGTTAATGAATCATGTCTTGCCTACCCGGCGACGAGAACATCGACCTCGGCGCCCTCAATAGCGTTACGCAATTCTCCTGTTGGTTTTTTGTCGGTAACTATGGAATCCAGGCCGTTGATATCTCCCACTTGGGAGAGGCCCCTGCGGCCGAACTTCCCGGAATCAATAAGAAGATGCCGCTTTTTGGCACGCGTCAGCATCATCCTCTTTACTGCAGCAAAACCCCGCACTGTCTCTGACGGACCTTCGGTTGAGAAGCCCGAGGACCCGATCATGCACCTGTCGACATTGAAACGGGACAGAAATTCCAGCGTTTCTGTTCCGATCGTTGCAGATTCAGTTGCCAGATATTCCCCCGGGCACAACAGGACCTGCGCAGCCCCATGGCCGAGGGTCATCGCAACGGGAATTGAATTGGTGATCACCGTGCAATGAGTGCCGAGATAAGCCAGCGCACGCGCCATCTCGATGGTGGTCGAGCCGGAATCGATCATGACCGTTTCACCGGCCCGGATCAGTTCTGCCGCCGTAACACCTATCCGCTCGCGTTCCTCAACCTGCGCGTTTGTCCGTTCATCCAAACCCGGATAGTGCCCTTGCGCAGGGGCTGATGCCCCCCCATGCGCGCGCGCGATCAAGCCGTCATTCGACAGGGCATCGAAATCCCTACGTACCGTCTCGTTAGAGACGTTGAACCGTTGCGCGAGTTCGTTGATGCGAACGTGCGGGCGCAGCTTCAACTCCAACAATATCTGTTGGCGCCGGTCGGACTTCTTGACCCGGCTCTGGTTCTTCTCAGGTATTTTACCGCGCGTTTTGGTTTTGGACATCCGGCGACCCGACTAGGTTTCGAAATCTACTTTTGTGGGCTTTCGGACATTTTGCAATAATTTATGTTGCATAACCCACAAAAGGTTGTGAGAGTTCGAGAAGTTCCAAATATTTCAAAGCACAGAGTAAAGATGCACAGACTGATCAAATTCAGAATGAAAATCGAAGGGACGTCTTAACCAGCCAAGTTGCGAATAAGACAGTTTCCTTTTGGGATTTGATCTTGGAGTCTCTACCTACCATTTTCTTCGTTGATTACATGCTTGTGTGTGGGCAGCATAAACTCAGCAGGGCGAATTCCAGATCGACGAATTTACTTTGCGCTTGTTTCGCCTGTGTTGGGAGTATCAGTTGTGGTCAAGGCTTCACCTGAGATACTTGCTGTAACAGAACGCTGGTTTGAGGCGATCAGGACCCTCAATACGCATGTTTTGAAGGACTACCTCTCCGACTCGGTCGATCTGCGCTTCATTGGAACTGGCGAGAATGAGTTTTGGAAAGGCCAGGTTGTTCGCGATGGAGTCGGCGAATTCATCGGCGAAATGCCAGAGCCGGATGTGTGGGAAGTTCTGGAAGCCGAAGCCTTCGAGAACGGAGAGACGGGTTGGTCTGCTTTTCTGCACCGGGTTGGGTTTACAGGGCTTAGAGATGATTACATCGTCCGAACGGTGCTGGTATTCGTCTTAGAGGGTGCGTCATGGAAGATCATTAATCGTCACGCTTCTCTTCCCTACCCAAATATGGAATTTGTAGGCAGCGAACAGTTGGCCATTCAAACTCTTGTGAAAGCTGCGCTCGAAGAAGGTCCGGAATTGCTTCAAGCAGAAGGTTTGGCCTCGGTGCTGTTTACCGATGTCGAAGGCAGTACGATGCTCGCGGCGGCCATGGGAGATCAGGGTTGGTCGGCGTTGATAGATCAGCATTTTCAGACTGTTGAGAGTATTGTCGCAACACATCGGGGGCAATTCGTGAAGTCGCTGGGAGACGGGACATTGTCCAGTTTCCAATCCGCGACTGAAGCGCTTCTGGCGGCGATCAAAATACAGGAAGCCGTTGCTATGAGCGATGTGGAACCGCGCTTGGGCCTACGGGTTGGCGTTCATACCGGCGACGTTGTTTTGGCGCGTGGCGACTTCTTCGGAACCGTAGTCAACAAAGCGGCTCGCATAACTTCGTCGGCCAATCCGGGTGAAATTCTTGTGTCAGATGTGACGAGAGCCATCGTTGGGGGAAATCACGAGTTCGAATTTGCGGCCGTACGATCTTTGGTCCTCAAAGGACTTCCAGATGATCACACAGTCTACCGTTTGCAATGGAGGCGATAGCTGCTCGCTGGGTATGACCTCGAAGATCAGCCCCGCCCCCGGGGGATAATTCAATCAAATTGCTCTTTTCGCGGAATGCCCTTGCAAAGTGAACACACCCACTCCGCAGTTCCATCAATTGGCCTGCCCTTGCTCTTTAAATCACGGTGGGAAAAAACCTGCTGATCGCGGCAAAATGGACAGGTAGCAAGAGAAAAGAAATCCGGAATATGGGTGACTCTCTTTGGGACGGGATTGCAAACCATGTCGCACTCAGCATTGAACTATTCCCTGTAGGCTATAACATATCGCCGTTTTTCTCCACGTCTGCTTCGGGCTCATATTGCCGTTCTCGGCGGTTTACATGATTGGCTGATCGCAGCCCAAACCAGACATTGGCGTTTTTGACTACTTACTGCACAATAACAAGAGACAAACTGAACCAACGCGTTTTTCTGCTGGTCAGAGAATATGGAACAAGACCCCAACATCGGCCCGGACGGACCAAACTTCCTTGCGCGAAGCGTCGCCGGGATCGCCCTCTCGGTTCGGGTCAAATTGCTTGTCGCGTTTTTAGGTATTACCTGCCTGCTTGTCGGATTGACGCTTTTTGGCCTCTATTCTCTGCATCACGCTAATGTCAGGACAGAAGCGATGGTCCGCGATCAGGAGCGCATTGCGTTTTTGACCGACACGTACGCAACCATTTCCAATTTGCAGGCTTACCTACTGGCAACCTTTTTGCCGCCAAAGTCCATAAACGTGGTTGGTGACGGCGGTCTTTTCATGACCGCTGCTGCCAGCGCCTACAACATCGCATCGGCGCTGGAACGCGATCTGGGGGTCGGTGCCCGGCGTTTTGGACAGCCCGGAATGCCTGACGAAAGCTTCATTGCGCAGCTGCGCTCGGACCTGGCGCCAATCATACCCGTCACACTGGAAATGAGGCGCTTGGACCGCGAAGGTGATGTTCAGGCCGCCGCCGAGTACGGCATCAAGAACGGTTTTGAGCGTCTTCAGGCGATGCAGCGCGATGTTTATACCACCGCGCAACGTATCGAGAACGAGATGCGGGACCGGGCGCGTACGACGACACAGGCCTATCTAACCTCACGTCAAAACATCGTAGCGGCGGCGCTAATTGCAGTTGGGGTTGCGCTTTTACTTGGATATTCGATCTCTTCCTCCCTTCTTTGGCCAATTCAACGCATTCGCGTGGCCCTTGGGAAGCTGTCCATAGGTGGATTCGATGAAAGGGTTAGCGTGCCCAATCGGGATGAGCTTGGCGAACTGGCCCATCATGTAAATCAAACAAGTGAAAAACTAGGAAACCTCTACGAGCAAGTCGAGGTACAAAAATCGAAACTGGCCGAATGGAACGCTGCGCTGGAAACGCGGGTGGCAGAACAAGTTGAAGAGATCGAGCGCACCAACCGCCTGAAGCGCTTCCTGCCCGCTCAAGTGGCTACGATGATTGTCGGCGCCTCGGATGAAGAAGACGTGCTTCGAACACGCCGAGCGGAGATAACGGTTCTATTCGCCGATTTGCGTGGGTTTACGGCATTCGCGACAGCCGCAACTCCAGATCAGGTAATTGAAGTTCTCAACACGTTTCACGGCACTTGCGGACCACTTGTCGAGGCACATGGAGGAACAGTGGAACGGTTTCTGGGCGATGGTCTATTGGTTCTTTTTGGAGCTCCGGTTCCTATGGAGAATGCAGCGCAAAAAGCTGTAGACTTGGCTCAGGACATGCAAAGCAAAGTACGCGAAGCGCTAATCCCGTTCAAAGCCGGGGCAGACGGACGAATACTTGGGCTAGGAATTGGGATCGCAACTGGCGCGGCTACGATGGGTCAAATTGGCTTTGAAAGCCGTCTGGACTACTCCGCCATCGGTCCAGCACCTAATCTCGCTGCAAGACTCTGCGACATCGCCAAGGATGGCCAGACACTCATCTCACACGCCACGGCTTGGCAGGTGAAAGGCGAAATGGTGCCGGCAGGTCCGTTTGATCTAAAAGGTGTCGGTTCGAACATAGCCGCGTTCGAACTATTGAATCGGTAGTGAGCAGCCCACGCAGGGCGGAGCAAGAATCTCAGGGAAGTTCAATTATTTGACATCGACTAGACTTTGCAGAGTCCGCTTCACTGCGCAAAGCAGCCTTTCGACTGACTCAACTTAAGGTCTGCTTTGAGCCGATTGTGACCAATTCAGTGCGACAAACAGATGACCGCTTTGCCAGTTAATTTTGCCTTGCCAACCTCACATATCAACTGCTTGATACGTAGGTTGCGCAAAGCAGGATAAGAGTACTTTGGATATAAGCGAGATTGTTGTTGGCGTCGTGGATGTGGGTGCGCCAAAGAATATTGGCTGGGCAATCAAGTTTCGCGGTCAGGACGAAACTGGCCAGAACTTAGCCCACATTCCCCAAGTAAGTCGCTGTTTCCGCTGTCGTGATCGTGTTATTTCCGATATAAATCATGGTGTTGG
>NZ_JBXWOP010000031.1:0-29045 GCF_059610965.1 Ruegeria sp. CDSB136
GTCACCAACACCATGATTTATATCGGAAATAACACGATCACGACAGCGGAAACAGCGACTTACTTGGGGAATGTGGGGTTACGGGAAAGTTCGTCAAGGATCGCAATCGTTATGCCTGAGAAATAGATCAAGTCCGCTTCATCAATTGCGGCATTCAATGCCTTTGCGTCCTTGGCGAGTTGACGTGCAGCCGACGCCTCTCTCCAATAGGTAAAGCTGCGCTCGCCCTCACTCACATGTATGCGATAGAGACCAACAGTTTTGTTTGGTATGAACTGAACATGAGCGTCAGAAATATTGCTGGCCCGCATAAACTTCAACATTTCGCTGGACAGGTCATCATCGCCAACGGCGGTGAAATAGGCGACCTCTGCCTGTGTCGAAATCTGAGCGAGATACCAAGCGGTGTTGAAGGTATCTCCGGCAAAGCCCAAGCGAAACGTCCTCGCGTCCCCTGTCGGAGCGAGTTCGGCCATGCACTCGCCAATCGACAAAACGCGTTTCGGACCAGAGCGGTCAGAGAAAATCGTCACGGCGCGGAGTAAAGGTGTCGATTAGAACGCCCGGCACGAGACAGACACATCCGTGGGTCTGGTCGGAAGGGATCACGAAACTGTCGCCAGGACCAACTTCGCGCTCTTCCTGGCCAAGCGTAAACCGAAATCGGCCGCTTTCTACGTAAGTCGATTGCACATGGGGATGGCTGTGAAGGGTTCCAATGGCTCCCGACGCTGCAAACCTGAAGGCAACAACCATCAACTGATCATGATCCGACAAGACTTGCCGGGTCACATCGGGTCCGGTTGAGACAATGGGATACTCAGACATTATGTGATCCTTGTGTGTTACGAGAAAAGCATGCCGCCGTTGATGTCGATATTCGCACCGGTGATGAAAGCGCTGTCGTCGCAAGCAAGAAACAGGACAAGATTTGCCGTATCTTGAACATGCCCTTGACGCTTGAGTGGGGCGTTTGCCTCGAAGCCGCGTCTCCCGGCGTCCGGTGTGTGAATATTGTGGAAATCCGTGTCGATCATGCCGGGGCAAAGCGCGTTAACACGGATTTCTGGACCAACTTCCTTGGCCAGCCCTCGGGTCATGGTCATCACCGCCCCCTTGGAGGCAGCGTAGGCAACGGCTCCCGGACCGCCTCCGTCGCGACCGGCTTGACTTGCCAGATTCACGATCGCCCCGCTTTTCATGTGCGCCAGGCACGCCTGAGTCATAAGAAACGTACTGGTGACATTAAGGCGCATCACGGCCTCCCAATGCTCCAAAGACATCTCCGCGATGGTCTTGCGGGCAATGAGTCCGCCCGCATTGTTAACGAGGATATCGACGCCGCCAAAGGCCTGCACTGCCGCCTTAACCAGCGCATCCGCATCTACCTTGTTGTTCAAATCCCCCTGAACTGCGATTGCACGGCCACCTTGCGTCTTTATGGCCTCGACGGTCTCATCCGCTCCTTTGGAGCTTGAGAAGTAGTTGATAGCGATACTTGCGCCTTCTGAGGCTAATTTCTCGGCGACGGCTCTGCCGATGTCGCGGCCCCCTCCTGTGACGATGGCGGTTTTTCCTTCGAGTTTCATTGGAAGTCCTTCAAAGCTGAAATCGGCGCGAAATAGATTGGACAGTAGTCGTTAAACGCTTATGCGCCGCGTTGCACAAAAAGATCATAGATTTCAGGGACATTGTCATGGCCCATGCCTGCCTCTAGAGCGGCAGCCAGGTTAGCGGCAGTACCTTCTGCGATCTCGACCCGGGTATTCATGTCTTGTGTCATCTGTACAAAATATCCGATGTCCTTGGCAGCATTCGCAATCGAAAAGCCAAGATCACTGACCCCATCGACAGCATAGTTCTTGCAAAACTGCATGAAGGGCGAATTGGACGGGCCCGCCGACATGATGTCGAACAGCTGCTGCACGTCAATTCCGGTGCGTTTGGCAACAGCGAAAGCCTGGCTCATCGCGCAAACGGTAGTCATGCCCATGAAGTTATTGATCAGCTTCGTCACGTGGCCTGACCCAAGCGCACCAAGGTAAAAGACGTTTTCGCCAAGCACGTCTAGCACGGGCTTCACCTTGACATAGGTGTCCATGTCACCTGCGGCCATGATATTAAGCAACCCGTCCTTGGCGTGTGCTGGCGTGCGTCCCAAAGGCGCATCAATCATTCCCGCCCCTTTTGCAGCTAAATCCGCTCCGATCTTTTGGGTGGATGCCGGAATGGACGTGCCGAAATCAATGATGGTTGTCCCCGGCTTGATACCAGCGAGTATCCCTTCGTCGCCGTAGATCAAGCTTTCAACGACTTCCGAAGTCGTCACGCAGAGCATGACGATATCACTGGCTAGAGCGAGTTCTTTCGGGGTGCTGGCTTCCACCGCGCCCCGCGCAAGCGCGGGCTCTAGGGCGCTCCGCGTCCGCCCCATCACCACCAGGTCATACCCGTTGTTTTGCAAGCATTCGGCCATGTTGCCACCCATCAGGCCAAGGCCAATGAATCCAATTTTTGGGGCTGTCATATGTCGCTCCTTCATACTGTCATGTGGGCGTGTTATCGAATGCATCTGCGCCCGCTTGCGCCACCTCGAGATCCTGCGCGGGCGATCCGGAACTCACGCCGATGCCGCCAACGACAACGCCGCCCGACATGATCGGCAAGCCGCCCGCAACAGCAACCATGCGCCCACCCAAAGCGGAGGAGATTCCGTGCGCAGGCATGCCAGGCTGATTTACTTCTCCCAAGGCACCTGTGCCTTTCTGGATTCCAGTTGCGGTAAAACTTTTGTCAATGGCCAGTTGAATGCTGGTAATCTTGCCACCGTCCATACGCTCAAAAGCGATGAGGTTGCCGCTTTCATCGGTCACGGCGATGCACATTGGCACGCCGATCTGACGTGCTTTGGCGCGTGCGCTTGCGATCAGCCTCTCGGCGTCGGTGATATCCAGTCTCTTAATCGTCAACATGAGCTGCACACTCCGCCGATCATTGGGAGATTATTAGGTTCGGCAACGTCAGGGAGATCGCCGGTATGAAGGTGATCAGCATGAGCGCTGAAAAGATCGCGAGGTAAAACGGCCAGATCGTTCTCACGGCTTTCTCCATTGGCAGCTTGCCAACTGCGCAACCTACAAAAAGACAGGTGCCCACAGGCGGCGTGCACAGTCCCAGGCCGAGGTTGACCAAAAGGATCATGCCAAATTGCACCGGGTCGATCCCCAACATGTTCATCACCGGTAGAAAGATCGGTGTGCAGATCAGGATCAGCGCTGCCATGTCCATGATCATTCCAAGAAGCAGCAGAACTGCATTGATCATTAGCAGGATGAGGATCGGATTTTCGGTTATACCCAGCAGGAATTCGACCGTCTTGGTGGGCACGCGGTTGAAGGTCAGCATGTAGGCGAATGCGCCCGCACAAGCGATCAGGATCATGACCATCGAAGTTGTGCGCACTGAAGATATCACCGCCTCCTTGAATCCCTCCCAGCTAAGACTGCGGTAGACGATAAGTGTCACGATGAAGGCATACATTGCCCCAAAGGCACCGGACTCGGTCACGGTAAAGACTCCAGACAAAACTCCGCCAACGATTATCACTGCCGTCAGCAATCCCGGGATCGAACCGACGAAGGCAATGGCTAGTGCTGTCCAACCGGGAAATTGCTCGGCCTGATAGCCGCGTTTAACCGCCACAACATAGGCTGCAATCGCAAGGCAGCAGCACATCAGCACGCCTGGCACCACACCCGCCAGAAAAAGCTTGGAGATCGACACCGCGCCACCAGTTGCCAGTGCAAAGATAATCATGTTGTGGCTGGGCGGAATGATGATCCCGGCGATGGAGGAGGTCACCGTGACGTTGACCGCGTAGTCGGCATCATACCCTTTGTCTTTCATAACCGGGACAAGGATTGATCCAAGTGCCGAGATGTCCGCGATGGCCGATCCGGAGATACCACCAAACAGCATTGACGAGAACACATTGACGATCCCCAGACCGCCACGCACAGCACCAACCGCTGCCTGCGCGAATTTGACCAATCGCATGGCGATCCCGCCATGAAACATAAGCTCGCCCGCGAAGATGAAGAACGGGATCGCCATCAGCGAAAAGACGTTGACCCCGGAAACGATCCTTTGAAACCCGACAAAAAGCGGTAGGCCTTCGTACCAGAATGCCGCCAAAGCTGAGATGCCCAGGGCAAAGGCTACCGGCGTACCGATTATGACGCAAAGGGCAAAGACCCCAAGAAGAAGCATCAGTCCCATGATTAGCCTTGATCTATATTGTCTTGGCGCTCATCCCTGCCGAGAAACAGGCGTATGAGGTGACCAACGGAAAAGAGAAACAAAAGCGCGCCGCAAATCGTTAAAGGCAGTGAGCGCAGACCTTCCGACCACTGGATCAAGGGTATGAGTGTTTTCCATTTGAACTTGGTCAACTCGATCCCGTACCAGAACATCATCGCGCCAAATCCGGCCATCAGGATGTCCGAGACTATGACAAAGATCGTGCGCACCGGCGTCGGGACAATGTTGCGAAAGATCACCACGGAAAGATGCGTGTGATTATGCACCCCGGCGGCTGC
Organism: Ruegeria sp. CDSB136; assembly: GCF_059610965.1. Lineage (NCBI taxonomy): Bacteria > Pseudomonadati > Pseudomonadota > Alphaproteobacteria > Rhodobacterales > Roseobacteraceae > Ruegeria > Ruegeria sp. CDSB136. Next base: position 4,599 of record NZ_JBXWOP010000031.1, read on the forward strand.
ACCCAAAAACGCAATGACCATGACCAGAAGTAGCGAGACTTGCTCGACCCACGTGGGCGTGTTGTTCAGCACATAACGTCCAAAGACCAGCCATGCGAATATTGCGGTCATGCAAACAAGAGCGATCCCCGCGATAAAAACACAAGCTCGAGAAAGAAAATCGAAGGCTCTGTCCATAGGTCGCAAAAACGCCGGTGCTTTTTTATGCTCGCTCATTTGCCCCCCTTCAGATAAAGCTCCCGGCTGCCATAGTTGGAGCCGGGAGCTCGTTTTTTTGCTGATCAAACCAGCTTATTCGGTGGCTTTCGCCATATCGACTAAGGCCTGCATGTCAGGGTTTGCCGTAAGGTAATCGGCATAAACCGCATCCATTGCCGCCTGGAACGGCGCTTTGTCAGCGATTTCGTTTACGGCGATCCCGGCGGCTTCCACATCCTTGCGCGCCTGCTCGGAGCCAATCGCCCATAGCTCGCGCTGAACAAGGGCTGCTTCTTGTGCAGCTCCACGGACAGCTTCCTGCATTTCAGGAGACAAGGCGTTGAACTTGGCGGTGTTCACGCAAATGCATTCAGGTATGATCAGGTGCTCGGACAGTGAGTAGTGGGTGGTCACTTCGTAATGGCCGACGTTCTTGAACGAGGGGAAGTTGTTCTCAGCACCGTCCACAACGCCTGTCTTCAACGCCTGCTGCACTTCGGCAAATGCCATTGGGGACGGGTTGCCGCCCATCGCCGAAATCATCGAAGTATAAAGATCATTGTTCATCACACGGATCTTCAGGCCTTCCACATCCGCCGGTGTGTTGATTGGCTTCTGGCTGTAGAACGAACGCGCGCCCGCGTCGAACCAGGCAAGAGGCAGCACGCCCGCTTCACCCATCGCGGCGGCAACGGTTTGACCCGCTTCACCTTCCATAACACGGAACATGTGCGGCACGCTCTTGAAAATGAACGGCAAGGACACCAGGTTCGCCTCTTTAACCATTGGTCCAATGGGACCAAGGTTAAAGTTGCCGACCTCGATGGCGCCTATGCGAACTTGCTCCAACGCGTCAGGCTGCGAGCCCAAAACACCGCCGTGGAACACGTCGATGGTGATCTCGCCACCCGTGGCCGCATCGACCAACTCAGCGAATTTGTCCATGGCCGCAGTGTTCGGGTGGCCGTCGTTGTGAATGTTCCAAGCGCGCCAGCTCTCCGCGGACGCCGAAGTTGCGATGAGAGCAACCGCGGTGGCAGCTGCAAAGAGCGATTTCGTAAAAGTCATGGGTTCTCCTCCCCGTTGAATTTTGGACAGGACCTGGCTTTTCGAAGTCAGGGAGGTCGGTAGAAGCATGGCTTCCTGCTTCCTCCCAGAGCCGGAATCACTGCCCCTTTATCGAGTACTAGTATCCAAGTTTTGTCAATACTTGTCACCTAGTATCCCAAACTACTTGACACAGGGCCTCTTTAGACTTTTCATAGGGGTAAAGATCGGTTCTGATTTGGGCTCTTTGGAAGGGGGTTTATTTTTGAGCAGTTTCAAGTACTTAGAGGTGTTATGGCGGGCTTCGACTTGCCTGTGCCATTGGGATGCGAGAGAGAATTCGTGGAAGATATAGTCAGACGAACCACAACTGATGCGGTTTACGAAAAACTGCATGACGAAATAATCTCGCTTGAAATTCTTCCCGGCACAAAGCTGTCGGAGTCCGAAGTCGCGCGCCGATTTGGCGTCTCGCGTCAACCCGTCAGGAATGCGTTCACACGACTTGGCAATGACGATCTGTTGTTGATCAGGCCGCAAAAAGCAACCGAAGTCCGCGGATTTTCGATGGAGCGGGTGGAACTCGCCAGATTGGTGCGCCTGGCCGTTGAACTGGAGATCGTTTACCGCGCGGTAGGCGTTTGGGATGCATCATGCCAAGCTCAATTGGCCGAGAACATACGCTTGCAGGAACAGGCTATCGAGAGCGGTGATCTGACGACATTCCACGCGCTGGACTATGATTTTCACAAGTTGATTTACGTTCTCAGCGGTAATCCTACCGCCTTCGAAGTCATGCTTGAATGCAAACAAAAGGTGGATCGACTCTGCCTCTTGAGCCTCGAAAAATCCAGCGAAGCCACGTCGATTTTGGCAGACCATCGCGCGATCGCTGAGAGCTTAGCATCGAGAGATCTTGACGCAGCTCAGACCGCGATCCGGGCGCATCTGTCGCGTCTTGATGAAACGATTGAGTTTATTCATGAGACCCATCCGAACTTTTTCGAATGATTGTCTTTTGAAAGTTCGCTGACGCTACGCTGTTTGGCCGACGCAGCACAGCAATTGGTCGTACATTATGCAAGCAACTCATCTTCAAGATGTTCAGTAAAGGTGTAAGAGTGTGTGTTGATGTCGCCACTCCAGCGCCAGATTGCGAGAAAACCCTCTGCACCTGTACGAAATGCATGTGGCATCATACTTGGATGATGGATCATTGAACCAACCCCTCTCATGCGAATGTCATCTCCGGCCGTCCAAAGGGCCTGTCCAGCTATAATGGCATATGTCTCGTCTGCGTCATGAAGGTGCAACGGATAGTAGCTGTCAGGCCGCATATAGACCAAACCCAACCTAACGTCTGGCGCCGGTATCGGTCCTTCTGGTCCCATCAGTGTCAGTACGCTTATCAAGGCGGCGATACTCGCTTGGGTATTGCCCTCAACTGGGTTTGATCCCCAGTCCAACAGATGCTGTGCTGCCAAGACCGAACGAGCTGCAGGGTGAGTGCTCTTGGCCAACACTTCACGCATACCGCCATCAAACGAGCATGGTGGCACCGGTTCGAAAGCAACAGGAGATGGCGTTACCAAAAGTGTGTTCGCTGTATGAGGTCCTTGCATGTCTACCTCGGCCTCGTAGACCTTTGCAATTTCCACCAGCATGTCTTGGAAGTTTTCGTTTTGCGCCATGACCTGTGCAGCCAAATCCCGATTGTCAGCGCTGCTTTGAGTGTTTATTACAGCTCAATCTGAAAGAAATACGACCCGTTCGCGTCGCAATCGTGCTTCGGTAATTGAATCTTTGAGGCTGCAGCCCGGCAGGATAGTTAACTGACTGGACGCAAGTTCGCTTGTTGAACTAGGCTGTCTTAATTGATCAAGTGATTGGAGGACGACAATGTACCCTGTTTCCCATCAGAGCGTAATGACCTTTTTTTCAGTAACAGCGGCACTCGCGTTAAGCGTTGAAAGCAGTTTTGCTCAATCAACCGGCGAAGAGATGTCTTTCTTCATTACAAGTGAAGGGTCCGGTGATGGAGCAAACTTTGGTGGCCTCGAAGGCGCCGATGCACATTGCACCAAACTTGCTCAAGCCGCGGGTTCGCAACGGTCGTGGGCCGCCTACTTGAGCGCAAGCATGATTATCGACCGAAGCAGCGGTAGCCCTGTGGTGACTGATGGCATAAGCGCGAGAGACCGTATCGGCTCCGGTCCATGGTATAACGCAGACGGCGTTATGATCGCGAAGGATGTGGATGACCTACACAGCGCGAACGTGAATATCAGCCTGCAAACTGCACTTGATGAGAATGGCAATCAGGTCAATGGGCGGGGCAGTCAGCCCAACAAACACGATATTCTCACGGGAGCGGACTCAAACGGACATTTTTCGACAGCGGGTGGCGACACGACGTGCAGCAACTGGACCAGCAATGGACAGGGTTCCGCTATCGTCGGTCACCACGACCGCATCGGTCTGAACTCTTCTAGAAATATGATTTCCTGGAACTCGTCCCATGGGACAGCTGGGTGTGGAGAGAGCGATCTGCCAAAGACTGGTGGTGCAGGTCTGCTGTACTGCTTCGCGACCGATTAACAGCCAGCGATCTGTCCGCGAGCCAAGCAGAAATTCGAGCCTCAGCTTTATCGAAAGTCCTGCCAACGGTTTAAATGCTGTCCTGCTGCTTTGGCGAAAATCAATTTGTCCTTTGGAGATACAAACACTGGGTACAATGTGGTGAGCACTTTGGGGAGCAAGAAATGAGACTGCAGTCATTTGCGATTATCGCGGCATTCGTCGGAACAGGCGCGTTGGCAGAGCCATCACTGGAACGGGGCGAGTATCTCGTCGAGGGCCCCGCCGCTTGTGGCAATTGCCATACACCCATCGGACCAGACGGCCCCATCATGGACATGAACCATGCCGGCAGGCTTGTCGAGAAGACACCCGGCTTCACAGCAATCGCGCCCAATATCACGCCGGCGGGCCGCGTTGCGGACTGGACCGACGAAGAATTGGCTCGCGCCATACGCGAAGGAATCACACCGGATGGCACGCGGGTTATAGGACCCCCTATGCCCATCGCTCTATACAGTCGCCTGTCGGATGATGACGTTATGTCTATGGTGATGTATCTGCGCAGCCTACCACCCGTCGAGAATGATCCCGGCGAGAGCGTCTACAATATCCCGCTGCCACCGGCGTACGGTCCGCCCATCGGGTCAGTCCCTCATCCTAATGAAGGCGTTACGGTTTCCTATGGAGAGTATCTAGCTGGCCCAGTGGCGCATTGCATCGAGTGTCACAGCCCGATGGGGCCGAAGGGGCCCGATTGGATGAACCAATTGGGCGCAGGCGGGTTCGAATTCCATGGCCCTTGGGGCACCTCAGTTTCGTCAAACCTCACCCAGCACCCCGAAGATGGCCTGACACACTGGAGCGACGACGAACTTGCTCAAATGATCACGACCGGCGTCCGACCAGACGGATCTCCGATGATGCCGCCGATGGGCTATGGTTATTACAGTCGGATGACACCAGACGACCTTGATGCCGTCATTCTGTATCTGCGCCAGATCCCACCCATGCCGGATCCGTCCTGAAGCGGAACTCAGAGGGAGGATGGCTGCGACATTGCCGCCGCAGCTCCGGCCTTCTGAAGGAAATGGGCAATATCATAATGCATTGGAGCTTACCTCGTGGAAGCAAAGCACATCGTCTACCACATCCCTGTCTGCCCGTTTTCCCAACGGTTGGAGATACTCCTTGCGTTGAGAGACCGGCGGGAAACAGTCGATTTTCGGGTTGTCGACATTACAAAGCCACGCGACCCGGAACTCCTGAAGAAGACGCGCGGCACAACCGCATTGCCGGTGATCGAGACTCCGGAGGGAAAAATCATCAAGGAGAGTCTGGTCATCCTGAGATACCTCGACGAAATCATCGAAGGCCCGGCTTTGCGCCGAAGCGACCCATACGAACACGCGGTTGAGTCCATGCTGATTGCGCGCGAGAATGCGCTCACCATGGCCGGATACCTATACGTCATGAACCAAGATCGCGGTGCTCGTATCGATCACAACACCAAGCTCCTTAATCTCTACAAGGATCTCAACGGTTTCCTGATGGAGCATAGCCCTGCCGGAACCTATCTGTTTGAAGATTTCGGACTTGCAGAGGCCGTCTTTGCTCCGATTTTCAAGCGCTTTTGGTTTCTCGATTATTATGAGAATTTTGAACTTCCGGACAGCTATGAATATGCGCGCGTGAAAGCTTGGCAGCATGCGTGCATGTCCCATCCCGCCACACATCAGGTCTCCAAAGAAGAGATCGTGAAACTCTATTACGACTACGCGCGCGGAGCTGGAAACGGCACGCTTTTGCCGGGGCGCAAAGTTTCCAGCTTCGCTTTCGAGCCTGCGTGGCAATCCCGCCCGTGGCCAACGAAAGACAAGTACGCTGGCACGGCATCCGACAAGGAATTGGGACTTCTGCCATAGAGCGGAATGCCAACCACCACGAGCACGTGATCCGAAACTTTAAACGAATTTGGCAATCGCTGGGGGGGTGCCATCACGGCATTGCCTGCGGCGGTGCAGCGCGAGTTAGCCTACCCAAGCCTTTGGTCAGATAACCCGCTCGACGAGTTCGACCGCAGAGATTTCATTCGTTTTTACAAGTTGCGCTAGCCCGACTGCATCGTATTCGACCAGGTCGTCAAGTTGCCGCGTTCCGGCAAATGAAGAATTTGACGAAAGGCTCACACTGCCAAGAAGAGCACCTGTTGCCCCAACTGTTCCTAGAAATTTTCAGCGCGTCAGGCGTTTTTGGGAAATGCCAAGGGACCGGCCTCCGGTTCATGATCGACGACAAACATCTGAACTGTTACATGCCGCACCGAAAATGTGAACCGAGGCAGCGACAAATGTAATGTCCGCGAACTCTGTGTTTTTAGGCTGAGTGCAGACGAAAATAGCGCGACGGACGGGCTGCATTTTGGTCAATTACTTTCTCGCTTCACGCATTATTTGCCTATGACCGCTTAGTCCGCAATTCGGTCAAAGCCCAAATTTTTTCGAGCGTCCGCAATTGGTGTGAAGCTGCCGTTGAAAATGTACTTGAATTTAGGTCTTGCCCCCAGAGTGCACAAAAAGTTGCGTCGAAAACGGACGGAGCCGCCGCCGATCTAGCCGCGAAGCTGCACAATCTTGCTTTCCGCCTGGATGACGAAATCGGCCCATTTCTGCATGAGGATGCGGCGCTTTTCGAGCAGATCTGAACGCGCATAGGCCCGCTCGACCTTGTTGCCGATAGCGTGGGCTAGTGCCGTTTCCGCGACCTCGAAGCTGGCCGTTTCATTATCCTGAATCCACATCCTGAATGACGACCGGAAGCCGTGGATTCGACCCGCTTCATTAATGCGATTCAGAACCTTTGTCATGGCCACGTTGCTGATGCCTTTGTTTGTCCTCGGACTCGGGAACAGGAAGTCATTGCGGCGCAGTTCGCGGCATATCTCAACCACATTCATGGCCTCGGTCGATAGTGGGATGCGGAAATCCTGAACTTTGCCCCGCTGGCCCTTCATTCGCTCTTTCGGGACTGTCCACACATCACCGTCAATTTCTTCAAACTGGGCACCGTGGACCGGCATCCAGCGCGCCGCCGTCAGGATCGTAAAGCGCAAAGCCAGGTAAGACGGGTGTTCCTTGTCCAGCCGAGCATAAAGATCCGGGATCTCTTGCCATGGTGTCGCGGGCAGGGGCTTTTGAGCCCGTTCGACATAGCCAAGCATGTGCCGGGCCGCGTCACATATGAACGGCTCTGCATCGTAGCCCATAAGCTTTGCTTGCCTCAGAACCATGCGCGTCCGGTACATCGCCTTGTCTGCCGTTTCGTGCTTGGTGCGCCAGATCGGTTTAAGAGCGTCATGAATATCTCGCTGGTGCAGTGTGCTAATCCTGCGCTTTCCGATCTTAGGGATCACATGCAGGCGCAATGGGGAGAACCAGCGCCCTCTATCACCGTCGCCGCGCAGCCGCTCCTTGCGTCCCTCGAATACCACTTCGGCCATTTCTTCGAATGTCGGATCGTTCTGGCTATTCTCAGCTTCAAGGCGCTGGCGCTCTCGCTCCGCAATCGGATCTGAGCCAATAGCGAGAACACCGGCCCAATGCATCCTTAGCTTTCGAGCGTCAGCCAAAGACACCTCTGGAAAAGAACCTAGCCCCATTTCTCGCCGTCTGCCGCCGAACGAGAACCGGAATTTCCACTTCCCGCCGTTCTTGCCTTTGATGAACAACAGCCCGTCACCGTCTTGTAGCTTTGCACCGACGGGAGCGCTTTTTATTTTTACTGCAGATAGTTTTGCCATTCAGGCCCCCAACTAGGCCCCCATCTTGGGTGGGCTCATTTGCAACATGTGGCAACATAAACATGTTGCCCTCCACCCGCACCACAAGATCTTCTAAACTCACTGATGATAAGCAAAACATTGAACTGTGGGTTCGACAACTCTCATGCGCTGTTCTTACTCCAGCAATTTGAACATGAACGTTGTGGGTTCCAGGCGGTCTTCAAAGGGGTTGCGGCAGTAATTTGGGATTTCCCCGGCGCTCCGGAATCCAATGCTTTGGTACAAGATTCTGGAAGGGTCTGTGCTGCGCGTATCCAGAACCAATACGGATCTGCCGCGTTCGATCGCACGCCCCTCAAGCGCTGCCATCAGTTTTCGCCCAAGACCGCGCCTTCTTGCATCAGGGTGAACCAGCAACTTGGCTACATCCGCGCGATGCGGTTGGTTTGGCATCGCTGCAGGGACAAGCTGGACCGTTCCCAAAATGCGACCCCGGTCCGGAAATACAAACAGATCCAAAAGACCGGCCTGTAAGTCCGGCAGTATCCTGTCCAGCCAATACGCCCGCGCATCCTCGTGGGAAAAAGGGAGAATGAAGCCAATACTGGCCCCTGCATGAACGCAGGCGTGGAGAATCTCGCTGAGATCGGGCAGGGCGGCTTCAAAGCTGTTTTCGTCAAGCCGCTGTATCACAACAACACCAGAATATAACGCGCGCCTTTCAGTGCGCCTGTTTCAAACCGGGTCGGGCCAGACAGGTGATACCGAAGGCAATCTCCTCCGGCCAGTTCATGTGTTGCTTCATCCAGCGTCAGGGAAAGGCCGCCGTCCAATACGACCAAATGGTGTTCTTGCCCCGGATTGGGGGGTGCGTCATAGGAAATCACGGTGTTCCGCGGCAAGTGACATTCCAGAACTTCACCGCTGAGCCCGGGTGCGGGCGGTGAAACCGAGCGCCGTGTGAACCCGGTTTCCGGATCGCGCCATTCGGCCTGTCGTTCGAACGGAATTTTGGGGTCGAAACTGTCTTCGACCATCATTAAAAGCCGGGACATGGGCAACTGGTAGGCTGCGCACAAACGCCCAAGGCTCTCCGCCGTCGGGCTGACATCGCCTTTTTCCAGGCGGGACAGGGTCGCCCGGCTAAGTCCGCTGCGGCTGGCCAGCTGGTCCAGGGACCAGCCCTGTCTTTTGCGCAGTTCACTGAGCTGGCTTGCAAGCCGGTTCGAGATATTATCCAGCATTTTTCAGAATCGAGAATTTTTCCCTTATTTGGGAATATTGGCAGATTTTTAGCCTTAATCAATAGAAAAAGAGGCGCGCCTGACCGCGCCTCGTTCCCGCTCGAATGGAGTCAGCTTATTTCCAGCCGACCTCATTGAAGATCTTCTGCGCATCCGGAATGTTCTTGGCAACTTCGGACAGGTTGACACTATCAGCCTTGAACTCACCCAGAGCAGCGACCGGCTCAGCCAGAGCAACACCTTCAACGGCCGGGAATTCGTCATTGCCGGACGAGAAGTATTCCTGAGCCTGTTCGCTGGCAAGATATTCAAGAAACTTGATTGCGTTTTCCTCGTTCGGGGCGTGTGCCGCAACGCCCGCGCCAGAAAGGTTCATATGCGCGCCTTCGGCGTCCTGAGCGGGGAATTGCACGCCGATCATGTCAATCTGGTCGCTCAGGCCCTTCACGTCCTTACGTAAGGCACGTGCGAAATAGTAGGAATTGGACACCGCGATTTCGCATTCACCCGAAACGATGCCGCGGAGTTGGTCCGTGTCACCACCCTGTGGGTCACGCGCCATGTTGGCAACGACACCTTCGGCCCATTTTTTGGCTTCTTCCGCGCCGTGGTTGGTAATGATAGAGGCCAGCAGGGTTTGGTTGTAGGTATTGCTGGACGAACGAATGCAGACTTGACCTTTGAATTCGGGTTTGGCCAGGTCCAGGTAAGTAGCCGGCGGGTTGGCGACGCCTTCCTTGTCAAAGAAGATGATGCGGGCGCGCTGCGAAAATCCATACCATTGATTGTCTTCGTCCTGAAGATTTGCCGGAATGCGGTCTTCCAGAACTTCGCTGTCCACGGTCTGCAGAATGCCTGCGTTCTTGGCGCGCGCAAGGCGTGATGTGTCAACTGTCAGCAGGATATCGGCCGGAGAATTTGCGCCTTCGGCTTCCATCCGAGCGATCAGTTCGTCTGCCTTGCCTTCGATGCGATTGATGGTGATCCCGGTGGCATCTTCAAAATCGGTGTAAAGACGCTCATCCGTGTCGTAGTGGCGCGAAGAATAAAGGTTCAGCTCGCCGTCAGCGGTGGCGGAGGTTGCAATCAGGGCCGTCAGAGCGGCAGCAACGCATGTAGAGGATTTCAGCATCATATTTCCCAACGATTGAAGTTGTAGCGGATCGTTATCCGACTGAATTGGTCAATTATACGATTCTCAGGAGGATGCAAGGTAATCTGACAAATTTACTCGGTCAAAATGGCGCAGCTTGTGTCTTCACACTCTTCATGACCAATCGAGCCGCTGGCCGTGATTGGATCAGTGTCTCATCGCCACGAATGATCTATTCATGGTCCAGAACCTCAACAGAGAGAATGGTCGGCAAATGTCGGGCCACTTCGTTCCAGGTGTCCCCTTCATCACCGGTCGCAAAAACAGACCCGCTGTTTGTTCCAAAATAAATTCCTGCGGGGTCTCGGCTGTCTCCGGCCATAGCCTGACGCAGTACCGTAAAATAGCAGCTTTCCTGCGGCAGCCCGTGCCGTTGATCTTGCCATGTCGCGCCGCCGTCAGTGGATTTCCAAACCGCTGCTGCTGCGTGGGGTGGATAGCGGCCGATGCTGTCGCCGTTCAGGGGTAAAGTCCAGATCGTGCCGGGATCTCGCGGATGAACGTGAATTGGAAACCCGAAAGTCGATGGAAGGCCCTCGGTAATTTCCACCCAACTGCGCCCCCCGTCGGCCGAGCGCCAGACCCCGTGGTGATTCTGTTGGTACAACAAGTCCGTGGTCTTCGGGGCCCTCACCATGTTGTGCACGCAATGGCCTGTCTCACCATCTCTTGGGGCCGCGGGATGATCGTTGTGATCACAGCTTTCCGCGTTGGACAGCCGGTTGCGCCGTTCCCAGTTCCTGCCCCCGTCTTCTGACGCAAAGACCCCCGCCGCTGAGATGCCGACCCAGAGTTTTTGGCTGTCACCCGGGTCTGCCAGGATTGTGTGCAATACCAATCCGGCGCCCCCTGGATTCCAGTCCGGCGCTGAAGGATGGTTGGTAAGGCCTTCGACAGTCTCCCACGTCCGCCCGTTGTCATGGCTGGTCAGCAAACGCGCTGGTTTGGCGCCTGCATACAACGTGCCGTGCCCGTAGCTCAGCGACCAGATTTGTGAAAATGCGTCGGTGAAAGGCATAGGTTCGCCGGTCCAGCCGACCATCTTGGCGAAATCAGGGTCATTGCTGGCCCATTCGTCCCTCTGACCGGTGGTAAGCCTTGTCACTTCCCAAGTTTCTCCACCGTCTTCAGACCGCCAGATGCCCGCACCGTGCCAATCGTTGCCGCCGCCGGCCCAAAGCAAGCCCGTTTCTGCGTCGCCGATCACATGGTTTATCGGCCAGCCATCGCAATGCGGGCCTGAAACTTTCCAATTCGACCTTTCATGGTCGCTGGTGATGATGAATGTACCTTTGGTCGTTCCGACCAGTATGTCGACGCCTTGTCCTCTCATGGAATTCGCGCTCCGATCAAATGAGGCAAGCGTACCATGTTGCGCGGACTAATGCAGACAACAAAAAAACCGCGCTCAACGGCGCGGTTTCTTTAAGCGGTTCAATGCAGTTCTTAGCCCTGACGAGCTTTGAACTTGCGCTGCGTCTTGTTGATCACGTAGACGCGGCCTTTGCGACGCACAACACGGCAGTCACGGTGCCGGTTCTTGAGCGAGCGGAGCGAGTTCTTGACCTTCATGGTCTGTCTCCAATCTGCGGCGCCTTCATCAGAGACGTGGCCAGCGCCTGGGTTAGCGGGTGCCCCGGGTCAGACCCGAAGCAGTGAAAACGATGGTGGGCGGTACAAGGATCGAACTTGTGACCCCTTCGATGTCAACGAAGTGCTCTACCGCTGAGCTAACCGCCCACTTACCTTTGCGAGATGTGCCCCATAACGAAATGGGGCGCGGAACCCCGCGCCGGTAGCGGGGTCTATAAAAGGAGTCGCAAAGGGGTTCAAGGGGTTTGGAAGAACTATTTTCCGGTCTATGTTGAGTGCGAACAAGGAGTCACCATGTCAAACGCAGCCTATATACTGGAATTGCCCGTCAAGCGTACGTCATGCGTGGTGTTTTCCTCTCCACACAGCGGGCGCGTCTACCCTGAGTCCCTGCTCAAGAAGACAGTGTTAAGCCCAAGCGTGATTCGATCCTCGGAGGATGCTTTTGTCGATCAGCTGTTTGCCCCGGCATCCGAATTTGGTGCGCCGCTGATATCGGCTGCAATGCCGCGCGCATACCTGGATCTGAATCGCAGTGCCGATGAACTGGATCCGGCCCTGATCGAAGGCGCGCGCAGACATGGTCACAACCCGCGTGTTGCGTCCGGGTTGGGTGTGATTCCGCGCGTGGTTGCCAACGGTCGGGCCATCTATCGCGGGAAACTGACGATGGACGAAGCGCGCCTGCGGATCGACACATGCTGGCGCCCGTATCACGCACGCCTGAAGTCCCTTTTGTCAGAATCGCACGAGGCATTTGGGCAGGCTATTTTGATCGATTGCCATTCGATGCCACATGAAGCCGTCGCAATGGCCAGCAATGCACAGACTAAACGGCCGGAAATTGTTCTGGGCGACCGGTTTGGGGCATCAGCGAATGGTGAGGTCGTCGATCGAATCGAAGCTGCCTTTGAATCTGCCGGGTTGAATGTAGCGCGCAATGCCCCGTTTGCCGGTGCTTACGTGACCCAGACCTATGGTCGCCCCGTGCGTCATCAACATGCGGTTCAGATTGAAATCGACCGGTCGCTTTATATGAACGAAGACACCATTGAGCCCAGCGAAAATTTCGATGAATTCCGCGCCATACTGCGCGATGTGATCTCAGAGATTGCCTGCATCGGCGCCGAACCGGCCCGTCTGGCTGCCGAATAGCCCTAGCGCAACGCGCGCCCTTTCACGATCGCCTCAGATCCAAAACGTCGTCGGATTTCATCTGTGGCCCGCTCTGCCTGTGACCGCTTTGCCGCACCGGGGTCCAGCAGGTCGCCCGAAATATCGGCCTGGTGCTCGGGGCACAGATCCGACAATCCGCAACCAAGCAGGCGATATGGTCCCTGATCTCCGACCTGATCAAAAAGCCCACGCGCCGTTCGATAGATGCGGTCGGCGATCTGAGTCGCGTCGCGCAGGGAAACGCGCCGTGTGATGATCTTGTGATTGGCCTTCTTGAGTTTCAGTGTAACGACCCGTCCCGCCAACCCCTTGGCCTTGGCCCTGTCGGCCACTTTCTCGGACATACGCCACAAATGCCCGTCCAGAATGTCGATACTGGCCGTATCCTCGAAGAAAGTCGTTTCATTGCTGATTGATTTCATCGGCTCATTGCCGGAAACGCGGCGCTTGTCCTGCCCGCGCGCCAGGTGCCACAGCCGATAACCCATCGACCCGAACCGTGCGGTCAAAGCCTCCTGATCCCAACGCAACAAATCGGCAAAACTGCGAATACCAGCCCGATCCAGAGAGTCCTGGGCCGCAGGGCCAATGCCCCAGATCAGCCGTACAGGCTTGTTGTGCAGGAATTCTGCAGTCTCGGCCTTGCCGATCACTGAAAATCCGCGCGGCTTATCAAGGTCGGATGCAACCTTGGCCAGAAACTTGTTGTGACTTAGTCCGATTGACCCGGTCAGGCCCAGCTCATCTTTCATGCGCTTGACCAACCGCGCCAGCATCACCGCTGGTGGGGCGCCGTGCAGGCGATAGGTTCCAGACAGGTCCATAAAGGCTTCATCCAGCGACAATGGCTCCACAATCGGGGTCAGTTCATCCATCATCGACCGGATCTGACGTGACACGTCCGCATAAACCGACATGCGCGGTTTGATGACCACCGCGTCGGGGCACAGCTGCAATGCCTTGAACATCGGCATGGCCGATCGCACGCCCCGAATGCGTGCCACATAGCAGGCGGTGGACACGACCCCGCGTTTGCCGCCGCCAATGATAACCGGCTTATCTGCGAGTTCTGGATTGTCCCTTTTTTCGACCGAGGCATAGAAGGCATCGCAGTCCATGTGCGCGATGTTCAGCTCAAAAAGCTCCGGATGCGATTTGACGCGCGGGCTGCCGCAGGACGGGCACCTGCTTCCGGCTTCCATTTGTGTAAGGCAATCCTGACAGAGAGCAGGCATTTCAGTCACTTCCTAGCCCGGCGCGGGCTTGGTTCGCCCGAGCAATCCGCTAAATTCTAACGTGGTTCAGAACAAAGCAAAAGCGGCACATGGATTTCGACACGGCAAAAGGCGGTGCTGTTTTCTGAACCAGAATCGGTGGTGATTCACGGAAACGACTTACGGAGTATTCCTTAACCGGGCTGCAGAGATCTTCGCAGCGTTGGCGCGAAGGCCATGATGTCCTTGCGGATTGCGCCATAGGAGAGATTTTTGAAGTGGTTGCGCATCCGGTAAACGCCACTGATTGCGGGACCTCTTGTCGGGCGTCGCGCAGTGATGGGAGACCTGGTTTTTGCCAAAGAAGACCCCCCGCACTTGCGCGGGGGGAGGTAACGGACCTCAGGAAGAAATGGCCCGTTGGGGAGTATACCCCTAAAGAATCGCCCAAAACTTACAATTACGACAGAGCTGAGAGCCTGCGTTGTGAACTTGTGTTTTTCATGTGTGTTTTCAGGCACAGGGACGATTTGGCGCGGCTGTCACCGAAATTGACCTAAGGTCAAGGCGTTGCGAGCCGATTTGGCTGTATCGGCTACGTCAATCATCCATGCCAGATTAGGTTCTGGTCAAAGAATTTAGCTCTGCCAAAACGGCCTCGGCTGCTGCTTTTGGGTCGTCAGCTTGATAAATCGGACGGCCAACCACGATATGATCGGCCCCGTCGCCGATGGCGCTGGCAGGTGTGGCCACGCGTTTCTGGTCGCCCAAAGCGGCCCCTGCAGGGCGGACACCAGGTGTGACTATCAGCCGACCTTCGGCCTGGGGCAGGGCGCGGATCAGGGCTGCTTCCTGCGGACTTGCAATGACCCCGTCGGCCCCGGCTTCCAGCGCGCGCGCGGCACGTTCAACGACCAGTTCCTGCACTGTTCCGTCTTTCAGCAAGCTGGCATCCAGATCGTCGCGGTTGAGCGAAGTCAGGATCGTTACCGCCAAAATCCTGAGGTCTTTGCCTGCCGCCCCTTCTTTGGCCGCGCGAACCACGTGCGGATCGCCATGCACGGTCAGGAAATCCAGATCGAATTGCGCCAACCCGCGTACTGCGTTTTCCACCGTGTTGCCGATGTCGAACAGCTTCATGTCCAGAAAGATGCGTTTGCCGTGGTCCTGCTTCAGCTCATTGGCCAGGGCCAATCCGCCACCGGTCAGCATTCCCAACCCGATCTTGTAGAACGAAACGCTGTCGCCCAGCCGCTCGGCCATGGCCAACCCTTGCAGGGCATTCGGAACATCAAGGGCAACGATCAGGCGGTCATCGGACATGGGCAGGCTCCTATTTGGCAAACGTCTGCGTCCTAACGGGTTCGGTACGCTCTGTCCATGCATGATAACCGGGTGATGCAGATCACTTAGCGGATTCAACTCTGTGCTATGATCCTGCCAATTCGTGATAATGAATAGGGAACCGCGATATGAAGAAACTGATTTTGCTTGGGGCGGCCCTGGCGCTTTTCGCGTGTGATGAGGCGCCGCGCGTCAATACACCTGACACAGGCGCTGCCCCGGCCCCGACCAATGATGATCTGCTGCTGGTGCGTGGATATCGATCAGAGGATGACTGGTGCCAGCTCACAGGCGAGACCGAATTTACCGTCGAATTTCTGGATCATACCGCCGATCTGGTGTCGTGCCCGACGGGCAGCGATGCGGCGCAATCGCTTGTGGACATGTACGAAGCCAGGCAAATGGCTGAGACCGGCGGCTACACGGTTTACTCAATACCGCGGGGATAAGGCCGAATATTGAAACCTGGCCCCTTGAAGCCGTGAAGACATTTCCCAAATTGAATGTGAGGCCCAGACCGAAGCGTGCCGCCAAGCGGGCGCATCACATTCAGGGCGCTTGAGAAAAGGAGAATAATATGGACTTGAATAAGTTCACCGAGCGGGCACGGGGATTCGTGCAGGCCGCGCAGACCATTGCGCTGCGCGAAGGGCATCAGAGGTTGGAGCCCACACATATACTCAAAGCATTGATGGATGATGATCAGGGGCTGGCAAGCAATCTGATCACGCGCGCGGGCGGCGCGCCAGGCCGTGTGGTCGAGGCGCTGGACACCGCAATGGGCAAGATTCCAAAAGTCAGCGGCGACGCGAGCCAGATTTACATGGACGGCCAGACAGCCAAGGTGTTGGCCGAGGCCGAGAAGCTCGCCACCAAAGCAGGCGACAGTTTTGTGCCGGTCGAACGCGTGTTGATGGCGCTGTGCATGGTGAAATCCAAGGCCAAAGAGGCATTGGAAGCCGGGGCCGTATCCGCCCAGAAGCTTAACGAAGCGATAAACGATATCCGTAAGGGTCGTACCGCTGACACCGCGTCGGCGGAAGAGGGCTATGACGCGCTCAAGAAATACGCGCGCGACCTGACCGAGGCCGCTGCCGAAGGCAAGATCGACCCGATCATCGGGCGGGATGAGGAAATCCGCCGCTCGATGCAGGTTCTGTCGCGCCGCACCAAGAACAACCCGGTTCTGATCGGGGAACCCGGCGTCGGTAAAACCGCGATTGCCGAGGGCATGGCCCTGCGCATTATCAATGGTGATGTGCCGGAATCGCTGAAGGACAAGAAACTGCTGGCGCTCGACATGGGCGCGCTGATCGCTGGTGCGAAATACCGCGGTGAGTTCGAAGAACGCCTCAAGGCCGTTTTGACCGAGGTGACCGAGGCCGCTGGTGAGATCATCCTGTTCATCGATGAGATGCACACGCTGGTCGGTGCGGGTAAATCCGAAGGCGCGATGGATGCCGCCAACCTGATCAAGCCCGCGCTTGCCCGGGGTGAGTTGCATTGTATCGGTGCGACCACGCTGGACGAATACCGCAAGTACGTCGAAAAAGACGCGGCCCTTGCGCGCCGGTTTCAGCCTGTGATGGTGCAGGAGCCGTCGGTCGAGGACACGATCAGCATTCTGCGCGGCATCAAGGAGAAATACGAGCTGCACCATGGCGTGCGCATCTCGGACTCGGCGCTGGTCTCGGCGGCGACTTTGTCGCATCGCTATATCACCGACCGCTTCCTGCCCGATAAGGCCATCGACCTTGTCGATGAGGCGGCGTCGCGTCTGCGGATGGAGGTGGATTCCAAGCCCGAGGAGCTCGATCAGCTGGATCGCCAGATTCTGCAGATGCAGATCGAGGAAGAGGCGCTGAAGCTTGAGGATGATGCGGCCTCCAAGGATCGTCTGGAAACCTTGCAAAAGGATCTGGCCGACCTGCAGGAGAAATCCGCCGAGATGACCGCCCAATGGCAGGCTGAACGCGACAAGCTGGCTGGCGCGCGGGATCTGAAAGAACAACTCGACAAAGCGCGGGCTGACTTGGAGATCGCCAAGCGCGAAGGCAACCTCGCCAAAGCGGGTGAGCTGTCTTACGGCGTCATCCCCGAGCTTGAAAAGAAGTTGACCGAGGCCGAGAACGCCGAAAGCAGCGAGATGATGGCCGAGGAAACGGTGCGCCCGGAACAGATCGCTTCGGTGGTCGAACGCTGGACCGGTATCCCAACCTCGAAAATGCTGGAGGGCGAGCGTGAGAAGCTGCTGCGGATGGAAGATGATCTGCATTCCCGCGTGATCGGTCAGGATGCGGCGGTCACTGCCGTGGCCAACGCCGTTCGCCGGGCCCGTGCCGGTCTGAATGACGAAGGCCGTCCACTGGGCTCGTTCCTGTTCTTGGGCCCGACCGGTGTGGGCAAAACCGAATTGACCAAGGCCGTTGCGAACTTCCTGTTCGACGACGACAATGCGATGGTCCGCATCGACATGTCAGAGTTCATGGAGAAACACGCGGTTGCCCGTCTGATCGGTGCCCCTCCGGGCTATGTTGGTTACGACGAAGGCGGTGTGCTGACCGAAGCCGTGCGGCGCAGGCCTTATCAGGTCGTGCTGTTCGATGAAGTCGAAAAAGCGCACCCGGATGTCTTCAACGTGCTGTTGCAGGTTCTCGACGATGGCGTCCTGACCGATGGTCAGGGCCGCACGGTGGACTTCAAGCAGACGCTGATTATCCTGACGTCGAACCTTGGGTCGCAGGCGCTGAGCCAGTTGCCCGAGGGCGCGGACAGCGCGCAGGCGCGGCGTGACGTGATGGATGCAGTCCGGGCGCATTTCCGACCCGAGTTCCTGAACCGTCTGGATGAGACCATCATCTTCGACCGCCTCAAGCGTGCCGATATGGATGGCATCGTCGATATCCAGATGGCGCGCCTGCAAAAACGTCTGGCTGCCCGCAAGATCGAGCTGGCTTTGGACGATGGTGCGAAGGAATGGCTGGCGAACGAAGGCTACGATCCGGTCTTCGGTGCGCGCCCGCTCAAGCGCGTGATCCAACGTGCACTGCAGAACCCGCTCGCCGAAGCCCTTCTGGCTGGTGAGATCAAGGATGGCGAGACTGTTCCGGTGACGGCAGGGGCCGATGGCCTGATCATCGGTGACCGGCTGGGAACGTCGGAACGGCCCCGCCCGGATGATGCCGTGGTGCACTGATCTGACATTTGAACTGATAAATAACCGCCATATTGGCGGTTATTTGTCTTTTTGGCTAAAAGTCTGGTAAACCGCATATCGCTCATTCACGGCAATCACGCAGGGCAATCTCGGATAACCAGTATGCAACAGACAGAAATCCATGGCCCCGGCGGGGAGCCATCCAAGTTTCGCGGAGATATTGAAGGTCTTCGCGGCGTTGCTGTTCTGGCTGTATTGATTGATCATCTCGGCCTCGATCTTCTTCCTTACGGATTCCTGGGCGTCGATGTCTTCTTCGTGATTTCAGGGTTTGTCATCGCCCGATCCGTCATCGATTGGGATTGGACGAAGTTCTGGCCCAATGCTTCTCATTTCTTTGCGCGCCGCTTCAAGCGGCTGGCGCCGGCTTTGTTTGTGTGTCTTCTGCTGTCCTCACTAGTGGGTTCGTTCTTTATTCAGGACATGGAGGACAACACGAAGACCGCTTTTTGGGCGTCTGTCGGGCTTTCAAATTTTTTCTTTTATAATCAGCAATTTGATTATTTCGGCAGGTTGCTGGATCTCAACCTGTTCACGCATACCTGGTCCCTTGGTGTTGAAGAACAATTCTATATTCTCTTTCCACTTGCTGCGTGGTTATCGCTGTCAGCAGCTTTGCCGCGCAGGGTGAACCTGATTTCAATCACGGTATTGGCGGTGTTTTGCTTGGCGTCGCTTGGAGCGTACTTGCTGTTTGCCAAGGCGGATCCGGTGGGCACGTTTTACATGATCTACTTCCGGGCCTGGGAGCTGGGGCTGGGTGTGGCCATTGCCGTGCTGATCAGACATTGGCGACCGCAGCGTTTCAACTCTCTGATCGTTCCGGTTTGTCTGGGGCTGTTGCTGATCTTGTTTGCCTTACAGGTCGACTTGAATCGCAACTTTGCAACGGTCATTGCCGTTGTCTTGTCGGCGACCTTGTTGCTGTTCCCCGTCCGGACCGGAATCTTCTCGAAGGCGCTTTCGAATACGCCGCTTCGCTGGGTCGGTAAGATCTCATACTCGCTGTACTTGTGGCATTGGCCAGTTGCCGTTCTGGCCAAATGGACGATCGGGCTAACCGCGATCACTGCACCGTTTTTTGTTCTCGTGATGTTTGGGGCTGCTACGCTGTCCTACCGGTTTGTCGAGAATCCTCTGCGCCATTCCAAGTGGACCGCAGCCAGAATGCCGGGTTACCTGGTTGGGTCCTCCGCGCTGGTCACAACGTTGATTGCCCTTTGGGTCTTGTCAGAAGATGTGAGCCGGAACCTGTACTCCGGCGTGTCTCCGGCGCTTGCTCAACGAGGTCCGGCGACCCTCGAGGCGCCGTTGAAGGCAAATGATGGTTCTGTCTGGCAGGGAAGGCCTTGTATTATCAGAGACGCAACCGAGGTCGGGAGGTCCATTCCAATTGAAGGCTGCGTCTTCGGTTCATGGGAAACGGCTGAAAAGCGCATACTGGTGGTCGGAAACTCGTTCTCCGTCGCCTTTGGCGGAGCATTTCGAGAGATTTCGGAAACCGAAGACTGGGCGGTTCTGTTAACCTCCAGCTGGGGCGCACAGCCAGTGCCTGAGCTTGGTTACAATGGACCATGGCAAGAAGCCAATCAACACTATTGGGAAGACGCAGTGCCTGAATTGGTACGTGAACTTCGTGCCGGGGATGTGGTTCTGATGCTTAGCGATCTTGGCGGGCTTTCGTACGGCTCAGGCGGGAAGGATGACGTGGTTCTGCAGCGTTACTTGGAAGGTATTCAGCGGTTTGCCCGTGAATTGAATGAACAAGATATCTCGCTCGCAATTGTTGGTCCTTTGCCTCTTGTCCGCGAGGCTCGATGCACACCCGAGGTGGCAGTTGCCCAGTGGTTTGCGCCCAATGGCGGTCCATGCCACTACCTGACGCGCGAGCAAACTCTCAAACGGGTTGGCGGGGTCCGCACCGAACTGTCAACGCTTGAGGAAAACGAAACTGCGATCTTTGTGGATCTGTTCGACTTTTATTGCCCGGGGCCGGTTTGTAACTACTTTGGTGAGGATGGGATCGTGCTCTACCGCGATGAACATTCCCATTCGTCTCTGGAAGCCGCAACCAGTTCTGCCAGCTTGATGGTGAAGCATTTGAAAGAGAATATGCACTGACGTTTAAGTAAGTGTTTATCAGGCTATTCAAACAATCTTGTCTGAAATTCTGATCGGGTTTGGGCGGCGATCAAATTGCTCCGGCCGTCGCAATTGAGTTCAAACAAGCCATACCACGAGCCGATATGTATCCTAGTGGTTCTCAGGCAAAGGCAAGGTCTGGCCGATAGTGTTGCACTTGTCCAGCAGAGCTTTTCGCCGGGATTCCGACCCGGTCGATCCGTGAAGAACGACAAGCTTGCGTGGTGAAAACCCAAAATACCCAAAGGTACCCTGAATCCAGCTTGTTTCCAGCGCCTGAAGATATCCCGCGCTTTCCATTTCGTCGGATCGGGCCCCTGCTGGTACCAACAGTACTCCGGTGCGAGGCCTCTGGAGCGATTTCTCGGGATCATTCAACTGGTCATACGCCCACCCCCAGGTCCATACGCGATCAACCCAGCCTTTCGTCATGGACGGCATTCCCCACCAAAACAGGGGAAAAGCCAGGCAAATTGCGTCGGCGCGCGCAATTCGCGACTGCTCGGCAACAACGTCTGACAGCGCGTCAGAGGCCAGATTTCCTTCTACATCGGCCATGGACCAGCGCGGATCAAAACCTTCTGCATGCAGGTCGCCAAGCTCGGTGGTGTGACCGGCCGCTGTCGCACCTTCCATAAAGCTCCGCGCCGCAGCGACGGTGAATGAGTTGGGATCTGGATGATCAAGAATTGTCAGGACATGCACATGCGAATCCTTCTATTGCTATCCGGTCTTCGAATGGACCCTGATTGCTCAAGGTAGGTTTAGGTCAAGACAAAACATGTTTGGTTCAGGCGGCTTCAATCGATTGGCTGCTTCGGTCTCGCTGAAGCAATTGCCCAAGCAGCAAGGGCTCACCATCGCAGCGAGCCCTTTATTGATCGTCCCGGTGTCGTCAGATCAGTGCAAAAATTCGTGCGGGTCCTCCTGTCCCGCCTGCATGTTTTGGCGCGCCTATGACGAGGGTCGCACCCGAAGCAGGTACCAGATCAAGCCCGGCAAGGCATTCAATTCCGAAACGTCCGGAAGGAAGCCAGGCGTAATGAGTTGCAAAGTCCGCCGACATGCCGTGGTCCAATGACAAAGTGTCTACCGCAATCGAGCGTGCGCCGGTCTCCTCCATCAGCATCTGCGCGGCTTCAACGTGAAAGCCTGGGTAGTGCTGGGCCTCGCCGTCAAAATTGCGGAACTCATCGGTGGCTGTCTTGCCTGCCCAACCTGAATGCATTGCCACGCAGGCTCCGTCAGGAATGTCGCCGTTGGCTGCAATCCACGCTTTCAGATCGTCCGGCGTAAGCAGTGTGTCCGCATCTTCGGCGGCCCGTGCTGCGATGTCGACCACGCAGAGCGGGGCAACAAGATCCGTCACCGGTATTTCATCAACAGACAGGCCATCCGCGGAAAAATGCAGTGGGGCGTCGATATGCGTGCCGGTATGCTCGTTGATTGTAAGATTGAACAGGTTAAACCCGTGTTCCCCAAAATTGAAAACCTGATCACCGGCAAAACCGGGGTCACCTCCCCAGGTTGGGAAATCGGCACTTAGTGTATGGGTCATATCTTCGACCTTGCCATGACCTAGGGCCAGAGCGGCGGGCGCGGTCGCGCCCGTTGCGGCAATTGCCGCGCCAGAGGCTGCCGCTGCCTTGAAGAATCCCCGTCTTGACAGCATGCGGTCCTTGACCGCGTTAACTACGCAGATGTCACACATTAGTCCTCTCCCTTTCAGGCTGTCATTTCCATAGGCGACAATTTCGCATCTGACAGCATGATACAGACTGCGCGCTCGGCATTTTCTTTGTAAAGAGAAGGCTTTTCAACGGGCCGATCAAATTGCGCCCAGATGAAAGCGTTGTGGATCTTGGCCGCCCATCCACCCTGTAACACGGGTAACAGCTGCGTCAGCTTGCGAGAATGTCATCAGATTGGAGCGTATATAGCGGTGACAATGTGGTATGAGCGGGCGATCCCGAGCCCGGGAAATACGGATTATGGAGACCCAAATGGCGTATCGCTGGAGAAACACACTGACACATGCAGACGTCACCCCGAAGTCGGCGTTTCTGAACCGGCGGCAGGTCATGGCCGGTCTGGCCGGTGTCGGATTGACAGCGATGACAAAGCCTGCGGCTGCACAGAACACGCTTGAGCCCAACACGTGGGAAGAGATCACCTCATACAACAACTACTATGAGTTCGGCACGGGCAAGGATGACCCGGCAAAGTATGCCGCTTCGCTGAAAACCGAACCATGGAGCGTGAAGATAGATGGTCTGGTTGATCGCCCCGGCGAATACGACTTTAAGGACATCATGTCAGAAATGACGGTAGAGGAGCGTATCTACCGTTTCCGTTGCGTCGAGGCGTGGTCAATGGTTATCCCTTGGAACGGGTTCGAGCTGGCTGATCTGCTGGCCATGGCAGGGGTTCAGGAGGGCGCCAAATACGTGGCATTCGAAACCGCCTATCGCCCCGACGAAATGCCGGGGGTGCAATACCCGATCCTGGAATGGCCTTATCGCGAAGGGTTGCGTCTGGATGAAGCCATGCATCCGTTGACGATCATGGCGACGGGCATCTATGGCAAGCCGATCCCGAACCAGAATGGCGCACCCCTGCGTCTGGTGGTTCCGTGGAAATACGGCTTCAAATCCATCAAGTCGATTGTCCGGATAACGCTGACAGACACGCAGCCACCAACCAGCTGGAACATGTCGAACCCGCGTGAGTATGGATTCTATAGTAACGTTAATCCGAATGTGGATCACCCGCGCTGGTCGCAGGCCGCTGAGCGCCGCATCGGAGGCGGGCTGTTTGCCAAACGCGAGCCCACGCTGATGTTCAATGGCTATGAGACAGAGGTTGCCGGTCTTTACGAAGGCATGGATCTGGCGAAAAACTACTGAGACCATGCAGTTTTTGAATCATCACCTGCGACGAATCCCGGTCTGGCTGATCTATCTGGTCGGTTTCCTGCCGGCACCCTGGTTGTTTTATCAGGGGTTGACCGGAGGTCTTGGCGTGGAGCCTATTGAAGCCCTGGAGCACGAATATGGCGAAATGGCTCTTCAGTTGTTGATTTTCGGACTGGCGATCACTCCGCTGCGCAAGCATCTGGGCCTGAACCTGATGAAGTTCCGCAGGACAATCGGTGTTCTGACATTCGGATATGTCAGTTTTCACTTGCTGGTCTGGCTTGTTCTGGACGTACAGGTGCCGGGTCAAATCTGGGCGGATATACTCAAGCGCCCCTATATTACTGTCGGGATGGCCGGCTTCTTGTTTTTACTGCCGCTCGCGCTGACCTCGAACAATTGGTCAGTCCGGCATTTGGGTCCGGTTTGGCGCAAGCTGCACCGTCTTGTCTATCCGGCGGCAATTCTGGGCGGGCTACACTATGTGATGTTGGCAAAGGGATTTCAGATCGAGCCGCTGGTTTATCTGGGCTTGATCGTTGGTCTTCTGGCTTTGCGCCTTCCGATGACCGAAGCCTTGATGCGGTTCAGGACGGCAGACTCTGCCTGACCAAGGGCGAGTCTGTGGGCAAGCTTGTGGATAAATGTCTTGCTGTCTGGATTTAGTGCGTTTCCATGCCGTCGTCTGTAGTTTTTCGAGCGTAGCATCGACTTAATAATATGTTTTTAAATGAGAAAATTTGTTGCTCAAACTTTTTTCGATTTCTTCTGTTTTTTCACTTGCGGCTGATAAGTGTTATGCTTAGAACCCCCTTCACCGGCGCTGCTGAGGCGGTGCTGACGGGT